>NZ_AUMW01000012.1 GCF_000430885.1 Desulfotruncus alcoholivorax DSM 16058 | reverse complement strand
TTAATAGTATGTACATTGTAATTAAATATAATAACAACATCAAATCACAAATAGTGCAAAATGTTATAAATGTTACAGGTTATACTTAGGTTTTCTTAAAAGAACGTATTATATCATAGAATTTCTTAAAGTCAAGAAAACAAGCGCTCACACAATAGAAAAAGCTGACTTGACTTTCATGTCAAAAATGTTATAATAATATATGCTGCTTAACCCAAGCGGGTGTAGCTCAATGGTAGAGCATCAGCTTCCCAAGCTGAGGGTTGCGAGTTCGATCCTCGTCACCCGCTCCAGTAATATCAAGGCCTCCGGGGATTTACATAATCCTCCGGAGGCCTTTTTGGTGCCCATTTGGTGCCCGAGGGGGCGGCGTATCGTTATGATAATTACGTACACCAGCTCCGGTCCTGTCGGGCCGTCCTTTTGGGACAGGGCCGCACGCTGCCGGGAATTCTTTGTGGCAGTCCCTGGGGTCATGAATTCCCGGCAGCGTGCTCGCCGGCCTCTGTGGGTCCGGGTATACCCTTCCCATTTCGCTAGTTATTCTTTTGGTGGTTTTATCCTGAGTATTGCTGCTGGTCTGCTGTAAACCAGGTGGCCGCTGCTGCGGTCCCGGTTGTGTGGGGCGCTGTTGCGCCAATGAGAAATTGGTGGGCAGTTGCCTTACTGTGAAAATGTTGCTGCCCTTTAGGGAACAACTTTCGGTTTAGGCTGCGGTTAAAAAACGTCTGGTGCCTGCAAGGGATACTATCTGCGGAGTTATAAACCCGGCCAAGGCCGGCTAACTCCCCAATACATTGCAAAAAGGTTTATTTATAATTGATTCCGAAGAATATTTTAATTGCAGAAGTAAATAAAACGAAAACACAAAATTACTACCTAAAGCTCGACTTTTTTAAAGAATATTTTTTAATTCTTTTGGGGGAACTGTATGTTATACTTGTTTTGAACAGAATGCTGGGGGTATCCTTTATGAGCCTATCGGAGTATAATAATAAATTAACTTTGGATTACATATTGTCTGAAGGTGCAGAAGACCAATATTTCGATAGAAAATCAGCAAGTATCAAAATGGGTCAATTACGAATTGGGTTGGGTAAGGGAACATATTTTGCCGGAAAAGTATCGTCGCCGTCTACGTACCACAAACGGCGTTGAACGCTTGAACGAAGAGATTAAAAGTATTAACGAAGAGATTAGAAGTATTATGGAAAAAACCAGAAACTGCTTTAAATGCAAACATTATTACATAACCTGGGATGGAAGATTTCCTAACGGCTGTAGAATTTATGGCATAAAGACCAAATATAACCCCTCTGCTGAAGTTTTAAAGGCTACAGGTAAGGAGTGTTTTGGCTTTGAGGAGAAACCGGTTAAAAACAAGCATTAATTGAAATTGGCTTGCGTATTATTCCTATAATGGCATATAATTTATTAGATATTTAATTAAGGAGGCAGACAGATGGGCAAACACATAAAAACATTAAGCGGGCGGACGCTGCAGGAAAGTATGCGCAAGGGCGGTTGCGGCGAATGCCGGACCTCATGCCAGTCAGCTTGCAAGACTTCCTGTACGGTAGGCAATCAGGCTTGCGAAAACAGAAATAACAAATAAAGAACCTGATCCCTAACGGGATGAGGTCTTTTTTTTAAGGGGATGAATGGTTTGATCCATGCCTATACGTTTGACGGCACCAATATTGTTTTTGATGTTAACAGCAACCAGGTTCACGTTGTGGACGAACCGTCTTTTAATTTAATTAAAGATTATGAAACACTGGCGGTAAATGAACTCAAGGCCAAGTATGGCCCGGTTTACGGAACTGCGGTGGTGGAAGAAATATTGGAGGAAATAGCAGAATTAAAAGATAAAGGGCTGCTTTTTTCCGCCGATCCCCTGGCGGGGGGTATAACATTGCCGGAGCGTGAACCTATGGTCAAGGCGCTGTGCCTTCACCTGGCCCATGACTGTAATTTGCGCTGCCGCTACTGCTTTGCCGGGCAGGGTGACTTTGGGGGCGACCGCGGGCTAATGCCTGCGGATGTTGGGCGCAAGGCATTAGATCTTTTGCTTGCGGCATCCGGCAGCCGCAGGCATGTAGAGGTGGATTTTTTTGGCGGGGAGCCGCTGCTTAACCGCCCGGTGATGTTGGAATTGGTTGATTACGGGCAGGTTAAGGCCAGGGAAGCCGGCAAAGAAATAAAATTTACACTTACTACCAATACTTTACTGTTTGATCTTGATTTGCAGCGTTTTGTCGGAGAAAATAATCTGGCAGTGGTACTTTCCATTGACGGCCGCCCCGGTGTTCATGACCGCATGCGCCCTACCCCCGCCGGTAAAGGCAGTTATGGCCGGGTGGCGGAAAGAGTCGTACAGTTTATTAATTCACCATATGTTGGAGAACATTATGTCAGGGGGACATTTACCAGGCATAATCTGGACTTCTCCGAGGATGTGCGGCACCTGGCCGAGTTGGGTTGCCGTAAAATATCGGTGGAGCCGGTTGTGGCAGGAGCAGGCACTGATTATGCGCTGCGTGATGAAGATGTTCCGGAAATAATGCTGGAATACGAAAAGTTAACCAGGTTTATTCTAGAAAATCATCAAAATGGGAACCCGATTGACTTTTTTCACTTTAACGTTGAGCTTGAAGAAGGACCCTGCCTGGCGAAACGTTTAACTGGGTGCAGTGCCGGCCTGGAATACCTGGCTGTATCCCCGCAAGGGGATTTATATCCCTGCCACCAGTTCGTGGGGCGGGATGAATACAAGATGGGTACAGTTTTTAATGGCGCTGTTGACAAAAAAACGGCATATTTATTCGCAAAGGCACATATTTATAATAAAAACGCCTGTAAAAACTGCTGGGCTAAATTTAACTGCAGCGGCGGGTGCCATGCCAATGCCCTGGCCTTTAACAACAGCCTGCTCGAACCTTACCGGTTGGGCTGCATTCTTGCCCGTAAGCGGCTTGAATGCGCGTTGTATCTAAAGGTAATGCTGAATAAAAGCTATACTTAAGCTATATCGAATAATAGCAAGTCTTAATAGAAAATTGACAAATCATGATAACAGGGGGCGGCTTAAGCCCCCTGTTATCATGATTAATGGAAAAATTGCGGTATATGTATAACTATGGTATAATGAAGCAGTTGTGCTATAAATATGTTGCCAACTTTAGCTTGCGTGAGGAGTGGTCACTATATCTGAGGGAAATCATATAAATAGTAAATTAGTTGTTTATTTAAAAACTTTATTAAGTGGGGCAGCCCCAATAAAAGGTTCACGTCCTGTTTTAAAAATAATGCTGTTGGTGTGTATCCCGGTAATTGCGGTGTTGACTTTCTTTGGCTCAGCAAAATGTGCCGTGGTAATGGGAGACGAGGTTATTGCCGTTGCATCAAGCCGGAAAGTTGCAGAAACAGCGGTGGAGGAGTATTTCAACCACCTTGAGCTGGTTACCGGTATGCCGGTTAAGATAAGCGAGGAGATCAAGTACAGGCCCAGCTGGAATTTTTCCTCCGTGGTCGACAAAGGAGAGATACAGAAACTGCTGGCCGGTAAAATGGATGTTCAATATGGCGCCACAGGGATTTTTGTAAACGGTAAAATGGTTGTTGCCGTCAAGGACCAACAGGCCGGTCAAAAAGTGCTGGATAGTTTATTGAATGCATATAAAGGCAATGGTGATAAATCAGTTACCTTTAAACAAAAAGTGGAACTAAAACCTGCTGAAGTTAGCCCTGTAGAGCTGGCAGATGCAGATAAGGCTGTGGAGTATATCAGGTTTGGCGGCAGCGAGGCAAGAAAATATAAAATCAAAGAGGGGGATACCCTTTGGGATATCGCTTCAGCGGCCCATATTGATGTGGAGGAATTGATGCGGTCCAACCCGAACTTAAGGCCGGAAACAATGCAAATTGGCCAGGAAGTTGTTATTTCACAGACCTCTCCGCTGGTTGACGTTATCGCCACCTACACTGAAACCCGCCAGGAGGAGATGGCTTTCCGGGTGCAGGAAAAGGTTGACAGCAGTTTGTATTCTGGTGAAAAAAAATTGGTCCAGCGGGGTAAGTCCGGCCGGAGAGAAGTTGTTTATAACGTTACCACGGAAAACGGTGTTGAGATAAGTAAAAAGGTTGTTGAAGCAAAAGTGCTGCAAGCTCCTGTGCCACAAATCGTAGCCAAGGGCGAAAAGAAATTGCTTGCTTTTCGTGGTGGAAATGGCCGTTTGGCTTACCCCACAGTGGGTGCAATTGTTTCTCCCTTCGGCAAGCGCTGGGGTAGGGTACACGAAGGCGTGGATATAGCGGCTAATTATGGAAGCCCCGTGGTGGCGGCCGAGGCCGGCACCATAATGAGGGTGGGTTACTCCGGCGGTTACGGTCTGCGTATTGATATAAGCCATGGCGGAGGCGTCGTTACCAGGTATGCGCATCTTTCTTCCGCAACCGTTAAGCCGGGGCAGCGGGTTGAGCGAGGCCAATTTATCGGGCGGTCCGGCTCTTCCGGCAATTCAACGGGGCCGCACCTGCACTTTGAAGTAATAGTTGGCGGGGTGCATAAAAACCCGTCCCTGTTTATTTAATATTCATAACTACTTAGGAGTCAGAAATCAGGCGTCAGTATGAGAGAACGGTTTATCCTCTCGAAGCATTCCGAATTCTGACTACTGAATTCTGACTACTGAATACTATAAATTTATACCCGGGCGGGTCCGCAACTTCCAAGCAAAAGCTGTTTTCCTAACAGGTCATTTAATGTATAATTGTTTTGTGTATTTTGTGGATTACGGCAAGGGGGCGGACAAACTTGGCCAAGAAAAAAACAGATACTTTTTCATTTATTAATGTAGCCAAGCGCAAAAAACAGCAAAAAATTGTTTTTCTTGTGCTAACAGTTGTTTTGGGTGTGGGCTTGATTGGCTCTTCCATGTTCTGGGCCTTTGGCAGCCGGAATAACATACCAAATAATTCCAGTGAAACAACCGCTCAGCAGCAACAGCAACCTGAGGTAAGTATAGATAAACAAATAGCCGACCTGGAAAAACAAGTTAAGGAAAAGCCTGATGATTCGGATCTGCTGGGCAAGTTGGCGGCTTTATACTGGCAAAACGGCAACGGTCAGCAGGCGGTTGAAACCTACAAAAAAGCCCTGGAGATTAAACCGGGGGACGGAAAAATAAGCAAAGACCTTGCGACTACGTATTATCTAATGGGGCAGTATGACAATGCCATAAGCCAGGTTGAACAAGTGGTCAAGCAAACTCCTGCTGATGCCGAGGCGCACTATTTACTCGGGCAATTTTATGCTTACCGTGGCGATGATAAAAGAGAGGTACAAAAAGGGATCAAAGAGCTGGAAGAGTTTGTTAAGTTGCAAAAAGAAGGCCTTGATGTGGATAAAGCACGGCAAATGATTCAAGCATTAAAAGCTGAAAAATAAAAGAATTAGGTTTGGGGCCAGGGTTTCTCTGGCCTGTTTTTTGTTAGATTTTACCTCGACAGAGCGGACCTGATTAATTATATAATTAAATTACTAATCAATAAAAGGTGAAGCTATGAATTATAATCCAATACCAAATGAAGAGACGGTGTTTCATTCCAATTACAGAACTGCCAAGTTGGTTTCGGCATTGCTGGCAGTTCTTTTTACAGTTAGCGTTTTTTTACTGATTCGGGTGCCGGATGGGTTAAGAGGATATGTTTATTCTATTTTTAGAGACGTTGCCAGAGGGCAAATGCTATTAAAAACCCACGGCTGGCATCAAATTGAAGATAACCAGTTTATAATTCGCTATCGTGGCAATGAACAGGCGGCCCGTTTGGTTCAGGAAAGTTCCCTTCTTTTTTATCACCGTATCTGCAGTGATTTTTCTTATAAGCCTGAGAAAAAGATACCTATCGTTATTTATTCTTCCAAGGAAGAATTGAATGCCAGTTTTAATTGGCCTGCCAGTGAAAATGCCATGGGTGTTTACTGGGGTGGCGTGATCAGGGTGCTTGCGCCGGAAGCTTGGATTAATGCAAACGACTCTGGAACGATAAAACAAATTTTTCAGAAGGCAGGCCCCATGGCGCATGAAATGACTCACCTGATATTGGATTACGTGGCGCATGGAAATTACCCCCGCTGGTTTACCGAAGGTGTAGCCCAGTACGAAGAATATAAAATTACTGGATTTATCTTTGATGACCAGGCAGGAATTTCGGAACAAGAGTTGTATCCATTAAAAAAGATGGACCGAAATTTCGACTCATTACCTGATCAATCACTGGCTTACCGGCAATCATTGAACGCGATTCAATTTATTGTTGCGGTCTATGGTGAAAACGGTTTGCATAAGATTATAAATAGCCTGGCCCAGGGCAATAGTTTTAATGGTTCGCTCAAACAAGCCCTCGGACTGGACCTGGGACAGTTTGAAAAGGAATGGCATTACTGGCTGAAACAGGGTGAATATGATGAATATGCGGCATATTAGGGACAGGCGGGAGGAAATGTCTTAAATGGAGAAGCTTGTTATATGCGGGGGCAAGCCATTAAGTGGGAGAGTTCGCATCAGTGGGGCTAAGAACGCGGCGCTGGCTATTTTGAGCGCCTCGATCATGGCTGGCGAAGAGGTGCTGCTGGAAAACATTCCGGACATCAATGATGTACGGGTTATGCTGGATATTATCAGGTGTTTAGGTGCGGCGGTTGCCTGGGTGGATGATTCCTCTCTGAGAATAATTGCACCGGCTAAAACAGCGGCAGACCCGCCTTGCGATTTGGTAAAAAAACTAAGAGCATCGAATTTATTGCTGGGGCCTCTGCTGGCCAGGTTTGGTTGTGCCAGGGTTTCCCTTCCCGGCGGCTGCAACATTGGTATTAGGCCGATGGATCTGCATTTCAAGGGGTTGTCCTCTCTTGGGGCGGATATCAGTTTTGACGGCGGGTTTGTCCTGGGAAAAACCCGCGGCCGGCTGAAGGGCGCCCGTGTTTACCTTGATTTTCCCAGCGTGGGGGCAACAGAGAATATTATGATGGCCGCCTGTTTGGCTGAAGGACAAACAGTGCTGGAAAACGTGGCTAAAGAACCTGAAATAGTGGACCTGGCAAATTTCCTTAACTGCCTGGGGGCCAAGGTGCGCGGCGCCGGTACTGATATAATTAAAATTGAAGGGGTAAAGGAACTTGGGGGATGTGTCCGTTACGCTGTCATTCCTGATCGGATAGAAGCCGGCACATTCATGGTTGCGGCTGCTGCCACCCGGGGCCACCTGGTACTTGAAAACATCATCCCTCCTCATGTTGAACCTATCTGTGCTAAACTGCGTGAGGCCGGGATTTATGTGGCAGAGGAAGGAGACAACCTGGTGGTTAAAGGCAATGGCAAATTGCATCCTGTTGATATAAAAACATTACCTTATCCCGGATTTCCCACGGATATGCAGTCACAAATGATGGCGTTTCTTTCAATTGTTGAGGGTACCAGTGTGATTATTGAGAATATATTTGAGAACCGTTTCCAGATTGCCGACGAACTTAAAAGGATGGGTGCCCGGATCAAAGTGGAGGGCCGCATGGCCGTAATTGAAGGGGTCAAGGGATTGCAAGGAACCAGTGTCAGGGCCACTGACCTGCGGGCCGGTGCGTCACTGGTGATAGCCGGCTTAATTGCCCGGGGGAAAACAATTATCTCCAATGCTTATTTTATTGACCGGGGGTATGACCGCCTGGAAGAAAAGCTAACAAGGTTGGGAGTTCAGGTTGAAAGATTATAAGCGGCAGTGATTAGATTTAACATAACACCTGTGGAGTTGATTAAATTATTCCAGGGGTGTTATTTTATTTAGGTGAGATTTTTTTGGAAGGTGGAAAATGCTGAAGATAACCGTGCTTGCTGTTGGGAAATTAAAAGAAAAACACTGGCGGGAAGCCGTTGGGGAATATGCAAAGCGACTGCGGTCATACTGCCGTCTGGAATTGAAAGAAACGCCCGGCGAGGGCTTTGCTGAAGGTTTATCAATAACAGAAGAGGACAACATCAAAGTTAGGGAATGGCAGCGGATGGCCAGGCAGGTTCGGGGCGGCTCATATGTCATAGCCCTGGATGTGCAGGGTGAACAGGTATCTTCAGAAGGCCTGGCTGCCCGTATGGAAAAACTGGCCCTTGACGGGCAAAGCGATATTACATTTCTCATCGGAGGTACTTTGGGCCTGCCGGGTGAAGCATTGCAGCGGGCAGATTGGCGGTTGTCATTCTCCCAAATGACCTTTCCACACCAGCTTATGCGAGTAATTTTGCTTGAACAGATTTACCGTGCTTTCAGAATATTGAGAAATGAGCCGTACCACAAGTAATGTCACGATAACAAGGTAATATGCTACATTGTGCAAGCAAAAATTTTAGGAAATATTGTTTTGTGCCGGTTTCTCCTGTAGAATAAAAAATAATTATTTTATAGATTTTTGGGCAATATATGGAAAAACGAGGAAAGGAGACACACCTTTTCTTGGGGGCCGGGACTTTAGGGCCAAAGGTGGTCCCCAATATAAACCAAATATAAAGAGGGAGCATTTTGTAATGACAACTGCAAAAACAGGTAATTTTATTCATAATATTATTGAAGAACATCTGCGAAGCAAGAAATATGACCGTGTTCATACCAGGTTTCCACCCGAGCCGAACGGGTACTTACATATTGGACACGCTAAATCTATATGCTTAAACTTCGGAACAGCGTTACTTTATGGTGGCCTGTGTAACCTGAGATTTGACGATACAAACCCGAGCAAAGAAGAAGTGGAATACGTGGATTCCATTAAAGAAGACGTAAGGTGGCTTGGCTTCGACTGGGGCGACCGGTTGTTTTACGCATCCGATTATTTTGAACGTCTTTATGAATATGCAGTTCAGCTGATTAAAGCCGGCAAGGCCTACGTTTGTGATTTAAGCCCGGATGAAATCAGACTGTACCGGGGCACTTTGACTCAGCCCGGGAAGGAAAGCCCATACCGCAGCCGTTCGGTGGAAGAAAACCTGGATCTGTTTGAAAGAATGCGGGCCGGTGAGTTTGCAGACGGCAGCAAAGTATTGCGGGCTAAAATTGATATGGCATCGCCCAATTTGAATTTGCGCGACCCCGTTATTTACCGTATTATGCGGGCTACGCACCATCGCACAGGCGATAAATGGTGCATCTACCCGATGTATGACTACGCTCACCCGCTTTCCGACGCCATTGAGGGGATTACCCATTCCATTTGCACCTGTGAATTTGAGGACCACCGGCCCCTTTATGACTGGGTGCTGGAGGCGGTTAATATAAAGAATCCTCCTCAGCAAATTGAATTTGCCAGGTTGAATTTAAGCCATACCGTAATGAGTAAAAGAAAGCTGAGGCATCTGGTTGAGAAAGGGTATGTCAGCGGGTGGGACGACCCCAGGATGCCAACCATATCCGGCCTGCGTCGGCGCGGCTATACGCCCGAGTCGATACGTGATTTCTGCGAGCGCATTGGGGTGGCTAAAGCAAACAGCGTCGTGGATATAGCTTACCTGGAGCACTGCATCAGGGAGGATTTAAACCTACGGGCCCCGCGGGTCATGGCCGTATTGCGCCCGCTTAAAGTAATTATTGACAATTACCCCGGGGACCGGGTGGAAATGCTGGATGCCCAAAATAATCCCGAAAACCCGGATATGGGGACACGCCGGGTTCCCTTCTCCCGCGTAATTTATATTGAGCGGGACGACTTTATGGAAGACCCGCCGAAAAAGTTCTTCCGCCTCTCACCCGGCAAGGAAGTCCGCCTAAAGCATGCTTATATCATTAAGTGCGAGCGGGTGGTCAAGGATGAACAAACAGGTGCAATTATTGAGCTGCACTGCACCTATGACCCGGAAACACGCAGTGGTTCTTCCGCAGATTCGCGCAAGGTAAAGGGGACGCTGCACTGGGTTTCGGCGGAACATGCAATCAAGGCGGAAGTTCGTTTGTATGACCACTTATTCTTGAAAGATAACCCGGAAGAAGACGAAGATTTTACCAGCAATTTAAATCCAAATTCGCTGGAAGTTCTAAATGAGTGTTATGTTGAGCCTGAATTTGCCGGGGCCAAGCCCGGAACCCGTTTCCAGTTTCTCAGGCAGGGTTATTTCTGTGTTGATAGGGATTCTTCAGAAAGTGGATTGGTTTTTAACCGAATCGTATCGTTAAAGGATTCATGGGCTAAAATTGCAGGAAAGAATGCGGGCTCATAATCCCGGCCCTTTCGTTGTGAAAGGGTTTTTTTATTTGTAAAAACGTTACATTTGGTGTGGCTGGTATGAAAAATTAAAAATCATGGAAATATATACTGAAATTGAATCAAACGGTGGTGTTGAGTATGGAAAAAATATTACGGGTCAATATGTCGGATTTAACTGTTAAGGAAGAGAAAGTACCGGAGGCATATAAGGACCTGGGTGGGCGCGGGTTGACCTCGCGCATTTTGTTGGACGAAGTCGATGCGACCTGCCATCCTTTGGGCGAAGGCAACAAGCTAATTATCGCTCCCGGAATTCTATCCGGCACAAAGTGCCCCAATTCCGGCAGGCTTTCTTTTGGCGCTAAAAGCCCGCTCACCGGCGGCATTAAGGAAGCAAACGCAGGCACACCGCTGGCCCACAAGCTGGCCAGCCTCGGCTACAAGTCCATAATTGTGGAAGGAATGCCAAAAGGTGATGAGTATCACCTGCTGCATATTTCCGATGCGGGCGCCAGGTTGGAGCCTGCGGGGGAATTTGCCGGCCTTGGCACTTATGAGTTTAATAGCAGGATACGAGGCCGCTATCATGAGAAAGTTTATTGTATTTGTACCGGCCCGGCCGGCGAACGCAAAATGGCCAACGCGGGTATTTCCTGCAACGACCCCGAAGGAGGACCTGGCAGGTTTGCCGGTCGCGGTGGCCTGGGAGCCGTGATGGGCTCTAAAAAGCTCAAAGCTGTCGTTGTAGACACGGGTAAAACCTTTGATGCGCCGGTTGCCGATAAAGAGAAATACAGTGAGGCGTCCAAAAAGTTTGCCAAAATTCTTCGCGAGCACCCCGTCAGCGGTGAAGGGCTGCCGTTGTACGGCACCAACGTGCTGATGAATATTATTAACGAGGCCGGCGCCCTGCCCACCAGGAACTTCCGCTACGGGCGCTTTGAGGGCGCCGGCAAGATCAGCGGCGAGGAATTGTCGGCCCGCGCCAAGGCCAGGGGTGGTGTGGGGACGCCAACGCATAACTGTCATCCTGGCTGCGTCATTCGCTGCTCCAATATTTACCCCGATGAAAACGGCGAAGCTCTTTGTTCACCCATTGAATACGAGACAGCCTGGGCTTTGGGCGCAAACCTGGAGATTGACGATCTTGATGTGGTGGCCAAGCTAAACCGGATCTGCAATGATCTCGGGCTTGACACCATTGAAGCGGGGGGCGCGCTGGGAGTAGCCATGGAGGCGGGCATCATCCCGTTTGGTGACGGCCGGGCGGCGATCAATCTGCTGGAGGAAGTGGGCAGAGATACGCCACTGGGCCATATTATCGGCCAGGGCGCCGATACCGTTGGCAAAACCTACGGCGTCACCAGGGTGGCCACCGTTAAGGGCCAGCACCTGCCGGCCTACGACCCCCGTGCGGTTAAAGGGATAGGCGCGACATACGCCATGACCACCATGGGCGCCGATCATACCGCCGGATATGCCGTAACCATGAACGTATTAAAAACCGGCGGCTACGTTGACCCGCTCAAAGCTGAAGGCCAGGTGGAGCTTTCAGTTAACCTGCAGGTTGCCACTGCGGCGCTGGACAGCATGGGCCTTTGCATATTTGTTGCCTTTGCCCTGCTGGACAACCCTGACGGGTGGCCGACGGTGCTTGATATTTGGAATGCCAAGAACGGTGATAACCATTCCATGGAGGACATAATGGAGATGGGTCGCCAGGTGCTGCGCGTTGAGAGAGAATTCAACCGGCGCGCCGGCTTCACCCCGGCCCACGACAGGCTGCCCGAATTTTTCCGCAAGGAGCCGCTGCCGCCCCATAACACGGTTTTCGATATTCCACCGGAAGAAATGGATCGTATGAACGAGCAATTCAATATGCTGGGTTAAAACTAAAAAACGGCTCTGGCGTGACCGGCCTGTTAAAAATAAATATTGAAGGAAGCGGGATATAAAGCGAGAATACTAGTACTACAGCGAAAATAAGCAATATTCGCTGTAGTACTGACGGATGCTTTATTAGTCCATATGCAAAGGGAGAGATAGCAAATGGCAACAGACAAGTGCAGTTCGTGCAATCAAAAATCAGAAGGTTGTTCCCCTGATAAATGCGGGGTTGAAACACTGCCGGTAAATGCAAAAAGCAAAATTAAAAAGGTTATAGCGATTATGAGCGGCAAAGGCGGGGTGGGCAAATCAGCCGTCACGGGCCTGGCGGCGATCAGTTTAAGCCGTGCCGGCTATAAAGTGGGGATTATGGATGCTGATATAACCGGTCCCAGCATTCCCAAGATGTTTGGTATTAGCGGTAAGCGCCCGGACCGGGACGAAGAAATGCTGTACCCCGTCACTACCGGCGGTGGCATCAAAGTTATGTCGATAAACCTGTTGCTGGAAAGAGAAGATCAGCCGGTTATCTGGCGTGGGCCAATTATTGCGGGGGTGGTAAAACAATTCTGGACCGAAGTGGCCTGGGGTGAGCTCGATTATCTGATGGTGGACATGCCCCCGGGAACGGGTGATGTTCCGCTTACCGTAATGCAATCCCTGCCGCTAAACGGCGTTATAATTGTCACCTCGCCGCAGGAATTGGCCAATATGGTGGTTAGAAAAGCTGTTCACATGGCCGGTAAAATGAATGTGCCTGTTTACGGCTTTGTTGAGAATATGAGTTATTTGCGCTGCCCGGACTGCGGTAAAGAGATCAATATTTTTGGTGAGAGCCATGCCGGCGCGCTGGCTGCCGGTATGGGTTTGCGCCTGTTGGAAAGGCTGCCGGTTGACCCTGTGCTGGCCGAATTATGCGATGCCGGGCGGGTGGAGCAATACGAGCCGGCTGTTTTTAAGGGCCTTGATCAAATTATTAACAATTGAACCGGGCATCTGTTTGGCTGAAGTAACCACAAGATGAGATTGCTTCGCTACGCTCGCAATGACAGCTAACTATTGTATCATAGGGGACATACCTCCGGCGACCCCATTGAGGGGGTGTGTCCCCTTTCCTCTTAGAATACTTAAACAATGCCAGCTATCACCTGTGGACTGTTTCGGGCCAATTGGTTAAAATAAATAAGACAAGCTTTGTAACAGTCCTAATTTTTTTGTGCCAAATCCCACAAAAAATAATAATACGGGAAGGAATAATGCGAATTGTAACGAATAGCATACGTATACGGAAAAGGAGAGCGATGGTTCTTAGCCCGGGACAACGGTTTTAAAGGCGAGTAACGGTGCTGAGTTTTTCGTGTCCTTGTGGCCTGTACCTTACAGCATGTAATCTAATTGACTCACAAGTTGGTTGCATGATCAATCATGGTACAGCTGTGGGTGCGGAATTACAACGGGGTTGATTAACTGACTCCGGATGTATATCAATATGATTTTTTAAGAGCCATTAAATTTCGGAAGGGGGTGGAGTTAGGTAAACTACCCGTTAACGGAAATCTTTGGTCTATAACTTGTACTTAACCAAAGGAGGTATTGCAGTTGGCTTTATTTGAACCTAAGAACGAACAAAAGGAAATAAAATACGCCGAAATGCGTATTTACTCCGACGAAGAACTGAACAATTATACAGAAGAAGAACTGAAAAACTTCAAAATTAAACATGATATTCCCGACCTGGAAGAACTGGAAAAAGGCCCGTGGCCCAGCTTTGTGTCCGATGCCAAACAGGGTGCCCTGCACCGGCGGAAACTTGCCGATGACAGGATGTTGATTGATCGTGACGTTATTGAAGATATGCTTGGCCAGCTCCAGGTATCTTTTGACGATGGTGAAACTCACTGGAAACACGGCGGTATCGTCGGTGTGTTCGGTTATGGCGGCGGCGTTATCGGTCGTTATTCCGACCTGCCGGAAAAATATCCTTCCATTGCCCACTTCCACACCGTTCGCGTCAACCAGCCGGCCAGTAAGTTTTATAACTCGGATTTCCTGAGGACCGTCTGCGACATGTGGGAATACAGGGGCAGCGGTATGATGAACCTGCACGGCTCCACCGGTGACCTGGTATTACTGGGAACCACAACCGAACAGTTGGAACCTATTTTCTTTGAACTAACCCATGAACTCGGTCAGGATATCGGGGGGTCCGGCTCCAACCTGCGTACACCTTCCTGCTGTATCGGTAAGGCACGCTGCGAATTTGCCTGCTATGATACCCAGGACCTGTGCTATGAATTGACCCAATACTACCAGGATGAGCTGCACCGCCCGGCTTTCCCCTACAAGTTCAAGTTTAAATTCGATGGTTGCCCCAACGGCTGCGTTGCTTCCATCGCCCGTTCCGATATGTCCTTCATCGGAACCTGGAGAGACGATATTCGTATCGACCAGGATGCAGTAAAAGGTTACATTGCCGGTGACTTTATTCCCAACGCCGGCGCCCATGCCGGAAGAGACTGGGGTAAATTCGATCTGCAGAAAGAAGTTCTCGATCTGTGCCCCTCCAAGTGCATGAAATATGAAGACGGCGTACTGACGATCGACAACGCCGAGTGTGTTCGCTGCATGCACTGCATCAACACCATGCCCAGGGCTTTAAAACCCGGTACGGATACCGGTGTCAGCATTCTGTTGGGAGCAAAAGCGCCCATTCTGGAAGGCGCCCAAATGGCCACTTTGATTGTTCCTTTCATGAAAGCAGAAGCCCCGTACGACAATATCAAAGAATTTATTGAAAAAGTATGGGAATTCTGGATGGAAGAAGGCAAGAACCGCGAACGTCTGGGCGAACTGATGCAGCGCTTTGGCCTGCCCAAGTTCCTGGAAATCATGGAACTGCCGCCTGCGCCGCATATGGTCAAGACCCCGCGTGAAAACCCGTACGTATTGTGGAAAGAAGAAGACGTACCCGGCGGTTGGACACGTGATATTAAAGAATATCGGACCAGACATAAGAGATAAGGGATAGGAGGTTAGTGTAATGGCTTTATCTTTAGAAAGACTCGGTAAATACGATCCTAAGGACCCGCAAAAAAACAGGCTTACAGACCTGGGCCCCAGACATTTCTGGCAGTATTTCCCTCCTGTCATCCAAAATAACTATGGCAAATGGGCCTATCATGATGTCTTGGAGCCGGGTGTATTAGTACACGTTTCTGAAACAGGAGAAAAAGTATTTACAGTAAGGTGCGGCGCCGCCCGTTTCATGACCGTGCAGCACGTTCGTGAAATTTGTGAGATCGCCGACAAGTACTGTGACGGCTATGTTCGTTTCACCACCCGGAACAACATTGAGTTCCTGGTTGACAGTGAAGCCAAATTGGATGCCCTGAAAAAAGACCTGCAAGGCCGTAAATTCCCCGGCGGCAGCTTTAAGTTCCCCATCGGCGGGACAGGCGCCGGTGTAACCAACATCGTGCACACCCAGGGTTACATCCACTGCCATACTCCGGCAACCGACGCCTCTTCAATGGTTAAGTCCATCGCGGACGCACTGTTTGAAGAATTCCAGGGCATGAACCTGCCTGCCAAAGTCAGGGTCTCCATGGCTTGCTGCCTGAACATGTGCGGTGCCGTGCACTGCTCGGACATCGCTTTGCTGGGTTACCACCGCAAACCCCCCATCATTGACCATGAGGTTATTGACAAGGTTTGCGAAATTCCGCTGGCCATCGCTGCTTGCCCGCTGGGAGCCATTTCCCCGGACAAGACGCCGGAAGGCGGAAAAACAGTCAAGATCAAGCAAGACCGCTGCATGTTCTGCGGTAACTGCTACACCATGTGCCAGGCCCTGCCGCTTTCCGACAAAGAGGGCGACGGCGTGACCATCCTGGCCGGCGGTAAAATTTCCAACCGGATCAGCATGCCCAAGTTCTCCAAAGTTGTTGTGCCCTGGTTGCCGAACAACTTCCCGAGGTTCCCGGAAGTGGTCGAAAACGTTAAGAAAATCCTTAACGCTTACGCACAGGGCGCCAACAAATACGAACGCCTGGGCGACTGGGCCGAGCGTATCGGCTGGGAAAAATTCTTCGAGAAGACCGGTCTGGAATTCACCGAGCACCTTATCGACGACTACCGCCTGGCTTATGACACCTGGCGCACCAGCACTCAGTTTAAATACACCGACGCTGCCTGGAATGTATCAAAAGCAGCCGGCGGGATAGACTAATATTACCTGAGAATTAAGATATGGGGACAGACCTGCCGGCTATTTCCGCAGGGCTGTCCCTGTATTTAAAAGGAGATGCTAATATGGACGAAATTAAAAAGGCCATTGTTGAGTTTGCCGAATCCAGCAAAAAAACCAAGTTCTACTTTAAAGACATAGAGAAAGCCGTGCAAAAAGTTGTGCCGGATGCCAAAATGAGAGACATTAAAAAGGCCTGCACAGCTTTAATCAACGACGGGACATTGATCTACTTTTCCACCGGCAGCAGCACTATGTACGGATTAAAGGGAAGAGGCATGACCGAAGACCCGGAATAAACCGCGTGGCAATGGAGAGGTTGCTGCCCTTGGGACGGCGGCCTCTCTTTGTTTAAAATCCAAGTAACTACTCAGGAGTCAGATGTCGGAAGTCGGAATGAGGAAACATCGTTTTCTCGAAGTATTCTGAATTCTGACTACTGAATTCTGAATACATGAAAATGAGAGGCAGATGTTATGAAAACCCCGCAGGAATCGACTGAATTTATCAAAGAACAAATAGACATGCTTAATGAGAACCCTGAGTGTGCCAATGCCCAGTACAACCTGGGCGTTGCCTTGATGCAGCAGGGTAAGTTTAATGAGGCCATAGGGTTTTTTGAAGAAGCGATCAATAACAGCGGCAGAATGTTTGAAGCCTGCGTAAACCTGGGCTATATTTATTTTAAGCTGGGGGATATGGAAAAAGTAATCCAGGCCAATCGGAAAGCGGTGGAAATAGAACCGAGATATGCCCGTGGTTACGCCAACCTGGGGTTTGCCTATCTGCAGCTGGCCAAAACGGACGAGGCGATAAAAGCGCTGGAAAAATCCATCGAATTAAACCCGGATATCGCCCAGGCTTGGAGCAACCTGGTGAACGCCTATTTACAAAAAGGTGATTTGGACCAGGCCATTGCAACCGGGCATAAACTGGTTGAATTGGCGCCCGGTTTCGCGCTGGCGTATAATAATCTTGCTTATGCCTATTACCTAAAAGAAGATTTTGCAAAAGCCCTGACACTTCTCGACAAAGCTGTCGAATTGGGCTTTAAGCCCCATCCCGAATTTATTAAAGAACTGGAGCAATATCGAAAAAATGGATAAACTAAGCGACATTTTTGAGAAATACGAGCTGCTGGCCGCTCAAGCGGAGGAATCTTTTAATGCAATGCAGCAAAGCTACGGCGACTGCGTTAAATGTAAAGTACAGTGCTCCGACTGCTGCAGTGCGGTGTTCGGGCTGTTTCCCGTTGAGTCGGCCTATCTGAACTACCGGTTTCACGAGCTTGGTGAGCCGGCCCGAAAGGAAATAACCTCAAGATTGGAAGAATTTGAAAAATCACTGGCTGCAATGCAGGAAAAAATTCGCGCGTGCGGTGACGACACGGGGAAAATAAATGAAATCATGGCTACGCAGAGGATTAGATGTCCAATGCTGAACGATCAGCAAAAGTGTGCTATTTATGCCCACCGCCCCGTTACCTGCCGGGTTTATGGCATTCCGACAATTATTGGCGGAAAAATTCACGCCTGCTGGAAGGCCGGCTTTGAAAAAGGCAAGGCCTACCCGGCTTTCGACCTGGATAAAATTTACCGTGAACTCTTCCAGCTGTCCAAAGATTACCTGCAAAAGGTGGGGGAATCCGATTTGGATCAGGCCGGGTTATTGGTTAGCATGGCCAGGGCTATTACAGCCCCCCGGGTGGAAACCCAACAATAGTAAAAGGCACTCTTATTTTCCCGGTTGCCCGGGGGAGAAAAAAGAGTGCCTTAATGTTTTGGTTACTGCCCAAGCGCTTCTGCTGCCAACTGGCCGACAGTTTTCTCATGAGCATTGCCGTTTTGATAAATGCGCACCGGGTTATTATCTTCAGTGATGCGCTTAAGTGCCTCCATTGCTTCTTTTGTTCCAGGCGCTGATTTGGAAGTAAGCAATTTACCCGTCAACCAGGCTGCGTATCCCCTTGTTTCAGGCTCGGCCACCTGAAGAAAGCCGGTAAAATAACCCAAGGATTTTTGAATCAGTTCCGGTTTAGCTTCCGCTATTCTGGCAATGGACCGCAGCACCCTTGGCCTCAGTTCCCGGTCATTCATAAACTGGTACATGGTGGGAATATACCCGGCAAATAAATCGGGCGAATTAGCAATTATCTCACCGATGGCATCAATGGCGCCCCAGTTGGAGGAGCCGTAATCAGCGCCCGCAACAGAAGTAAATATTTTTTGCAGCAGGTCGGATACAGCGCCCGGGTCTTTTTCGACAACCACTCTGGATGCCCTGCCAAGTGCGCTCGCCGCCCTATGCCTGGTTAATTCGTCCGCCGAGTAAAGCAAGCGCTGTAAATCCCGCAGAATTCGCTTATCCCGGCCCGCAACCTCAACAATGGTTTCAAGCTGGTAATCAGCCACCCACTTTTCAACGTCCTTCTTGGTGAAACTCTTTTTAGCATAAGCCCCGGGGACAGGCTCCGGTTTGGCCACCACCTGTCTGACTTTGTCCAGCCTTCTTTGCACTGCTTCACCCGTTGCTTCCCTGATATCGTTATGAAGTCTGATAAAATAAAGCGCTCCGGAAATGCGCCTGCCTTCGAACGAGCCTGCAGGTATAATGTAATTGCTTTCAAGATCATAGTTTTCAACCAGGGCTTCCAGGTAATCTTCTTCGGGCAGCAGGTTCCAGGCCAGGTCCCAGTCCATATTGCACCCGAAAACAAGGGCTTCGGAAAAGGCCGCCCCCAGGTTATGGCCCGTGGCGTCATAGGCATATACAGCACCGCAGGAACAGGAACCTACCGGCATTTCACCCGGCCTGTGCACTTCCAGTTCCTGCGGCCTGCTAATGGGCAGGCCGCAGAAAGGACATCTGGGCTTAACCTTGCTGTTCCTGCCTGCGAATTGTTGTCCCCTGCTGGGATTATTATGCATTGTTTTTACGCGCCTCGCAATTCTGAATTGAAATAATCTTTATTCCGGACCCGGAATTTCAAAGGAGGTGCAACTGTTGCCGGAGCTGCATGATTTTGTGGTTACCTTTGGCTTGCTGCCTCCCCCCTGTCCCATAGCATAGTTGGTTTTGCTGATAACACGCTCGAAAGACTCCGAACCACACTCGGGACACTTGATTTCAACCTCTTCACGGGACCCGATGATAAATAGCTTTTCAAAAATCTTACCACATTTAAGGCACCGGAATTCAAAAATAGGCATGTCCTTCACTTCCTCGTGTCTTTGTATTCCTTTTCAGTCGTTGGGGACATTCCTCGAAGAGATGTGTCCCCTTTCATACATTGGGGACATACCTCCGACCAAAAAGCCTTGACTCTAAAGCGGAGGTGTGTCCCCTGACCGCTTATCCCAAAAGAGGAGGTGTGTCCCCTTTCCCTATTATATCAGCACGTAAACAGGCGCGTCAAACCGAACTGGCGCCGTCCCCTTTCCTTAATCCACGGCTGGTATAATGTGATCGTTGACAGGCTGATTAATGACATGCTAATCTACAGGTGGCGGCTCCTTTTCCGGCCTACCGGAACGAAGATTTTTTGTCTGGATATGTTAAAAATTGTATTAAAATCAACGACTTTTAGCACAATCCTGAAAAAAAACAGTGTTTGTTATGCTTTTCCTGAAGGAATAATTTCGCAGATAACGAATATGGTATAAGGATTTATACGGTCTAACCGTATTTTTAACAGCTGTGCAACCTGCTCCGGAGAGGAGATTTCTTGTGGGACGGGTTGCCTGCCGTCAAAAGTAAGACCATTTGTTTTAAGGAGGTGAACATAATGTACGTGGTGACCATTAACCAGGACATCTGTGAAGGTTGCGGTGAATGCGCCGACAACTGCCCGGCCTCCATCTTGGAAATGGTGGATGGCAAGGCTCAGGTGACCGGCGAACTGGATGACTGCCTGGGTTGTGAAACTTGCATGTCCGTATGCCCCAGCGGCGCAGTGAAAGTGGAAGAGTCTTAATAGTTATCTAACTAGTTGGCTCAGGGCTTATGCTCCGAGGGAGGTGTGCGAGTGAAATTACTAATTGGACAAATTCTTCCGTACATTACCGTTACGCTGTTTACTCTGGGAATACTTTACCGTTTAGGCCGCTGGGCCGGGGCGCGCATTATCCATAACATCACCCTGTCGCCCTGGCTCCAGACCAATGGTCAAGTTGCCGTAAGAATAGGTTCGGAAGCTTTCCTGTTCCGTAACCTGTTCCGGTTTGACCTGGCTTTGTGGGCCGGCGCCTTCTTAATGCATTTTGCCTTGCTGAATGTTCTCGGCGGGCATATAGTCGGCTTCGGTTTTCTGGGTGAACAGTTTGCACTGATCCCGGGTCTGGGTATTAGTCCGGAATTGAGTAAGGAAATGTCCAACCTGCTGGGCACTACTTTTGGTATTCTGCTGTTTTTATGCCTGCTTTATTTATTAATCAGGCGTTTGACCCTGACTAAAGTGAAACAGGTTACAAAGCCCAGCGACAATCTGTGGTTGATTTACCTGCTGGTGTTGGTCGGTGTGGGCGACATCATGCGTCTGTTTGAACAGTCATTCGGCGTTGAATACCAATTGGTGCGTGATTATATTGTTGCACTGGCCTTATTTAAGCCGGTGGTTGGCATGGAACTGCTGAATAACGGTTTTTTCCTTGTTCACTTTTTACTGGTTCAAATCTTACTCATCGTATTCCCATTCAGCAAGCTGATGCACCTGTTCGGTATGTTTGCCGAGCGCTGGATCGTCAACCGGGTCTACAAGGATCCCGCCCCCGGTTTACCCAATGTCGATGTAGCGGCGGCCCGTGCGGCCGGTATTGGACTGCCTTCGGATGCCGCAGAAGAGGGGGTGTAAGTTATGCCTGAATATAAGGGCATGGTGCAACCTGTCCGGGCAACGTTGGAAGAAATGCGAAAAATTCACATTGAGCCCGTGCCTGATGAATTAAAGCCTGAAAAGGCGATTGAATACTTGGATCAGATCCGGAAAAAGTTCCGTTCCTTTGTTATGGCGATGGAGTCCTGCACCAAGTGCGGGCAGTGCGCGGAAAACTGCCACACCTATCTTGGCACCAGGGACCCCAACAATATACCGACCAACAGGGCTGAACTGATCCGTAAAATCTACAAGCGGTATTTTACCCTTGAGGGACGCTGGTTCGGCAAGCTGGTTGGCGCCGAGGATATCAGCCTCGATGTTATCGAACAGTGGTATTCTTATTTTTACCAGTGCAGCCAGTGCCGCCGGTGCGCGCACGTGTGCCCGTTCGGTATCGACACTTGCGAGGTAACCTTTATCGGCCGCCAGTTATTGCACTGGCTGGGTATTACACCCAAGCTGCACGCCAGTGTGGGCGCCGCCATGGAGAGGGTTGGTAACCACACCAACCTGCCCAAACCCGGTATTGTGGACACCCTGGAATTCATGTCCGAGGAAATCATGGACGAATTCGGCGTGGAAGTTGAGTTTCCCGTTGACAAGCCTGATTCCGACATCATGTATATTCCCTCCTCGGCGGACTTCCTGCTGAACCCGTATACCCTGATGGGTGCGGGTATGTTCTTTACCTATATCGGAGCGAACTGGACCATTCCCAGTACCGTAACCGAGGCAGGTAACTTCGGATTGCTGTTTGACCAGTACTGGACCCAGCGCGGCAACGTAATGCGCCTGCTGAACGCGGCCCAGGAACTGGGCATCAAAAAGATCGTCTGGGGCGAGTGCGGTCACGGCTGGCGGGCTGCCAAGATGTATATTCCGTCGCTGGCCGACAGGCCGGTGCGCTGGCCTATCGTCCACATTCACGACGAAATTGCTAATATGATTCGCAATAAGGAACTGAAGCTGGATCCTTCTAAAAACTCCAAGCCGGTCACCCTGCATGACCCGTGCAACTACGTCCGGGCCTGCGGCTTGAATGAGAATATGCGGACAATTATCCGTGCGGTAACCACCGACTTCAGGGAAATGACACCCCATGGTATGGATAATTTCTGCTGCGGCGGCGGCTCGGCGATCCTGTTCGACGACCCGGAAATGTACCAGCGCCGGATTCTGCTCAGCCAGAAGAAGGCGGAGCAGGTGCGCGCCACCGGAGTTGGCAAAAACGGTGACGGCATCCTTTGCGCTCCGTGCTCTATTTGCAAGGCTCAACTGTACCCGATGGTGGAAGAGCATGAACTGGGCGTTGAGGTTAAGGGTCTGGTCGACCTGGTCGGCAAGGCGTTGGTTTGGAAGTAATGGTATACTGTTAGCCGGTGGATGGAGGTGTATTTAGGTATGCCCGGTATTATTATCAATGGAGTAGAAATAGAATTCGATGAAGACGGCTTCATGATCGTTCCCGACCTTTGGAACGAGGACGTTGCCAGGGCGCTTGCAGCCTCTGAAGGTATAACCGAGCTAACCGATGACCACTGGAAGATTATTAACTACCTGCGGGATTATTTCAAACAATATCATATTGCGCCCATGGTTCGTAAACTATGCAAGGAAACGGGCTGCAGTTTGAAATACATCTATGATCTTTTCC
This sequence comes from Desulfotruncus alcoholivorax DSM 16058, assembly GCF_000430885.1. Taxonomy (GTDB): domain Bacteria; phylum Bacillota; class Desulfotomaculia; order Desulfotomaculales; family Desulfallaceae; genus Desulfotruncus; species Desulfotruncus alcoholivorax. The sequence goes on along the minus strand of NZ_AUMW01000012.1, from coordinate 98,794 downwards.
CTTCCGGGCCGGCTAAAGGAGCTTGTAAACTCGCCGGCTTGCCCAAGCCTACCGGCTGTGTGTAATAACGCCGGCGACCAGGGTGCTAAAAAAGTTGAGGGTAACTTGCAAGTAGTTGAATAAACCTGTTAAAATTCAGGCACAGGGCAGACCCGGCGCGCGCAACGCGCCGGGACAACCGTGCCTGTTATTTTTAATAAGGAAAGGGGACACACCTCCTCTTTGGGGGGCAGAGGAAAGGGGACACACCTCCTCTTTGGGGTCGTAGTTTATGGGTCGGTATGTCCCCAATATACTTGGGGTCGGAGGTATGTCCCCAACTGGTAAAGGAAGGCGATGGATGAGATGCATATATGCAGTGTACCCCGGCTGGTGGTGGCGGCTCCGCACGGTCGATCGGGCAAGACGACCGTTACGATAGGGCTGCTGTCAGCTTTAAAGGCAGCCGGCTATTGTGTACAACCATATAAAAAGGGTCCTGACTTTATTGATCCCAGCTGGATGACCAGGATCACCGGGCGGCCCTGCCGGAATCTGGACAGTTATCTGATGGACCGCGACGCCATTCGCGCCTCCTTTGCCCGCGGCGCCCTTGACGCCGGTATGGCAGTTGTTGAAGGAGCCATGGGCCTGTACGACGGTGTGGACCTTGAAGGCAGCGGGAGCACGGCGGAAATCGCCAAGGCGATCGGGGCACCGGTGATGCTGGTGGTGGACACCACCAGGATGACCCGTAGCGTGGCGGCCATGGTTTCCGGCTACATGCATTTTGACCCTGAAATCAAAATTGCGGGCGTTATCTTAAACAAAGTGGCCCGCCCGCGCCATGAGCAAATGCTTCGCGCGGCCATAGAACGCTACTGTGGGATTCCCGTGCTGGGGGTTATCCCCAAGGGCAAACAATTCAGCATCCCCGACCGCCACCTGGGCCTGATTCCGGCCGCGGAGAGCGATGAGCTGGCAACTGCTGTCGAAGCAGCCGGAGAGGACGCGGGGAAATATCTGGATCTGCAGTCAATTATCGAAATTGCACGTCAAGCCAAACCCTTTGAGGTAAGCCAACCGCGGCTTAATACACCTGTATTGAGCGGCAAGGGACTTGCCGCGTTAAAACCAGAACAGCCCATTGCAAGGGTGGCGGTATTTTTAGACCGTGCGTTTACTTTTTATTATCCGGAAAATCTTGAAGCTTTGGCTGCCGCGGGGGCGGAGCTTGTGCCGGTAAACGCCATCCAGGACGAATGCATGCCCGAGGTTGACGCGGCTTACATCGGAGGGGGTTTTCCTGAAATGTTTGCTTCCGACTTGGCTGCAAACTCAGGTTTGAAGAAGAGTTTGCAGGAGATGGTCGAAAACGGACTGCCTGTTTATGCGGAGTGCGGCGGGCTGATGTACCTGGGCAGAAAGCTGAAATGGCATGGGCAAGAACATGAAATGACAGGTATCCTGCCCTTTGACGTCAGCGTGACGGACAAGCCGCAAGGGCACGGGTATATTTCCCTGGCAGTGGAAAACAGCAATCCTTATTTTAATAAAGGGGAACATATACAAGGACACGAATTTCACCATTCAAAGGTGGAAAACCTGGACCGGGATAAGGTGCAATTTGCCTTTAAGGTTACCAGGGGCTTTGGATTGGACGGAAAACACGATGGTCTGATATACAAAAATGTACTTGCCTGTTATACCCACCTGCATTCAGTTGCCACCCCCGGGTGGGCGGAAAAACTGGTGGCAGCCGGGGCGGAACGCAGCCCCGGCCGGGTGTAAAAATTGCCGGTAGGAGATTACCGGCGATTTTTTTTGCGGTATTCGTAATACGCCCCGTAGATGAAGGCTGCAACTCCTCCAATGGCCAAAAATGCCAAAAACCCAATGGTTTTGATATTCACCTAATTCACTCCCAATTTAATGTCCCACCCTGTTGCCGCCTGCTCCGGCCGGTTTAAAATCAATCATTTCAGCCACGAGGCGCAGCGTTGATACGGTATTGGTTACAAGCACCTCGTAAAGCAGTAGAGGAAGCACATCCTGAATAGTTGCCTCCACCTCGCCGGAAGAAACCTTTTCTTTTACAATATCACCGGCCCGGTTTAAAGCCTTATTTACAAGCTGCATAATTTCACTTTGCCTCTCTTTGACAAAACCGTCCACGTCTATATTATTGCTGAACAGAACACTTACCCCCTTGAAAGTAGTCAGAAATCAGTAGTCGGAATTCAGAATACCATACGAGCTTAAAAGTTGTCCTTTTATGCTGAATACTGACTCTGTTCAAGTATTCGGAAATCAACAGCCGGAATCCACCAATGCTCCCGGTCTTCATTCTGACTCCTGACTTCCGACTCCTTATATATAATCTATTCTCGGTCTCTACTGTAAATCCTTGCCTCAATACAAAATGTTTTCCTTGGCACATAGGTTTTGTATTTTTATGAGAAACTATTAAAAAAAATTCTGGGGGTGCCAGTTCTTGTATAACCGGAAAATCATCACCAGGATGTTGCCTTTACTGCTAATGGCGCTACTGGTTTTTACAACAGCTCTGGTCATGCATAATGACGTAAAGGCTTACGCCCAAAAGAAAACCCTCTATTGGGGGAGCAGCGGCAATGACGTCTACGTGCTGCAGCAAAAATTGAGTCAATGGGGCTACTATCATGGCTGGGCGGATGGGACTTACGGTTCCGCAACCTACAAAGCCGTTATAGATTTTCAGCGGAAAAACGGGCTTAGTGCTGATGGTGTGGTTGGCCCCGATACATGGGCAGCATTGGGTTACAGTGATACTGCCGGCAGGCTCGCCGCCCAGCCTGCCGGAACGTACGCCGACAGGGGATTTGTCGAAGAGTCGCGGGATGTTGCGCTTTTGGCCAGGGTTATTGAAGGGGAAGCGGCAGATGAATCTTATTACGGTAAGCTTGCCGTGGGAGCGGTAATCCTAAACAGGGTGAGGAGCGCTTCCTTTCCGGATACCATTGCCGGGGTGATATTTCAGCCCGGAGCCTTTGAGTCGGTTTCAAACGGCCAGATCAACCGTCCATTGACCAAGGAATCCCTTAGGGCGGCAAGGGAGGCCATGGCGGGGTCGGATCCTTCCGGAGGGGCATTATTTTTTTGGAATCCCTCCAAAACTGTAAGCCCGTGGATCTGGGGCCGGCAAATTATTACCACCATTGGCCGGCATGTTTTCGCCAGATAGACCATCATGCCGCTATTGTAGCACCAGCAGAAGGATGAAAATAAAGTAAATGATAACTCTTCCGGTACAGTGTAAGGGGGCAGCTTCGAATGATTAAAAAGTGGATGGCAATAATTGGTATTGCGGCATTTGCAGCGTTTGGCCTGGGATACTGGGGGTACCAGCAAAACCAAACTAAGAAGATGCTGCAGACTGCACTGGCTAATAATTACCAGAGGGCATTTTACAACGCAGCTTACCATGTTCAAAATACAGAGGTTTTACTTGGCAAAAGTCTTGTATCGGCCGGGGTGGCTAACAACCAGCGGTTATTCGACCAAATATGGACGGAAAGCAATCAGGCAATGGATAACCTGACTCAATTACCCGTCGGTGATGAACTTTTGGGGCGTACGGTAAAATTTATTACCCAGCTTGGTGATTACTCCCGCATGCTTTCACAGCAAGTGGCCGGGGGGAAGCCTGTCAGCCCCGATCAGTTAGGAACGCTTAATAACCTGTATAACCAGGTATCCAGTTTAAACAAAGAGCTGGGGACAATTCACGCCGGTATAATGGACGGCAAATATACCTTTAGCGATCTGGCCGTTAACGGCTCCCGCCGCCTGGCCAGGGAAGGCTCCAAGCTTGCCGGTCCCAACTTTCAGGCCATCGACCGGCAGATGTACGGATATCCTACTTTAATTTATGACGGGCCTTTTTCGGATCATCTGGAGCGTGCCGGCGCCAGGGGTGTTACCGGCCAGGAGGTGAACCGGGATCGGGCCAGAACCATAGCGCTTAATCATTATGACAATAAGGGTGGCGAAAATCCCATCGCCCAGGTTACAGGGACCGTGGAGAGCAATATTCCTGCATATCGCGTGGAAATAGCCCGGCGCAAAAACGGTAAGGTTGCCGGTGAGCCTGTTGTCGTAGATGTTTCCAAAAAGGGAGGCCACCTGATCTGGATGCTAAACCCGCGCAGCATTAATAATTCCAGCTGGACAATTACAAAAGCGCGGTCAAGGGCTCAGTCATATCTTGAAAGCCATGGCTATAAAAATTTTAAACCCAGCTATTATCAAACCAATGACAATGCAGTTACCTTTAATTTTGCGCTAAACCAGGGGGGAGTTATCATCTATCCCGACCTGGTAAAAGTAACCGTTGCTCTTGATAATGGCCAGGTTGTCGGTATGGACGCCAGGGGGTATCTGACGTCTCATTATAACCGCCGGCTGCCCCGGCCAAAGTTAAACGAAATGCAGGCGCGAAAACTGGTAAGCGGCAGTTTAAAAGTGGAGGGCAGCGGGCGTCTGGCTCTAATTCCACTGGATGCAAACAGAGAAAAACTTACCTGGGAGTTTAAAGGCACCCTTGGAGGGGATTCCTACCTGGTATATATCAATGCCATTGATGGCAAAGAAGAAAAAGTGCTTCGACTGCTGGACACAAATAACGGCCTGCTGACAATGTAAAACAGTAAAACAAATCGGGTCGGGCTTACCTATTAACTTATTTCAATAGGTTAAGCCCGACCCCTTATTTTTTACTTTGGAGGAACAAATTAAAAAATGTAACGTCTTAATATTAAGTCCTACCTAAGAGGGGGTTTCGAGGCCGGCTAAATATACTTAAAAACATATTTCAAAGGAGGTTTTTTTGTGAAAAGGACAAAGAGTTTGCTGGTTGCTTTATTAACAGCACTGGTTCTTTTTTCCTTCAGCGCCGCCGCTTTTGCAGAGGATAACGGCGCACCGGACAACGTAATAACCGTTAGCGGCAGCGGCACAGTAAAAGTCGCCCCCAATACGGCTGAAGTAAGCTTTGCCGTTATCACCGAGGCAACTGAGGCCGGTGCGGCGCAAACCCGGAACGCCACCATAGTCAATAAAGTTTTGGCTGCCCTAAAAAACAGCGGAATTAGCCAGAATGACTTGGTCACTTCGGGTTATAACCTTAATCCCAAATATGTTTACGAAGAAAATAAAGCGCCAAGGATAACCGGCTACGAGGTCCGGAATGAAATAACGGTGACAGTCAGGAACATCAATTCAACAGGGAAAGTTATCGACCTAGCGGTTCAAAACGGTATCAACCAGGTCCAAAACATTCAGTTTTACTATGAAGGCGGCAAAGAGCTTAAAGCCCGGGCCCTTCGCCAGGCTGTAGAAGATGCCAGGTCCAAAGCTGAAATAATAGCCGCAGCGCTGGGCAAAAAGATTGCGGGCATAAAATCAGCCACCGGCGGCTGGTATGATAATGCGCCCCCGCCCGTAATCTACTACGATAATAAGATGGCCGGCACTGGCGGAGCCGGCGCGCCAACCCCGATCAGTCCCGGCCTGGCCGAAATCAAGGCCAGTGCTGATATAACCTACCTGTTTCAATAAATACCACTGTCAATTGACCGGTTAATTGTTGACACCCCTGATGCCCCGTGCTACAATAACCGTATTCATGTAAAAGCAAAAGCAACGATGGGGAAGAAGGGTGCTGTAAGATCAGCCAGCGAGCCGGGGGTAGTGCAAGCCCGGCGGGTTTGATGCCCCCGTGCCGCCCCGGAGCTGCCGGTTGAAATCCTTGCTGGAAAGTATGCCGTGCCGGTTTGCCGCCGTTAAAGGGTTTGAGAGGTCCGTGCCGTATTTGGGGCCGGTCAAGTAGGGTGGTACCGCGAGAACAATACATACCTCGTCCCTTTTTAAGGACGGGGTTTTTTATTTTTAACTGAAAGGGGTGATTACATGAACAATGTGGAAAAGGAAGTACTGGAGCTTCTGGAAAACAACGCCAGGCTTACGGCAGAAGAAATAGCGGTTATGCTTAATGCCGATGCTGCAGAAATCAAAAGAATAATCAGGGAGCTGGAAGACAGAAAAGCGATACTCGGGTACATTACGCTTGTTAACTGGGAGAAAGTTGGGGAAGAAAAAGTTAGCGCCCTGATTGAGGTTCGCATCACCCCTCAGAGGGATGTTGGCTTTGATGCAGTGGCTGAACGCATTTACCGTTTCCCTGAGGTTCGCAGCATGCGCCTGATGAGCGGTACCTATGACCTGGCCGTTTTTTTGGAAGGGCGCAGCATGAGGGAAATTTCCAATTTCGTTTCAACCAAGCTGGCCACCATTGAGGGAGTAGTCAGCACGACCACCCATTTTGTGCTTAAAGCCTATAAACAAGACGGGGTAATTATGGAAGATGGTGAAGAAGACAGGAGGCTGGTGATATCACCATGACGATGAGTAAATGGGCGCAAAGAATTAATCCGGCGGTGCAAAACATCCCGCCTTCGGGTATAAGAAAATTCTTCGACCTGGTAGCGGAAATGAAAGGCGTAATCTCGCTGGGCGTGGGTGAGCCCGATTTCGTCACTCCCTGGCACATTCGGGAGGCATGTATTTATTCCCTGGAAAAAGGCTATACCATGTATACCTCCAACTGGGGCCTTTTGGAGCTGCGGGAGGCAGTTGCCGCAGAACTTCAAAACACCTACAACGTTCAATACAACCCGCGTAACGAAATTCTAATTACCGTGGGCGTCAGTGAGGCGCTGGATCTGGCCATGCGGGCGCTGTTACAGCCCGGGGACGAAGTTTTAATTCCCGAACCTTCATATGTATCCTACGCGCCCTGCACTACGCTGGCCGGAGGCAAACCCGTGTTTTTACCCACCAGCCTGGATAACGGCTTCCAAATATCCGCCGACCAGGTCCGGGCGGCCATAACTCCTAATACCAGGGTGCTGCTGCTATGCTATCCCAACAACCCCACCGGCGCCGTTATGGAGCGGGAGGAACTGGCCAGGATAGCTGAAGTTGCAGTGGAGCACGACCTGGTGGTTATTTCCGACGAGATATACGACCGGCTTACTTATGTCGGGCAGCATACCTGCATGTCCTCACTGCCGGGTATGCAGGAGCGCACCATACTGCTGAACGGCTTCAGCAAAGCTTACGCCATGACGGGCTGGCGGGTTGGCTACGCTGCCGGCAACCCTGATTTTATTGGGGCCATGACTAAAATTCACCAGTATTCCATGCTATGCACTCCGATAACCGGGCAAATGGCAGCTCTGGAGGCCCTTAAAAACGGCAGGGCCGGCATGCGCCGCATGGTTGAACATTATAACCGCAGGCGGCACCTGGTGGTTCAGGCCTTTAAAGATATGGGTGTGCCGTGTTTTGAACCCGGCGGGGCTTTTTATGCCTTTCCCCAGGTATCGGTTACCGGCTTGAGCTCTGAACAATTTGCCGAAGAACTGCTTAAACAGGAGCAGGTGGCCCTTGTCCCGGGTAACGCCTTCGGAAAGTCTGGTGAGGGGTTTGTAAGGGTTTCTTACGCCGCCTCCATAGATGATCTGAGCGAAGCGTTCCGCCGGATGGCTCGTTTTGTCCGGCGCTGCGGGGTGCGCCCGCGGGTGATCTCGGCCCCGTCTCAAATATCAGCCGCCCGGCAAGAAGGAATTTGTCAAACTTTATAGAATCAAAGCTATTGTTTATATAGGGACAAGGAAGTGGAAAACTTATGATTTGGGACCCTCAACATGAATGTATGGACAGGGAGGAACTGCGCTCCCTGCAATTAAAAAGACTGAAAGAGACGGTGACCCGGGTTTACGAAAGGGTCCCGTTTTATCGTCAGGCCCTGGACAGGGCCGGAGTCCTGCCGGGGGACATTCAGTCGCTGGCTGATGTAACCAGGCTGCCCTTTACCGATAAAACAGCGCTGCGGGATAACTACCCTTACGGGCTGTTTGCCTTGCCCAAAAAGCAAATAGTCAGGCTGCACGCCTCCTCCGGCACCACCGGCAAGCCAACCGTGGTGGGATACTCCCGCCGGGACCTGGAGAACTGGTCCAACCTGGTGGCCCGGGTGGTTACGATGGCCGGGGTTACGGACGAGGACGTGGTGCAGATCACCTTCGGCTACGGGCTTTTTACCGGCGCCTTCGGCCTGCACTACGGGCTGGAAAAAGTGGGTGTAACGCTGGTGCCGGCTTCAGTGGGCAATACCACCCGGCAGATTATGCTGATGCAGGACTTCGGGGCCACCGCCCTGGTCGGCACACCTTCATATGCCCTGCACCTGGCCGATACTGCCCGCGGGCTGGGGATAGACCCGGCATCCCTGGGCATCCGCACCGGCCTGTTCGGCGCCGAGGCCTGGACCGAAAGCATGCGGGCTGAGCTGGAGCGCACCTGGAACATGAAGGCGACTGATAACTACGGGCTCAGTGAAGTTATGGGGCCCGGCGTGGCCGGTGAATGCCTGCATTTTGCCGGCCAGCACATTAACGAGGACCATTTCCTGGTGGAAATCATCGACCCTGAGACGGGTGAGCAGCTGCCGCCGGGGCAAGAGGGTGAGCTGGTTATAACCACGCTGACCAAGGAGGCCCTGCCCATACTGCGCTACCGCACCAGAGATATAACTGTAATCAACGAGGAGAAATGTGAGTGCGGCCGGACCCTGGCCAGGATGCGTAAAATACGCGGCCGGACTGATGACATGCTGATCATATCCGGGGTCAACGTATTCCCGTCCCAGATTGAAACCGTGTTGATGAATATAGACGGCCTTTCACCGCACTATCAAATCTTAGTAAACAAAAAAGGCTACCTGGATATCATGGAAGTCCAGGTGGAACTTACCGACGAGATGTTTACCGGTCACTTCCGGGACTTGGAGGCCCTGGAAAGCAAGATCCGGCAGAAAATATTCAGTGTTTTGTCGATTAATTGTAAAGTGAGGCTGTTAGAGCCGCGTTCACTTGCCCGCAGCGAGGGCAAGATAAAACGGGTTATCGACAACCGGCCCAAGGAATAAAAGAATTGGAGGGAAGAGTCTTGAAGGAATTGCTATCCGGCAATGCCGCCATAGCCAGGGGCGCTTATGAATACGGCGTTACCCTTGCGGCTGGTTACCCCGGCACCCCCAGCACCGAAATCCTGGAGAACCTCTCCCGCTACGACGAGGTTTACAGTGAATGGGCTCCCAACGAAAAGGTAGCCCTGGAAGTGGGCATCGGCGCCGCCATGGCCGGGGCCAGGGCCCTGGTTACCATGAAACACGTTGGCGTCAACGTGGCTGCGGACCCGCTGTTTACAGCGGCCTACACCGGCGTTAACGGGGGACTGGTGCTGGTATCGGCGGACGACCCGGGCATGCACAGCTCTCAGAACGAACAGGACAACCGTTATTACGCCAGGTTCGCCAAAATAGCCATGTTGGAACCTGCGGACAGCCAGGAGGCCAAGGACATGGTGGGACTGGGCCTGGAAATCAGTGAAAAATTTGATATCCCGGTCATGCTGCGCATAACCACCCGGGTGGCGCACTCCCAGAGCATGGTTGAGCTGGGCGAACCGGGAGCCAGGGAAATCAAGCAATACGCCAAAGATGTCAAAAAGAACCTGATGGTGCCCGCCTTCGGGCGCCTGCGCAGGGTCAGCCTGGCGGAAAGACTGGCTAAACTTACTGCATACAGTGAAAGTGCCCCCGTTAATTTCATCGTCAAAGGCAGTGCCAAAACCGGCGTTATTACCAGCGGCATCAGCTACCAGTTTGTCCGGGAAGTGCTGCCGGACGCCTCGGTGCTGAAACTGGGCCTTACCAACCCGCTGCCGGTCGAACTGATTAAACAATTTGCCTCCTGCGTAGAGTCTTTATATGTGGTTGAAGAGCTTGAGCCCTTTTTGGAAGAACAAATTCGCATGCTGGGCATTAAAGTAACCGGCAAGGAACTTTTCCCCGCTACCGGCGAGTTCAGCCAGGGCCTGGTCAGGCGTAAATTCATCGAAGCCGGCGTATTGCCCGCCCGGCCGGCGGCGGAAAACCCGCTTGCGGGGCTGCCCGCCGCGCCGCCCCGCCCGCCGGTATTATGCCCCGGCTGCCCGCACCGCGGCGTGTTTTATACCCTGCGCCGGCTTAAACTGACCGTGACCGGCGACATCGGCTGCTATACCCTGGGCGGCCTGCCTCCCCTGGAAGGCATCGACAGTTGCGTATGTATGGGCGCCAGTATCGGCATGTCCCACGGCATTGACAAGGCTGTCCCCGGCCTCAGGGGTAAAACCGTGGCGGTTATCGGGGACTCCACATTCCTGCATTCCGGGATCACGGGTCTTTTAAACACAGTTTATAACGGCGGCGACAGCACGGTCATCATTTTAGACAACCGCACCACCGCCATGACCGGCCACCAGGACCACCCGGCCACCGGGCGCACCCTTAAAGGCAAGGAAGCTCCCGAAGTGGACCTGACCATGCTCTGCAAGGCATTGGGCGTGCCAAGGGTGGAGGTGGTCGATCCCCTGGATATGGCAAAATTAAAAGAAGTTGTTCAAACCGAAGTGGCCGCTTCCGGCCCGTCGGTGATCATAGCCAGGCGGCCCTGTGCATTGTTGAAACGGGAGAACAGGCCCGCCGTAACGGTGGACCCGGAAAAATGCAACGGCTGTAAAACTTGCCTCAGGCTGAGCTGCCCGGCCATTTCAGTTACAGATAAAAAGTCCGCGGTGGACCCCAACCTGTGCGTCGGGTGCAACCTGTGCGTCCAGGTATGCAAAACCGGGGCGATGAAAGGTGGGAATGCCTGTGCTTAAACCGGTTGATGTATTGATGGTGGGAGTCGGCGGGCAGGGAACCATCCTGGCCAGCAAAGTGCTGGCGGCGGCCGCCCGTGCCGTCGGCTATGATGTCAAAGTGTCCGAAATTCACGGTATGGCCCAGCGGGGCGGCAGCGTGGTCACCCAGGTCCGCCTGGGGGAAAAAGTCCACTCACCGTTGATTTCAGAGGGTGAGGCTGATGTTATACTGGCCTTTGAGCAGCTGGAAGCGCTGCGCTGGCTTTCCTACCTGAAGCCGGGCGGCGCCGTAATCATCAATGACCAGCAGATTTACCCCGTGCCGGTTCTGGCAGGCGAGGCGGAATACCCGGCCGGTATAATCGAACAAATCAAAGGCAAAATAAATAACGTGCTGGTTTTGGATGCGCTGCGGCAGTCCATCCGGTGCGGCAACGCCAAAGCGGCCAATGTGGTTTTACTGGGCGCACTGGCCAGGGAATTGCCGATTGAAGAAGAAATTTGGCGGGAGGCCCTGGCGGCCACGGTACCGCCCAAATTCCTGGAAGTTAACAACGCCGCCTTTACCGCCGGGTATAATTCCAGGTCATTGTAGGTGCGCGGCATGCCGTGCACCTACAGGTGATCACGCATTTTGTTGGGACAGCCATATGGGACTGCCTTCGGGCAGTTTTTCTTTTTTAATTTTTTCAAGGTTAAAAAGGGATATAATATGTAGGTGCGGAAGTAAAAACCAAGTAGGGGCGGGCGATCCTGTCCGCCCGCTTCGGCGATAATACTTGTAACTATTCAGGAGCCGGGAGTCGGAATGAGAGAACGGTTATCGTCTAGCAATATTCTGAATTCTGATTGCTGAATTCCAAAGACCTAATAAAACACTGGGAGGATCGTTATAATGACCGGCGTAGTAGACAAAATGCGCAATAATTTAAGACAAGCCATGGCCGCAGCTACCGCGGCTGCCGTTGAGGCAGGCCAGCTGCCGCCGGTGGATTTGCCCGAATATGTGGTTGAGGTGCCCCGGGAGCGGGAGCACGGAGATTTTGCCACCAATCTGGCCATGCTGCTGCCCAGGCAGGCCCGGATGGCGCCGCGGAAAATTGCCGAGATCCTATTGGAAAACCTGCCCCGTTCAATGCAGTGGCTGGAGCGGGCGGAAGTGGCCGGCCCCGGTTTTATTAATTTCCACCTGGACCCGCGCTGGGTGCTGGAGGCCCTGCCCGAGGCGGTTGCCAGGCAATCCGCCTATGGCCGGGTGGAGGCGGGAAAAGGCCGCAGAGTGCAGGTTGAGTTTGTCAGCGCCAATCCCACCGGCTTGCTGCACATGGGTAATGCCAGGGGGGCGGCCCTGGGCGACAGCATTGCTTCAATTTTGGACGCTGCCGGCTGGCAGGTTACCAGGGAATATTACATTAACGACGCCGGCAACCAGATCGAGAATTTTGCCCTAACGCTGGAAGCCCGTTACTTCCAACTGCTGGGCCGGGAGGCCGAAGTGCCTGAAAACGGCTACCACGGGCAGGATATAGTTGATACGGTGCGCCGTTTTATTGAAGATAACGGTGACGGTTTGCTGGAGGCGGATCGCGCCAAAAGACTGAATACCCTGGTGGAATACGCTCTTAAAGAAAAAACCGGCGCCATAAAAAAAGGGCTGGCCGATTTTGGGGTGCATTATGACGTATGGTTTTCCGAACAGTCACTGCACGACAGCGGCAAGGTGGAAGAAGCCGTAAACCGTCTCAGGGAGAGAGGCCATATTTATGAAAAAGACGGCGCCCTGTGGTTTAAAGCCAGCTCCTTTGGAGTGGAAAAAGACGAGGTGCTGGTCCGGAAAAACGGGATCCCCACTTATTTTGCCGCCGACATAGCCTATCACATGAACAAATTTGAGCGAGGCTTTGACTGGGTGATCAACATCTGGGGCGCGGACCATCACGGCCATGTACCCAGGATGAAAGGGGCCATGGAGGCGCTGGGCTATAACCCGGAGGCCCTGCACGTAATCTTGATGCAACTGGTCAGGCTGTTCAGCGGCGGAGAGATCGTGCGCATGTCCAAGCGCACCGGGCAGTTCGTTACCCTGGAGGAACTGGTGGATGAGGTGGGACGCGACGCGGCGCGCTACTTTTTTATTATGCGCAGCGCGGACAGTCACCTGGATTTCGACCTGGACCTGGCCAGATCCCAGTCCAATGATAACCCGGTGTATTACGTTCAATACGCCCATGCCCGTATTTGCAGCATCTTCAGGCAGCTGGCGGAACAGGGCAGGAGTATTCCCCCGGCTGACAGGGTGGACCTGAGGCTGTTGAAAGAGGAAGCCGAGTTAGCGCTGGCCCGGCGGTTGGCCGACTACCCGGAAGAGGTCGCCATGGCGGCGCGGCAGCTGGCTCCCCACCGCATTGCCCGTTATGTGCACGAGGTGGCGGGCTTGCTGCACAGCTTTTATAACGTGCATAGGGTTATAACCGGTGATGTTGAATTGAGCAATGCCCGCCTGCTGCTGGTGGAGGCCACCCGGGTGGTGTTGAGGAACGGGCTGGGGCTGCTGGGTGTAAACGCGCCCGAAAAAATGTAAGGAGGGGTACCATGCGCGAAGTAATTATGACCACCCTGGCCGGGTTTTTAATCGGCGTATTATTTGCCAAGCTTAAACTTCCCGTCCCCGCTCCCCCCACCCTGGCAGGGGTTATGGGCATTGTTGGTCTCTTCCTGGGTTACGTCGCAGCTGCCAAATATTTTGGATAAACTCCTGCTTATTCTTATGATCAAATCCGCCGGCTCTTGTTGACAAGCCGTTAGGTCGTGATAGAATATTTAAGGTGATTATAGAACAAGACAACAGGAGGAGCACCATGGCCAAGTTTATTTTTGTTACCGGGGGCGTTGTATCCTCTTTGGGAAAGGGGATAACAGCAGCTTCCCTGGGCCGGTTGCTTAAAAGCCGTGGGCTTAAAGTGGCCATTCAAAAACTTGATCCCTATATTAATATAGATCCCGGTACCATGAGTCCCTACCAGCACGGAGAGGTATTCGTAACCGAGGACGGAGCTGAAACAGACCTTGATTTGGGTCATTATGAGCGGTTTATAGACGTTGACCTGGGCAGGAGCAGCAACGTGACCACCGGCACCGTGTACTGGTCGGTCCTCAACAAGGAGCGCCGGGGAGACTACCTTGGGGCCACCGTACAGGTGATTCCCCATATTACCAATGAGATAAAGGACCGGGTACTCCGGATTGCCCGGGAACTGGAACCGGACGTGGTTCTCTGCGAGATCGGCGGCACCGTGGGGGATATTGAATCCCTGCCGTTTCTGGAAGCTATTCGCCAGTTAAAAAGCGACCTTGGCCGGGATAACGTCATGTACATACACGTGACCCTGGTACCCTACCTCAGGGTGGCTAATGAGCTTAAAACCAAGCCCACCCAACACAGCGTTAAGGAACTGCGCGGCATAGGCATTCAGCCCGACGTCCTGGTATGTCGCACTGAAAAACCTCTTTCCAGGGAAATGATCGAAAAATTGGCCCTGTTTTGTGATACCGACCGGGATGCCGTAGTCCAGGCAGTGGATGCCTCTCATATTTACGAAGTCCCGCTGATGATGGAAGAAGAGGGACTGGGCGACCTGGCTGTGCGAAGACTTGGCCTTAAGTGTTTAACCCCGCCAGACCTTTCCGAGTGGCGGGTGATGGTGGATAAGATGAAAAATTTATACCGTCGCACAACCATAGCCCTGGTCGGCAAATACGTGGCACTGCACGATGCCTATATCAGCGTGGCCGAGGCTTTACGCCACGCAGGCCTTTTCCATGGCGCGGCGGTGGAGATTCGCTGGGTCAATTCCGAGGAATTGGAAAGCCGGCCCGTGGAAGAGATGCTAACCGGCGTCGACGGCATAGTGGTGCCGGGTGGTTTTGGTGACAGGGGTATTGAGGGCAAAATTAACGCCATCAGATTTGCCCGCGAGAGAAAAATTCCCCTGCTGGGGTTGTGCCTGGGCATGCAGCTGGCTGTTGTGGAGTACGCCAGGAACGTGCTTGGCTGGACTTCAGCCAACAGTACCGAATTCAATGCCAACACCGCCTATCCGGTGATAGATTTGCTGCCTGAACAAAAGGAATTGGACAAGATGGGCGGTACCATGCGTCTGGGCAGGTATCCCTGCAGATTGGTGCCGGGTACATTGGCCCGGCGGGCCTATGGTGAGGAAATTATTTACGAGAGGCACCGCCACAGGTATGAGTTTAATAATAAATACAGGGATGCGCTGGTTGAGGCCGGACTGGTAGTTAGCGGCACTTTGCCCGACCGCTATTTGGTGGAAATAATTGAATTAAAGGATCACCCCTGGTTTGTAGCAACCCAGTTCCACCCGGAATTTAAATCCCGCCCTTATAAACCGCACCCGTTGTTCAGGGATTTTATCGGAGCTGCGTTATAGGTAGGGGACACACCTCTTTCAGGAGCCAGAAGTCAGAATTCAGGGGTCAGAATGAGAGAACCGGCTCGGGGTATTGGTTTATTCTGACTCCTGAATTCTGACTATCTCAATAGTAACTAACACAGTAATTTTAACAGCTTTGGTCAGCCCAAGGCTTTTTCTTTAACCAATTCCCCTTAAAGGTTGTGAAAAGTTTGAAGCGAAAAGTTATCGCCGGGATCATCATAGGAGTTGTGCTTATTTCACTGGTAATAGCCGCCCTTGATCAAGGCGGCGGGGCGGGCGCATACAGTAAGAATGCCGCCGGGGGCGCCGTGGGTGTGATCCGCATCAGCGGCGTTATTGCCGGAGGGGCGGATTCAGCGGGGCTTTTTGAATCCGCGGTGGGGTCGGAAACAATTATGGAACAGCTGCGCAGGGCAGCCGCCGATCCGGCAATTAAGGCAGTTTTACTCAGGCTTGACACACCCGGCGGAACAACAGGCGCCTCGCAGGAAATCGCGCTGGAAGTGGACCGGCTGCGCAAGGCCGGCAAAAAGGCGGTTGCATCAATGGGGGACGTCGCTGCTTCAGGAGGGTACTGGATCGCATCCCGGTGCGATAAAATAGTGGCCAGCCCTGGCACTATTACCGGCAGTATAGGCGTGATTATGACCACCAGCGACCTTCAGGGCCTATATCAGAAACTGGGCGTGGCAAACAGGGTTTTTAAGAGCGGGAAACATAAAGATATGGGCTCGCCAAACCGTGATATCACCGGCGAAGAGCAGGCCATATTTCAGGGTATGGTGGATGAAATGTATGAACAGTTTATCGCCACTGTATCCGAAGGGCGGAACATGGAACCTGACGAAGTTAGGAAACTGGCGGACGGGCGGGTCTATACCGGTAAGCAGGCGCTGGATAACGGTTTGGTTGATGTCCTGGGCAACTATTACGATGCCGTTGAACTGGCAGCTGACCTGGCTGGAATCAAGGGTAAGCCCGAGGTGATTGAGCTGGCACCCCAGCATACCTGGTGGGAGACCCTGGCCAGGGTTAAACTTGGCCTGCCGCCGCTGCAATCGGGCGCCTGGTTTTTATTAGACCCCGGCGCACCGGTGGTGAATTAAAGGAGGAATACCATGGAAAACCAGGACGGGGCCCATAAGACCGGCGGTGAAGAGCAAAATGAAAATGTATATCCGGAACAAGATAGGGAAATTATCCTAAATAATGATGAAATTAATCTGAATAGCAAACCCGAGTCCAGAAGCGAACTTGATCAAGCCGGAATGCTTGAGCTAATCTACGGAACGCTGTTTGACCCTGCCCGGACCTTTGCCGGTTTTGCCAGTAATCCCCGGATTGGTGCTGCAGTTTTAGTATTTTTTTCTGTAAACATTTTGGAAGCATTAATGGGTTATTATACCACGCCGCGTTTTTTTCAGTCCCTGCGTATACCGGGAATGCTTGAATATGATTATGTTAAAGTTACTGCCATTCTGGTGGCAGCGGGCGGGTTTTTATTTGGCCTGGTTAAATGGTTTGTTATGTCGGGCCTGCTGCACCTGTTGTCAGAGCTGCTTGGCGGCAGGGGCGGCGCCCGCAATGTTTTTGCCGTATACGGGCTTGCCGGCCTGCCGGTTGTTTTTATGCTGCCGGTTCAGGTAATGCTGATGGTTTTCCCCGGAGGTTTTCTCCAGGCCTTAACCGCAGCTTTATGTGGCATAGCGGTGTTTGTCTGGAGCACAGTGCTGCTTGTTATTGGACTGCGGGAGGTGCATCAGTTTAGCGCCGGAAAGGCAATTCTGGTGGTTATAGCTCCATGGAGCATAATTGTTGTTTTGGCAATAGTATCCATTGTTGTAATTGGATCATCAATAGCCGGCCTGCAAACCGGCCGGTTCATCTAATTACAAAAAAATAGAAATGTTTAACAATTTGGTGCAGGGATTTTTTTTCCCCCGTCGAAGTGAATTCCAACAGGTTTGATGGGGGGGGGAAAATGTGACAAAAAACACCGAAACAGTATTGGTGGTAGATGACCAACCCGGCGTCCGGAGGCTGATTTGTGAGGCTCTATTAGATGATGGCCGCCTGGTGGAACAGGCATCAAACGGTATGGAAGCTTTAAAAAAGCTTGCCAAAAAAAAATACCGGCTAATTTTATTGGATATAAAAATGCCTGGTATGAACGGTCTGGAAACGCTGAATGAAATTAGGAAGGTTGATTCCGGCGTTCCTGTGGTGATGATGACGGCTTACAGTGAACTGGACATTCTGGAAAAGATAAGTGGAAAAGGTGTTGATCACATCAGCAAACCTTTCGACCTGAATGAGTTGCGCGCGTTGGTTAATAATATTATTTCCAGGGAGGCAGCCTCCCGGGCAGAAATAAAGACGGGTTAGCAGGATAATATCGTGAAAAAAGGATTTGCAGGAGCTTGTGTCGAATGATGTGTCAAATGATATGATTTGCACAAGCACTATCTGCAGGGGGAAAATAATGATTATTCAAACCGAAACTCTACTGGGCATGCGTTGCCCGGAATGCGGAAAACTTGATTACCACAGTCTTTCCCGCTTTGAGTTTAGTGGAAAAAATAGAGTGGAAATTAACTGCTCATGCGGTTTTACAAAACTGCTTATTACTACCAGAAACAGGAAAGAGTATCTGTTTCAGGTTTCGTGTGTGGTTTGTGAAAACAGACATGCCCACTCATTAAGTACCGGCAGGCTATGGTCCGGGGCGGTGCATTACCTGTTCTGCCAGGAAACAGGGCTGGAACTTGGTTACCTGGGTCCGGAGGAAGAAGTCAGGATGCTGGCTGCTGCTCAAGAGGAAAGCATGGAATCACTGGTGGAAGAGTTTGAACAAGAGGACGAACACTTTCATAATGCCCGGATAATGTATGAAGTGTTAAACTGTTTGCACGACATAGCAGAACAGGGGTCTGTTTACTGCCAGTGCGGCAACCACGATGTTGAGGTGGATATTTTCCCGGACCGCCTTGAGCTGCACTGCAAGGGCTGTGATAGTGTAAATATCATTTATGCTGAAACTGAAGAAGATCTTAAGGTAATCCGGGAAGTAGATACCATTGAGTTGACCCGCAACGGGTTTAATTGCCTGGACAGTTTGGCCAACTCGGGTAAACAGGGCAAAAGGAACAAGCGCAGGAGAAAATAAAGAAATTACCTGATAAGCACCCCCCAGGGGGTGTATACTAATTTTACGAGTTAGGAGTTAGGAGTTAGGAGTCAGAATGAGAGAACGGTTGATTGTCCCGAAATATTCCGAATTCTGACTACTGAATTCTGAATACCTGAATAGTAACGAAAATTAGTCTGCTTCTTAAAGGAGGTCATAGATTTTATGGGTTTGGTTCCAGTTAGTGATTTGCTCAAAGCGGCAGAAGCCGGTGGTTACGCTGTAGGTGCATTTAACTGCAACAATATGGAAATAGTCCAGGCCATTGCCGCGGCCGCAGAGGCGGAAAATGCGCCGGTAATTATGCAGGCCAGCCAGGGTGCCATCAAGTACGCAGGCATAGAATATATAACGGCAATGGCCAACACGGCAGCAGCCATGGTTAGCGTGCCGGTGGCGCTGCACCTTGATCACGGGACAAGTTTCGAACAGGTAATGCGCTGCATTCGCTCCGGTTTCTCTTCGGTTATGATTGACGGTTCCAAGCACCCCCTGGAAGAAAACATCGCCCTGACTAAACAGGTAATTGCCGCGGCCCGTCCGGTGGGAGTGTCCGTCGAGGCTGAACTTGGTAAAATTGGCGGCACTGAAGACGATATTTCGGTCAGCGATGCCGACGCTTTCTTTACCGATCCGGAAGAGGCCCGCCGCTTTGTGCAGGAAACAGCGGTTGACTCGCTGGCCATAGCCATCGGCACCGCCCACGGCCGCTATAAAGGTGTGCCCAAGCTGGATTTTGCCCGGTTGGAAAAAATAAGATCACTGGTGCAGATACCCATAGTTTTACACGGTTCCTCCGGTGTGCCCGGTGAAGCTATCCAGGAGGCTATCCGCCTGGGTGTGCGCAAAGTCAACATCGACACCAACATTCGCGAAGCCTTTGTTGACCGGTGCAGAGAGGTAATTGCCGCCAACCCGGATGAAATTGATCCCCGCAAGATATTAGGCCCGGCCCGGGAGGCGGCGGTAGAATTAATCAGAGAAAAAATAAGGCTATTTGGAAGCTCCGGAAAAGCAAAATAGGAAAGGGGACACACCTCCCTTTATGGTCATAGCTTTAGGGTCGGAGGTATGTCCCCAATTTCACTCGACTTTTTCCAAAACCTGTAATATAATGATTAAGGTTACCGAATAAAAAATTGGGGGGGTGTTACCCATTAAGCTGTTCATCGATACCGCCAACGTGGAAGAGATCAGGGCCGCCGGTGAGCTTGGCGTGATCAGCGGAGTTACCACCAACCCCTCCCTGATCGCCCGGGAGGGCAGAGATTTTGTGGATGTGGTGCGGGAAATAACGACAATTATTGACGGCCCGATCAGCGCTGAAGCGGTTAGTACCCAGGCCGGGCCAATGATTGCCGAAGCCGGGGAACTTGCTGCCATACACCCGAATATTGTTGTAAAAATACCAATGAATGCAGAGGGGCTAAAAGCTGTAAGCAAGTTATCAAAAAAAGGGATTAAAACTAACGTAACTCTGGTTTTTTCCGCGAACCAGGCTTTGCTTGCGGCGCTTGCCGGGGCCACGTATGTGAGCCCGTTTGTGGGACGACTGGATGATGCCGGCCAGGACGGGATGGTCCTGATCAATGAAATTGTCCAGATATTTGACCTTTATGGTTTCGAAACAGAAATAATTTCCGCCAGTATCAGGCACCCAATGCATGTAACCAGGTCTGCGCTGGCCGGCGCCGATATTGCAACAGTGCCGTATAAAGTACTGCTGCAGATGATTAAGCACCCGCTTACCGATCTGGGCATTGATAAATTTCTGGCGGACTGGGAAAAAGTACCCAAAAAGCAAGGAGGATAAATCATTGTGAGCATTAAGGGGCGCCTCAAAAAATATTACACCAGGGTCATGGACATACCGGATGCGCCCGTAAAAGTTGCCCGGGGTGCGGCAACTGGTCTTGCCATGGATTTCCTGCCCGTGCCGATAATAGGGATACCTATTGCCTATATCATAGCGCGGGTGGCAGGCGGCAACGGCCTGGCCGCAGCCCTGACGGCAACATTTTTTAAGTGGGCCGTGCCGTTTTTTTATATGCTTAACATAGCAACCGGAAGTCTAATAATGGGATTTAATGAATATGAACACGCTGGAAAGGCAATGCATGCAGCCGGCCTGAAACCGGCGGACTGGATTAACTACCTGTCGCAGTTTGGTTATCCATTTCTGGTTGGCGCAGTAATAAATTCTTTTCTGGCCTGGTTGTTGCTTTATTTCGGAGTTCGTAAATTAATGATGGTAAGGCAAAAACGAAAGGGAATAATAGCCCAGTAGAATGAGTGTTGCATTACATTAAATGATAATTATTTTTGCTGAGGGGGGATGCCGTTGAACAATGCTGAATTAGAAAGCAAGACCCTGGCCGAGTTATACGCCATGGCCAAAGAGCTGGAACTCACAGGTTATTCCCGGCTGCGCAAGAAGGAACTGGCAGCCGAAATAGCCAGAGCGCAATTGGAAAAAAGCGGTTTGCAGATTTCCAGCGGCGTACTGGAAATACTGCCGGACGGATATGGTTTTTTAAGGCCGTCACATTTCCTGCCAAGTTATGATGATATTTACGTATCGTCCTCACAAATCAGACGCTTTGATTTGCGGACAGGAGATCTGGTAGGCGGGCAAGTCAGAGGGCCCAAGGATAACGAGAGGTATTCCGCGCTGCTCCGCGTGGAGCAGGTAAACGGAGCAAACCCCGAGGAAGCTTCCAAAAGGTTGCATTTTGCAGGATTTACCCCCCTATTCCCCCAAGAGCGGATTGTCCTGGAAACTGAAAAGGACAAACTTTCCACCCGGATAATTGATCTCATAGCTCCCATAGGTAAAGGCCAAAGGGGATTAATTGTTTCCCCGCCCAAGGCGGGTAAAACCGTGCTGCTTAAAGCCATCGCCAACAGCATAACGCTAAACCACCCGGAAATAAACCTGATTGTACTGCTTATAGATGAACGTCCTGAAGAAGTCACCGATATGGAACGGTCTGTAAATGGTGACGTCATTAGTTCGACCTTCGACGAGCCGCCTGAAAACCACGTGCGGGTGGCCGATTTGGTGTTGGAGCGGGCCAAGCGGTTGGTGGAACACGGGCGTGACGTTGTGATTCTTTTGGACAGCATTACCCGTCTGGCCAGGGCGCATAATTTGGTTGTACCTCCCAGCGGGCGGACCCTGAGCGGTGGCGTCGACCCGTCTTCCCTGCACAGGCCCAAGCGGTTTTTCGGCGCGGCCCGCAACCTGGAGGAGGGAGGTTCCCTTACCATTTTGGCCACAGCGCTGGTGGAAACGGGCAGCAGGATGGATGATGTCATCTTTGAGGAATTTAAGGGCACCGGCAACATGGAACTGATCTTGGACCGCAGGCTGGCGGAAAGGAGAATTTTCCCGGCCATTGATGTTTTGCGTTCAGGAACCAGGCGGGAAGATTTATTGCTTACCAGGGATGAACTTGAACTGAACTGGTATTTCAGAAGGGCCACTGCCGGTCTGTCCCCTGCCGAGGCGCTGGAATACATGACCGAGCGTCTGAAAAAAACCAAATCCAACGCGGATTTGCTGCGGGCTTTTCGGGTTGCCCGCAAGAACAGCAATGGAAGTCAGGCTGCGTTAGACCTTCCGTAACGGATAGCATAGCTTTTTAAAGACGGGTTGGCAAGTACCCGTCTTTTTTTATCCTGAAAAAACTATCCTGAAAAAACTTTGACGGAATATCTCCAGATGACTAACAGCTGGCTCAGAGGCGGGCGGACAGGGTCGTCCGCCCCTACAGCAACCCCTTTTTTATCTTTTTGATGGTGCCTCATTAGCGGCATGGTGGTCTACCAAGAAAATATTGTGGTTGCGGGCCGGTGGTGTGTCCCCTTTCCTTTTGGTATAAAAGTCATAAAAACCGGTAATAATTTAATAAAGTATGTCTTTGGATAAAACTTCTAGGGGAGACAAAAATGCTTAAAGATTTAATCACAAATTTAATTACAAGGTTAACTATGAGTAAATTCAAGTTTACTGCAAAAATAATTATTACCGGTTTTGTTATTACTATGGCTGTTGCTCTGATCATGTCGCCGCAAGCGGCGCAGGCCCGGCTTGACGAATTACTGCGGCCCGATGCCCCGTACCTGGCGGCCCCGGAGGAGGAACGGCCTGAGCAAACAGCAGCCGGGACAAGTGCGGCCGCACCCGGGATATATATAGTGCGTGAAGGCGATACCCTTGGTCTGATTGCTTCAAGAAATAACGTAGACATGGGCAAACTTGTGGCAATGAATAACCTTCGGGACCGCGATCATATCATCAAGGGCCAGGTGCTGATGCTGCCCGGGACATCTTTCCCTTACCAGGTTAAAAAAGGTGAAAGCCTGGGTTTAATAGCCGCCCGCTTTGGCGTTGGTGAAAGAGAGCTGGCGGCAATGAACGGCCTGCGCAATCCCGACAGGGTTATGGCGGGACAGGTTATAAACATTCCCGCAGGCCAGGGGGGCGGGGAAACCGAAGTATCCAGGTCCCTGCCTCTTAACCAGCTGGACTGGCCGGTGGTTGGCTGGATCAGCTCACCTTACGGGATGAGAGACGGCAGCATGCACGAGGGTCTGGACATCGCCGCGGATTACGGCCAAATTGTACGGGCCGTCAAGGCTGGCACGGTGGTCTTTTCCGGTCCTAGGGGGACATATGGCAACGCCGTGATTATCGACCACGGCAACGGACTGCGCACCCTGTATGCCCACAACTCCAAACTACTGGTTCGTGCCGGGCAGAAGGTGTTGGCTGATCAACCCATCGCCAGGGTTGGCAGCACCGGACGCTCCACCGGACCCCATGTCCATTTGGAGGTACTTCTAAACGGCGTCCCCTTCGATCCCCTCCTCTGCCTCAAAAGGGGTCAGGCTTAAACTATTTATAATAACTGTACAATCTGGATATGATGATATTGTGTTGCAACCTTAAACAGTTAAAATTAGTAAAAAACGGATTTGCCTTCCGTTTTTTTTTTTTTGCTTAAACTGCTTCAATTGCTTCATGTCACTTGGCATGGGGCAATGGTAAAATATACCCGTGACGGGTGTGTACAAGAAATATTTAGTGTAAAGGGGATATATATGTATAAGTTGCTATACGCTGACGAGCAGGGCCGTATGTTTGATCATGATCTGGCTGCCGTAGGCCGGACCGGAAACAGGTTGGTGGAAATAATTGACGAAGACATGATTGAATTGCCGGAGGGGGCTTCTCTGATGCTGCTGCCTGGCAGCACGCCGGTTGGAATGAACCAACAAGGCGAATTTAAGCTTTTGGAGTATGCGCAGGGCGGCAGAAGTAAGGCCAGGGCAGTGGGAGCACTGTTGCCCCAGGGATACACTCGCACTCTTTTGCCGGGCTATTGGCGCAAGGCTGACCAACCACTTCCGCTTTATGGTTATACTGCCGTGGCTTTACGAGACGACAAGGTCTTTGTTGCCGCAATACAAACTGACGAACCTGACCGGTGGGATCCGAGACACTATAACTCAGAAGACCTGCCCAAATTAGTCCAAAGCAGGCTAACCAAGTTTTCAAATAACCGGTTATTGGAGCAGCTTGCCCGGTGTGCTTTGGAGTATAGCTGTTTTACCGCCCAAAACATATTTTATACCCGCTGGGAGGGGGGGCTGCCCATGTCTCCCGTTTGCAACGCTCGCTGCCTGGGGTGTATCTCCCTGCAACCGGCGGAATGCTGCCCTTCGCCACAGTCGCGGCTGGCCTTTCGCCCTACAATAGAAGAAGCGGCCCAGATAGCTTTGCACCACCTGCAAAACGCTCCGGATGCAATTATCAGCTTTGGGCAGGGTTGTGAGGGTGAGCCGGCACTGGCGGCGGGTGATATAGCACCGGTAATTGACAAAGTGCGCCGGAAAACCGAACTTGGTACTATCAACATGAACAGCAACGCCGGATATACGCGAGGAATTGAAAAAATCTGCGACGCCGGGCTGGACTCCATTCGGGTAAGCCTGATCAGTGCGCGGGATGAGGTATATCATACCTATTACCGCCCGCGAGATTACAAACTGGAGGACGTGGCTAGATCAATCAGGGCGGCCCGGGACCGGGGCGTTTATGTTTCACTTAATTTGCTGGTGCTTCCCGGTTTAAATGATACTGAACGTGAAATTGACGCTTTGCTTGATTTTATTCAGGAGAATGGTGTTAACCAGGTACAATTGCGGAACCTTAATATTGACCCGGATTTTTTGGAGCAATATATATCATGCGGGTCAACACCGCTTGGCATGAAGATATTTCTGCAATTTTTATCGCAAATTAAGGGTTTGGATGTGGGCAATTTTACAAAATCCATAAAAAGAAAATAAATTTCTTATTTGACCAGAAGTATATAAATTTTTTGGTATGGTTTGACAAAACATGAAGGATTATCTATGCTGCCATTGAATAAAGTACCTAATTATAAAATCATTGGGGGAGTGAAAATTGAAGGGCAAAAGCAAGGTTATTGTAAATCCCCGTCCCTTTTTGGCGGTAGCAATAATATAATTGTTACAATCATGGTAAAAAAAGGATGAGTGCATGAATAGCGTCACCAATGAAAAAATAAACAAAAACAAATGGTTTATTGCCTTAGTAATTTTAGCTATTTCTGGAATCGGGGTGCTGCTGGGGGTTTTCGACCGCTTGGAAATGGCGATGTACGATTCCTGGTTCCGCTTGCGCGGGGTGCGGGATCCCGGCCGGCAGGTGGTAATCATTGGTATGGACGAGGCATCTTATCAAAAGCTGGGACCCCCGGCCTGGCCCAGGACCGTACACGCGCAATTGCTGGAAAAACTCCGGGAAGCCAAAGCCGTTGCTTTTGACCTGACCTTTGACGTGCCTACCAAGCCCGGGGAAGATGCCGCTTTGGGTGAAGCGATAGCCCGGCACGGGAGGGTCGTTTTAGCCAGTCAATTTGTGTTTGACCAGGCGTCCGGGCAAGTTGAACAGGTTTTTCAACCACCGTGCCCGGAAATTATGGCGGGGGCCGCGGGGTTGGGTTTCGTTAACACACCGACCGACCCTGACGGGGTGGTTCGACATATAACAGCGGTGGATGTAAACACCTTTGAAATGCCATTTCCTTCTTTGGGTCTGGCCACAGCCCTTACGGCGGTTAACCTTAAACCGACCAATATCAAATATACCCCGGGGCTGCTGACTGTGGTCGGAAGGTCGATACCATTAAATAAACTCAACCAGGCCATGCCGGAATTTTGGGGGCCGCAGCGCACTTTTAAAACTTATAGTTATGCCGATGTGGTGGGCGGAAAATACCCAGCCTCGGAGTTCAAAGATAAAATTATCCTGATCGGGCCGACAGCGTCGATATCCAAGGACAGCTACCCAACGCCATACACAACCTCCAACCTTATTCTCAGTGGGGCATTGGAAACTCCTGGAGTGGAGATCCATGCCGCGGTGGTGCAGAGTTTCCTGGACGGGCGCTGGTACCGCCGGGT
This sequence comes from Desulfotruncus alcoholivorax DSM 16058, assembly GCF_000430885.1. GTDB lineage: Bacteria > Bacillota > Desulfotomaculia > Desulfotomaculales > Desulfallaceae > Desulfotruncus > Desulfotruncus alcoholivorax. Next base: position 72,883 of record NZ_AUMW01000012.1, on the reverse strand, counting down.
ATCGCCCGGGATTAACTTATTATTCCTGGTACTGGTGGGCATCCTGTCCACCCTGGCGGTCAGCGGCCGCGGCCCCTGGCTGGGGCTGGCCGGGGCGCTGGCCATGGTGGCTGTGGTCGTCGGTATTGTTTACGGCTTATGGTCCTATTACCTGCTATGGCTGAATGTGGCTGCACCCCTGGTACTGATATTCATGACCTATGGCGTAATGACCGCTGCCGACTTTGTGCAGGCTGAAGTGGCGCGCCGGCGGACCAGGGCCATGTTCAGCCGCTATGTCTCCGCAGGTGTTGTGGAAGAGCTTATGAACAATTCCGGGGAATTAAAGCTGGGCGGCAGGCGGGTTACCATCACGATTATCTTCTGCGACATCCGGGGGTTCACAGCTTACAGTGAAAACAAGGCCCCGGAGCAAGTTGTCAGCCGGCTGAATGAATATTTAACCGCCATGACCGAAATTATCTTCCGCAATGGGGGAACATTGGATAAATACCTGGGGGACGGGCTAATGGCCTTTTTTGGCGCGCCGGTTTATTACCCGGACCATATTGAGCGGGCTATCAGAACGGCAGTGGAAATACAAGATGCCATCGGCAAGCTGAACGATGAGTGGGCGGCGAAGGGCGAGCCCCCCCTTAATATCGGCGTAGGGATGAATTCCGGTAGTGTGCTGGTGGGCAACGTGGGCAGTCCCGAGCGGATGGACTATACAGTAATCGGCGAGGATGTAAACCTGGCCTCCAGGGTTGAGGGTTTGACCAAAACCTTCGGCACATTGATTGTTATTAGTGAACGCACGGTAAAAATGCTGGGCGAGGGAGGGGCACGGCAGCTTCCCTGGCAACTGCGGCATTTGGGCCACGCAGAAGTCAAAGGGTTTACCGATCCAATAGGAGTTTATACAATAGTAACTGAAATTGCACGAGAGGGAGACCGGGCATGAACCTTTTTACCTGGCTGCTGGTTGGTCACCTGGTTGGGGATTTTATTTTTCAGACACGCTGGATGGCGGAGGGTAAAGCAACGAAGTGGGTGCCACTTTTGGTTCACTCGGCGGTCTACACTTTTTGTGTTTATCTGCTGTCTCTCGGTGGCGGGGGGCTGTCCCTGCCTGCCGTGGGCTTTATCTTTCTGACCCATTGCTTGTTGGACCGGAGGGCTTTTATTTACTTTTGGACCGGAAGGGTAACCGGCGCCAAAGACGTGATGTGGCTTAACGTTGCCGTTGACCAGGCCTGGCATATTGTCGTACTCGCCGTGGCCACGTTGTTGTGAATATAAAGGGAAGGGGACGTACCTTTTCAGAAATGTTCCCATGAAAAACAGGAGTCAGGAGCCAGGAGTCAGAATTGGAGAACGGCTTTTTATCCCGAAGTATTCTGACTCCTGATTCCTGACTCCTGAGGCGTGCCTATTCAGCAGGCCCGGTTTCATCCATGTTAACGTTATATTCTCTGGCCATGGCGGTAATAAATACTTTAGCCACCTCCGGGTCGAAATGGGTCCCGGCGCAACGGTTGATTTCCCTTAGCGCGGCTGCGAAGGGAGATCCCTTGCGGTAAGGCCGGTCTGTGGTTATGGCGTCAAAAGTGTCGGCTACGGCGATTATCCGCGCCACCAGAGGTATTTCTTCTCCTTTCAAGCCGTTGGGATATCCGGTCCCATCGTACTTTTCCTGGTGGCACAGCGCTCCTTCGTGCAGCTTCCCAGCCAGGTGGTGCGGCTCAACGTTGGCCAGTATTTTTGCCCCCAGCTCGGCGTGGCTTTTCATGGCCATCCACTCGTCTATATCCAGAGGCCCCTGTTTGAGCAAAACATTGTCCCGCACTCCGATTTTGCCGATATCGTGCAGCAATGCCGCCCGCTCCAGGTGCTCCAATTCCTCCGTCGTCATACCCATCTCTTTGCCTGTAAGCACCGAGTAACGGCAAACCCTTTCCGAATGGCCGGCGGTATAGGGATCTCTGGCGTCCAAGGCGGAAGCCATCACCGTAAGCAGGCTGTGCATGAGAGTGCGCTGCCAGGTATACATCCTGCTGTTATCCATTGATATGGCGGCCTGGCCGGCAAAAGCCATGGCCAACTCCATGTCCATTTTGGAAAAGAATCCCCCATCCTTTTTATTAACAAACTGCAGGCAGCCAATTACCTTATTGCGGGCCATTAATGGAATGCCCAGCAAAGAGCGGGTAACAAATCCTGTGGAATCATCAAAACGTTTGGCCCAGTTGGGGTCCTTGCTCACATCCTCAACCAGCTTGGGCTCATTGTTGGCCACAACCTGGCCGGCCATCCCTTCCCCCGGTTTAAGTTTAAGGCCCTTAAGCCCGTCCGCCTTCGGGCCGCGGGCCACAATGGGGACAAGATAGCCGTCCTCCTCTACCATCCACAACGTCCCGGCCTCCGCCTCAACAACCCCAATGGCTTTTTCCAGCACCAGGTCCAGCAGGTTGGAAAGCTCCAGCTGGGAATTGAGCAGCCTGCTTGTTTCCAATAGTGTTTGTAAATGTTCCGGGGCAATTTGCAACTCAAAAAACCTCCCGGGCGTCGCTAACGCGGCACCAGCATATCAATGAAAACGTATGTGGGAACACCGGCCCTCCTGACCACAATTTTTCAGGTTGGATAATAACTTGGTTAATTATACCACGAAGCATGGCAGTTTGGAACAAAGCAACACTGGTTAAAATGAGTAATAATTCTTGCCTGAATAAGGTCGTTATGCTATAATTGTTTAGTGTTCGCACCAGGGAAAACACGGTCCTACCGGCTGTTTTGCCAATATATATCTTGACCGGAAAGAGGTGAACTCTTTTGAAGGAGAAAATCCATCCCAAGTACCATGAAGCTAAAGTAACCTGTGTATGTGGAGAAACATTTATCACCGGGTCCACCAAAAATGAGATCAAGGTTGAAATTTGCTCCAAATGCCACCCGTTTTACACCGGTTCACAGCGAACTGTAGAAACAGGCGGCCGGGCGGAAAAGTTCCGCAAAAAATACGGCTTAAAATAAGCTGTTCAGGCAGGGCGGGTGCTCTGCTTTTTTATTAAGGAAAGGGGACACACCTCTTCGAGGAATGTCCCCAATTGGAGAAAGGGGACACACCTCTTCGAGGAATGTCCCCAATTGGAGAAAGGGGACACACCTCCTTTTTAGGGTCGGGATTTTAGGGCCGGAGGAATGTCCCCAATTATAGGAAGTGATAATTATGCGCCCTGAATTTAATTACGGGGGGCAGGCCGTCATTGAAGGTGTAATGATGCGCGGTCCGGATGCGCTTGCCGTGGCTGTGCGCCGGCCTGACAGTACCATAGTTATCGACCACAAGCCTGTTTCGTCAATAACTTCACGCATCAAACCGCTTAAGTGGCCTATGCTACGGGGTGTCGTAGTTCTTTTTGAATCATTGATCGTTGGGTTGCAGGCGTTGTCCTTTTCCGCCAACCAGGCCATGGAGGGTGAAGAAGAGGAATTAACAGCGCGCGATATAGCCATCACCATGGCCCTGGCCTTTGGGCTGGCTATTTTGCTCTTTGTGGTGGTGCCCACCGGGGCGGCCCATCTGCTCAACCGCTGGGTGCACGGCAGTATTTTACAGAACCTGCTGGAAGGACTGATCAGGATTACTGTCTTTCTGGCGTATGTAGTTGCAATTGCTCAGATGAATGATATCAAACGGGTTTTTTGTTATCATGGCGCAGAGCACAAGGTCATCAACGCGTATGAAGCCGGTGAGGAATTAACTGTGGAGCGTGTGCAGCGTTATTCCACCTACCATCCCCGCTGCGGCACCAGTTTCTTATTAATCGTACTGGTGGTGAGTATCCTTGTCTTCGCCATGCTGGGGGAACAGGTATTATGGTGGCGCATTTTGTCCCGCGTTTTGTTGTTGCCGGTAGTGGCCGGGATATCATATGAGTTGTTAAAAGCTTCGGCCCGGTATCAAAACAATATGATATTTTGCATACTGGCTGCGCCCGGCAAATGGGTGCAACAATTGACCACAGGAGAACCCGACGGTAATATGGTTGAGGTGGCCATTACTGCTTTAAAGGCCGTGCTAAAGGAAGATAGGGGTGAGGTCAGTGTTCGATAAGCTTGACAGCCTGGAAAAAAAGTACGAGGAGCTGGGCGAACTGATTGCCGATCCCGCCGTTATCGGGGAACAGGCGCGCTGGCAGCAATATGTCAAAGCACATTCTGAACTCAGCGAAATAGTTTCTGTTTACCGTGAATACAAACAGGCATCGGCTGAACTTGATGACATCAAACAGATGCTTCAAGATAAACTGGATGCCGAGATGCGGGAACTGGCCGAACTTGAACAAGCTGAGTTGGAGGAAAAAAAAGAAGCCCTGGAAAAAAAACTAAAAGTCCTTTTATTGCCCAAGGACCCCAATGATGAAAAGAACGTTATCATGGAAATCCGCGCCGGTACCGGTGGGGAAGAGGCTGCGCTGTTTGCAGCCGACCTTTTTCGCATGTACAGCCGGTTTGCTGAACTAAAAGGTTGGCGAACCGAAATTATGGATGCCCACGAGACGGACTTGAACGGATTAAAGGAAATTACCTTTGTCATTGAAGGTAAAGGCGCATACAGCCAGTTGAAATTCGAAAGCGGAGTGCACCGGGTGCAGCGGGTGCCTACCACAGAATCAGGCGGGCGCATCCATACCTCCGCCGCTACCGTGGCCGTGCTGCCGGAAGCGGAGGAAGTGGATGTGGAAATTAACCCGAATGAACTGCGCATAGATGTATTTTGCTCCACTGGTCCAGGTGGCCAGTCGGTTAACACAACTCAGTCTGCGGTACGCATAACCCATATACCTTCAGGTATTGTTGTCTCCTGCCAGGACGAAAAATCCCAGCATAAAAATAAAGAAAAGGCCATGCGGGTGCTGCGGGCCAGGCTGCTTGACAAGGCGCAGCAGGACCGGCAGCAGCAGATGGCCAGCACCAGAAAATCCCAGGTGGGGTCAGGGGACCGCAGCGAACGAATTCGCACCTACAATTTTCCACAGAACCGGGTTACCGACCACCGTATTGGGCTGACCCTACACCGTCTTCAGGATGCGCTGATGGGGAATATTCAGGAAATTGTGGACGCGTTGGTGACAACCGACCAAGCGGAGCAGCTGCAGCAGGTGGAATAAGTATGGGAGCTATAACTATTGGTGAAGCGCTGATCCGCGCCACAAAATGCCTGAAAAAAAGCATGGATGAAAGCGGTGCGGCGGCACCCAGAATTGATGCCGAGGTCCTGCTGGCCCACGTGCTGGGCCGGGACAGGGTTTACCTGTACCGGGAGCCGGGCCGGGAATTGTCTATGGCAGAGGCCGGGCTGTACAGGGACCTGCTTAAACGGCGCGCCAGGGGAGAGCCGGTGGCTTACCTGACCGGCAGCAAGGAATTTATGGGGCTTGATTTTTTGGTCGGGCCCCATGTTTTAATTCCCCGGACGGAAACGGAACTAATGGTGGAATACGCCCTGGCCGTTCTGGCCGGCTGGCCTGCGGGAAACCGCCTGGCTGTTGATGTGGGAACCGGCAGCGGGGCTATAGCTGTCAGCCTGGGCCGTTTAGCACCAAGTACGACTGTTTATGCCACCGACATATCGCCTGCCGCCCTGGAAATTGCCCAAAAAAACGCCGCGCGGCACAACGTGCCGGTTATGTTTTATGCAGGGGATTTGCTGGTTCCGCTGCTGGAGGTGCTGAGGCCCGGCTCAGCCGCCCTGGTTGTCGCAAATTTACCTTACATACCGCGTGAAGAAATAAACGGGCTGGCCCGGGACGTTCGCGATTATGAACCATTACTGGCACTGGACGGGGGGGAGGACGGGTTGGACCATTACCGCCGCCTGGTGCCCCAGTCCGAAATGCTGTTGGCTGTCAATGGACACCTGTTAATGGAAATAACGCCCGGGCAGGAAGAGCCTGCCCGGGCGCTGGTTCCCGCACCCCGGTGGGACTCCGGGATACTGGCTGACCTGGCAGGACGTCCCCGGCTTGTTGTGGCCCGCCTGTCTCAGCCTGCCGTATCCACGGGTGGTGGAAACTTGACGTAAAAGGTGGTGCCCTGGGAAGGGCTGCTGGTCACATTGATTATGGCATTATGATCATCAACGATCTTACTGGTTATAGCCAGCCCCAGACCTGTCCCCTCGTCCCTGGTGGTAAAGAATGGATCAAAAATTTTGGCCAAAATTGATTCGTCCATCCCCGGGCCGCTATCGTGTACCGAAAGCAATATGGCGCCATTTTCTTCCGCGGATGTGGTAACCTGTACCGTTCCTCCCGGGCCTGTGGCCTGGAAGGCGTTGCTAACCAAATTGATGATAACCTGTTTAAGCATATCCCTATTGCCCATAATCGGGTTTAAAGCTTGATCAAGTGCCAGTTCCAGTTGGATATCTTTCAGCAGCGCTTCGTTTTTTAGCAATTCCCAAATTGATAAAACAACATCGTTTAAATTAACAGGGTTCAGCTTTACCTTTTCCGGCTTGGCCAGCTTTAAAAATTCCGTAATAATAGTATTAATGCGGTCAACTTCATTAAGCATAATTGCAAAATAGCTTTCGTATTTTCCGATTTTAGCGTCTTTTTTCTCAAGTAAAAACTGGAGAAAACCCCTGATTGAAGTAAGGGGGTTTCTAATTTCATGGGCCGTCCCCGCAGCCAACTCTCCAATGGCAGAAAGCGTCGCCGACCTGTGCATCTTTCTTTCCATTTCTTTTTGATCCGTTATATCATTGATAATGCAGGCGCTGCCGATTATTTTGTCGCTGCTTTTGCGAAGGTCAGCCCAGTTAACAAGCAATGTTTTACCGTCCAGTTGTATTTCAAACCCGGATTTTTTCAACGCTGTGGGGTCGAGTGGTTTACCCGCAACACTGGTTAATAAATCTGTCATATTGTTGTTGATGGCCTCCGCCTTCGACTTGTTCATCAATACTTCGGCCTGGCGGTTTATTTCAATTATTTTGCCTGTGGCATCAGACAGAATCAGGCCGGAGTTAAGGAAATCAATAAACAAATTTGTTTTAATTTTTTCTTCTTCCAGCTTTTCAGAAAGGGAGATGTCGTTGATGCATAATACTAACCCTTTCTTGTCTTTAAGGTCTGTATTGGTCGGGTAAGCCACGCATTGCACCGGGAGTATATTGCCCAGGCTGTCACATGCTTGTCCAAATACCGGAATTTCATTAAAAGAATGTGCGGAATTGTCCTTCAAATACTCCTTAATAAATGGCAGGTGATAATTAATTATTCGCTCCGAGCTCAAACTATTATGCTCTTTAATGCCCATAAGATCTCTGAAACACTGGTTCTCATCAATTATCTGATGTGAGCTGTCCAGGTAAAGGGTGGCTATGCCCAGTTTATCGAGGAGGTCCCGGTGATCTCTTTCGCTTTCTGATAATTGGTATAATAAATTTTTAATATATTCAAATGATTGACCGATAAACCAGGCGGTTATGGCCAGCACCGCCAGAGTCAGGATGTGGCTGGTTATAAGTTCCGGGAAAAACTCGTTTCTGGCACTGTTGACAAAAGCCATAGTCGTGGCAACGGCCAGGGAAGTGGCCAAACCGTAAACGGTGCCGCAAATAATTGAATTAAGGACCACCGGCACAATGATTAAAACGCCAAGATTGCCTTCAGCAAATATGCCCGTAAAAATGGGAATATAAAGAATGCAGATTGCGGCGGTATAGGCGATTTTGTATAAAACTAAATTTTTTGTGTCCTGGAAAAAGGTTTTGGTAATGATAACATGCTGGGCTGGAATCAAAGCAAGAATGATAATCAAGCAGGCTGCCCATAAAAACATGTAACCATCAATGAAAAACATTTGGGTCGATTTTAGCCATTCTAACAAACAGGTAACGGAAAGAATGGAATAAGTCAAGTGGGTGAATAAATAGCACTCTTTCAGGCGGGATAAACCAGCCTCCAGCTTTATCAATTTTGATGGCCTCCTAATTTTCAGGTCAAAGGCACGGTTGTCACCGTGCCCCGATATGATTAAAAGGCGTGTATTTATGCAAACCTTTTTTATACCATTGGGTTTTCATTATCAGCAATGCTGCCAAGGACAAAGTTGTTATATGCAACCAGCCGCCCAGGACCCAATACAGTTTGGATTGCACAATTTGATCTAAGTTTACGGTAAACAATATTTCTAAAAGATGGTAATATAATATTTCAAGTATACTAAGTAAAACAATAGCAATAATGCTGCAGGTTAAAGCTTTTAGCCTGGACGCTCGCCAGAAGGCGCTTACCAGAAGGCCCGAAGTTATTACAGCAGCGGCTGTATGAAGTCCCGGCAGTTCTAAACTGTTGGAGACCATCCGGAAGACGATCACTGTTATGGCTTGGGTAATGCCAACGAGAAAGGTTTTTTTCCAAATTAACGGAAGTTGTAAAAAAGCCAGCATCAGCATTGTTAAAGCTATGCATTCTGGTATTCCGACAAAAACCAAATTAATTAAACTATCGGTTAATTCTTTACTCATTTAGGCTCTCTGGTAATTCGGGTTCATAAAAATGTGAGAAGCATGCTGATGCGGAGCTGATTTGGGCAATCCACAATAAGGCTGTGGCGGTTAAAAGTATTAGTATCCTTTTCACGCTATCCCTCCTTTCTAGATTATATTTTAATCTTTCAGGAAAATCCAGCCATAATATAAGGTTAATAAGGGTATGGTTGATGCTGGCCTTTTTACCGCAGCAAATTTAGTGTCTTTTGGCAAAAGACAAAGGTAATATGGAAAAAGACTGTGCCACCAGGCCTGTGGTTATAGCCAGGGGCCAACTGGGGTTGCGGTCTGCTGCAATGACAGACGGGTTAAAAACAAAGGACGCCCAAATAATAATCACCACAGTGGAAGCGGTTTTTAATCTGCTTTTTTTAACCTGCTTGAATTTTTTGCTGGCTATGGTAACCGGTGCATGGGCAATAACCGCATACAGCGCAAAAATAAAACCTGCTGCTTCAATTTCTAAAGCATACTGTGCGGTAAATGGAGCTATGTTTGTAACTAAAAAACCAAGCAAGGTAAATACTGCAACAGTTAATGCCCAGCATGTCACCGGGCCGGCCTGGTGGCGGCCCCCGGAAAAAATGCGGAGGGAGATAAAGGCCGACCATATCAGTAAAGTTGCTTTTATCGTGCCAAGCAGCCAGGAAAACAATAAAATTCCTCCAAAGGCGGTGACGTTGACAAGAATTATCATCAAGGCGTAGGCAAAAATTTCGCTGTTTAATCCTGGATTCTTAGTATAGTTACCAGCTTTTTGGGCTAAATACCGGGAAAAATGGCTGATAATTGACGTCAAATCCCCCGCCTCTCTTTCTTGCTGCAAAATGTTGTAGAATTGAATAGTGTATTATGAATTATAGGTTTAATTATGTATGGATTTGGCAATTTCCTGCTAAAAAATGTATAAATTTTCCTACAAATACCGTCATGTTTCGCAATAGTTCGACCAGCGAGAGTTCTTTATACAAAACTGGATAAATAAAAATAGCCTGCAGAGCGGTTTCTTTTACCGGAACCCTCTTTGTGGTATACTACTTCAGAGAGCGGGAGTGTGGTAAAACATGGAACTTTGTCGGCGCCCCACGCGGTTGCTGGTGGTTGATCCGCGCAACCCGGAGGCCGGGCTGGTTCATGCGGCTGCAGAGGTGCTGCGGGAGGGCGGCCTGGTCGCGTTCCCCACGGAGACAGTATATGGACTGGGGGCCAACGCCCTTGATTCGGGTGCGGTAAAAGGGATTTTTACGGCCAAGGGAAGGCCGGCGGATAACCCTTTAATAGTACATATCAATAAGTATCAAGCAATTACTGAATACATTAAAGAAATACCCCCGGCTGTAAAACAACTGGCCGAACATTTTTGGCCGGGGCCGCTGACACTGGTGCTTAAAAGCGCGAACAGTTTTCCCCGGGAAGTAACGTGTGGGCTGGATACGGTTGCGTTTCGGGTGCCGGCGCACCCGGTGGCGCAGGCCTTGATTGAAGCGGCCGGTGTTCCTGTTGCTGCGCCCAGCGCCAATGTGTCCGGGCGTCCCAGTCCAACCACGGCCCGGCACGTAATGGAAGACTTATCCGGCCGGATTGACCTTGTGCTGGACGGTGGTCCGGCCGGCGTGGGTGTGGAATCCACCGTGCTGGACCTGACAGGTGGAATTCCGGTTATTTTGCGGCCTGGCGGGGTGACGAGGCGGGAATTGGAAGAAGTGCTGGGCCAGGTGGAAATTGATCCCTCGGTGAATGGCGGCAGGGTGGAAAAACCCCGGTCCCCGGGCATGAAGTACATGCATTACGCCCCCCGTGCACCATTGCTGTTGTTCGAAGGTTCTAATGTCAAAGACCTGGCCGGCTATATCCTGGCCGAGGCCGGGCGGATTAAATCACAGGGGTTAAGGGTGGGGATTTTAACCTATGAGGATACCGCTCACTTATATACAGGCAAAGATTATGATATCGTATTGGCCGGCAACAGCTTGGACCCGGAGACGGTTGCGGCAGCGCTATATGATTCCCTGCGGCGGTTTGACCGGTTGGGGGTTGATAGAATCCTGGCCCAGGGGATTGCGCGGGAAGGCGTCGGCCTGGCGGTTATGGACAGATTAATTAGGGCTGCAGGGGGAAAGATTATTGCGATATAAAGCTGATAGCCAGCCGGGGCATGGATGAAACCACAGGTTTTTGCATAAACATTTATCATTGAACAGCCTAAATGATGGAGGAATTTAGATTGAGCCTTTATACCGTTCTTGCCCTTGCCGTAGCCCTTGGTACGGACGCCTTTTCCATGTGCCTTGGCCTGGGCATGGCCGGGGTAACGCGCCGGCAAATTTTAATCGTCAGCCTGACGGTTTTGATTTTCCATATCGTCATGCCGCTGGCGGGATGGTACGCCGGTGAATTTGTGGGTACTTTTGCGGGACGAGCGGCAAGCATTGCCGGTGCCCTGCTCTTGGTTTACCTGGGAGTTAAAATGATCCGATCGGTTGTTAAAAGTGGAGAGGCTATTGATCCAAAGGTTGTTCTGGTTAATACCTGGGGACTGCTGCTACTGGCTGCCAGCGTTAGTATGGATGCCCTCAGCGTAGGATTTTCCCTTGGCACAAGGCAGGTTAACCTGCCCCTAACCGCCATGATAATCGGTGTTACAGCGGGGGTAATGACAGCATCAGGACTTATATTGGGCCGTTTTGTCGGGATTAAGGTCGGTGAGCGGGCCGTTGCCGGAGGCGGGCTGCTTCTGGTGGGTATCGGCATCCGCATGATGATACCGTAAAGATTGGGAATAATAAGGTAACTGCTCAGGAGTCAGGAGTCAACATAAGAGAACGGTTTATCGTCTCGTAGTATTCTGAATTATGACTACTGAATTCTGAATACCTGAATAGTAGTTGGTGTAAGTTAGCTATGGAGAAAAAAAAGATTTTATTTATTTGCACCGGTAACACCTGCCGCAGCGCCATGGCAGAGGCGCTGGCCCGCAAGGCGCTGGCTGAGCTTTACCCGGGCCGGGACGACATTGAGTTTAAATCCGCCGGAATTGCCGCCCTGCCTGGTGACGGTGCGTCTTACCGGGCTATCGCCGTGATGGAGGAGCGGGGTATAGACTTAACCGGGCACAGGTCTTCACTGGTATCGCCCGGCGATGTTGAGGAAGCAGATTTGGTATTAACCATGACTGCCGCCCACAGGGACATGCTGTTGCGTATGGCGCCGGCCGCTTCGGATAAAATATATACACTGGCGGAATATGCCGGTACAGGAGGGGACATTCCCGACCCCTTTGGCCTGGGCGAAGAAGCCTACCGTATCGCAGCCGGCGAACTCAACGCACTCATTCGCGATGCCCTCCGCAAATTCCGGGGTCGGGCTTAAACTAACTGTAATAACTGTAATACCAATATATGCAAATATAGTTTGCCAGATTATGTCTCCATGCTTATCCGGGTCAACCGGCCTTGGATATTTAATTTTTGGTTAATATGTTTAAAGGAAACTTCGCGAATAATGTAGAATAATTTAAGGTTAAGGGCCGGGCAAATGACTCGGCCAATTTGATAAAAACGATAAGGAAGTGTTACCTGTTGCGGGTGGCTATAGGCAGCGATCATGGCGGTTTTAATCTAAAGGCGGAAATTATCTGCTACCTTAAGGAAAGGCAAATTGAATATAAGGATTTCGGCACCTATTCTCTTGATTCAGTGGATTACCCGGACTTTGCCCGGGCTGTTGCAGGCGCTGTGGTCAGTGGCGACTATGACCGGGGAATTTTATGCTGCGGCACCGGTATTGGTGTTTCCATAGCCGCCAACAAAGTGGCAGGCATCAGGGCTGCTTTGTGTCATGACACCTTTTCCGCCCGGATGGCCTCGGAACATAATAATGCCAACATTATAACTCTGGGCGAGCGTGTTATAGGGCCTGGTTTGGCCCGTGAAATAGTGGGCGCATGGCTTGATTCAGAATTTGCCGGCGGCAGGCACGCCCGCAGGATTGAAAAGATTGCCGAAATTGAAAGGAATAACAAGCAGTGCTAACCCAGTAGGGACCACCGGCTTGGAACCAGTTTAAGAATCTTAATTAAATAACTATTATTCAGGTATTCAGAATTCAGGAGCAGGAATTCAGAATGATCCGGGACGGCAAACCTTTTTCTCATTCCGGCTTCTGACTCTGAGTAGTTATTATGATTTTTTACTTCAAACGGTTTGGAACAGAGAGCTTGAATTACCTGTTTAACCGGCAACTGCTTATTAAAATTGGGAGGAAAGTTAAATGAGCTTTTACAGCCCCCTTGCTGATGTAGACCCCGAAGTATCCGGCGCGTTGGCGCGGGAGCTTGACAGGCAGCGCAACACACTTGAACTGATTGCATCGGAAAATATCGTCAGCCGGGCAGTTATGGAGGCCCAGGGATCGGTACTGACCAACAAATATGCCGAGGGACTGCCTGGACGCCGGTACTACGGCGGGTGCTCCTTTGTTGATGTGGCCGAATCCCTGGCCATTGAACGGGCCAAAAAGCTTTTTGGCGCAGAACACGCCAACGTGCAGCCCCACTCCGGATCCCAGGCCAACCAGGCTGCGTATTTCACGCTGCTGAACCCGGGGGACGGCATCCTGGGGATGAACCTGGCTCACGGGGGACACCTTACGCACGGCAGTCCCCTTAATATGTCAGGCCGCTACTTTAAAGTGTTTTTTTACGGGGTGGAGGAGGAAACTGGACGGATAAATTACGATAAAGTTTATGAGCTTGCTGTTCAAAACAAGCCAAAAGTAATTGTGGCCGGGGCCAGTGCTTACCCCCGGGAAATTTTATTTGATAAAATGAGTGAAATAGCCGGCCAGGTTGGTGCTTTCTTGGTGGTCGATATGGCGCACATTGCCGGGCTCGTAGCCGCAGGGTTACATATCAGCCCCGTTCCCTACGCCGACATAGTAACCACCACCACACATAAAACACTACGCGGGCCCCGGGGCGGGATGATTCTCTGTAGAGCAAAACATGCCGCCGCTGTGGATAAAGCCGTATTTCCGGGGATACAGGGTGGCCCTCTAATGCACGTTATCGCAGCCAAGGCTGTTGCTTTTGGTGAAGCTCTCCAACCCGGCTTCAAGGAATACCAGCGGCAGATAGTCGCCAACGCGCGGGCTTTGGCCGGTGCGCTGCTGGAGCGCGGGTTTGAGCTGGTTTCCGGGGGAACGGACAACCATATGATGCTGGTGGATCTACGCAATAAAAATATTACCGGTCGCGATGCCGAAAAGGTATTGGACGAGGTTGGCGTTACCGTAAATAAAAACGCGATTCCCAACGATCCACAACCGCCTGTGGTCACCAGCGGCGTGCGCGTGGGTACGCCGGCCGTAACCACCAGAGGGCTTAAAGAACAGGAAATGCAAGAGGTTGCGGAAATAATCCATCTGGCCCTTAGTTTTGGCGACGACCCGGCGCGTCGTAAAAAAGCGGCTGAAATGGCTGCCGGCCTATGCCGCCGGTTCCCCATTTACGAAGAGAGTGGTGTTTATGCAGCGCCCCTCATGGGATAGCTATTTCATGGAAATAACCACAGTGGTGGCGGGTCGTTCAACCTGCCTGCGCCGGAAGGTCGGCGCGATCATTGTGCGGGATAACCGGATTTTAACCACCGGCTATAACGGCGCGCCCGCCGGCCTGCGTCACTGCTTGGAAATAGGCTGCCTGCGGGAAAGCCGGGGTATTCCTTCCGGAGAAAGGCATGAGTTATGCCGGGGGTTGCACGCCGAGCAAAACGCTCTGATTCAGGCCGCCCTGCACGGTATTTCCATTGCGGGCGGTACATTTTATGTGACTCACCAGCCATGTGTGCTTTGCGCCAAAATGATAGCCAACGCCGGTATTAAAACAATAGTTTACCGGGGGGATTACCCCGATGAACTGGCGCTGGAAATTTTGGCGGAAGCAGGTATTGAGCTTAAGAAAACGGACCTTGATTGTTAGCGGTGGTGAATAAAGGTGCAGAAAAAAATAGTGGCCTTGCCCAAGCTTAACAACCTGACTCCCTCCATGGAGTCCACCGCGTTAAAGTTGATGGAAGAGGCGGGGGAGCTGGCCCAGGCCATCGGCAAGCTCAGAGGCATGAGCGGGGAAAAATGTACCGTTGACGAGCGTGAGGTGCTGGCGCTGATAACCAGGGAACTGCTGGATGTGGCCCAGACAGCAGTTTCAATGATGTTTGTGCTGGAAGAGCATTATCATGTAAGTATAGAAAAAGCTCTGGATGAACATATTAATAAACTGATCCGAAAAGGCTACCTTGTTCCGGAGCCATAAATTACAGTTATTATTATAGATAGTTTAAGCCTGACCCCGGGGGTGTGTATGGTGAAGGTGTTGGTTGTGTTTGGCACCAGGCCGGAGGCGATTAAGATGGCGCCGCTGGTGCAGTTGCTGCAAAGGGACGAGCAATTGGCATGCCGGGTGGCTGTAACGGCGCAGCACAGGGAAATGTTGGACCAGGTGCTGCGCCTTTTTGATATTGTGCCCGACCACGATTTGAACATCATGCAGGCGGGCCAGACCCTGTTTGATATAACGGGACGGGCCCTGGCGGGGCTGCAAAAAGTGCTGGAGCAGGAAAAGCCGGATTTGGTGCTGGTGCACGGTGACACCACCACCACTTTTGTGGCAGCCCTGGCAGCTTATTACATGCAAATTCCGGTTGGTCATGTTGAGGCCGGTCTGCGTACCGGCAATAAATATTCTCCATACCCGGAGGAAATGAACCGGCGGCTGGCCGGAGCGCTGGCCGAACTGCATTTCGCGCCCACGGCCGGGGCTAAGGCGAACTTGTTACGGGAAGGGGTCGACCCCGGGAGTATTTTTGTCACCGGCAACACGGTTATTGACGCGCTGGTGGCCACGGTGCGGCCGGATTACCGTTTTAGCGACCCGCTGCTGAACCGGCTGGTGTCCGGGGAAGGCCGGATCATACTCATGACCACTCACCGCAGGGAGAATCTCGGCGCGCCCATGCGGGACATATATTTAGCCCTGCGGGACACGCTGGATGATTACCCGGATATCCGGGTTATTTTTCCGGTGCACAAAAATCCGGCTGTGCGCCAGGTGGTGCAGGAGGTCCTCGGGGGCAATGACCGGGTGCACCTGGTGGAACCCCTTGATTACGAGCCCTTTGTCAATTTGATGTCCCGCTGCTACCTGGTATTGACGGATTCCGGGGGTATGCAGGAAGAGGCCCCGGCCCTGGGCAAGCCGGTGCTGGTGCTGCGCAATACCACCGAGCGCCCTGAAGCGGTGGATGCGGGGACAGTAATACTGGTGGGAACGGACCGCCAAACTGTGCGTGGGGAAACGGGACGGTTGCTTTCCGATGCAGACCACTATCGCTCCATGTCCGAGGCCATAAACCCCTACGGCGACGGCCGTGCTTGCACCAGAATTGTGCAGGCGATCAAGTTTGCATATCAGCTTGCCGCGGAAAAACCGGCGGAGTTTTCTCCCTTTGCATAAATGCATCGGCCCGAGGGCTTGGTACAAGTAGATATTATGATGCGGCTTTGCAAAAATACATCAATAATGTAAAAATGCATGACGGTCTCATTGGTGGGGCCGTTTTTCTGTCAAAAAGTTAATCTTCAGGTGCCAGGCACCTGAAGATTAACTTTTATAAAAATTGCTTAGCTGCGCTTGCAATGGCCAGAGGGCTACTCGCGCTAGCAGCCGGAATCTGCATGTGGCATGTCCGTTGCATGCATTTTGTTTCGAAAATCTTTGAAAACAAAGATTAATTTTGGGGGTCAGGCATCAGTTACAACTGCAGCCTGGCCAAATTAAAAAATGCAAGGAGGGTTTTTTAATGAATTTTGATTTAACTGAAGAACTGCTGGACATTCAGAAACTGGCTCGCGATTTTGCTGTAAAAGAAATCGCCCCCACTGTTGACGAGGATGACAAGGCGCACAGATTTCGCCGGGACCTGGTCAAGAAAATGGGCGACCTGGGCTTTTTCGGCTGCGTTATTCCCGAGGAATACGGCGGCAATGAAATGGGCTTTCTGGCGATAACCTTGATTGCCGAGCAAATCGCCCGGGTGCACAGCTCGATGCGCCTGCCCTTTAATATGAACGCCCTTGGCCCTGCCCGCACCATCTTAAATTACGGCAGCGAGGAACTGAAGCAAAAATACCTGCCGGGCCTCTGCGATGCCAGCTTGCTGGGCTGTTTTGCCATAACCGAGGCCAACGCGGGCTCCGACGTGGCCAGCATGAAGACTAAAGCGATCTGGGATGGCGAAAAGTATGTTTTAAACGGCAGCAAAATGTGGATCTCCAACGCTCCCGTGGCCGATATCGGCCTGGTTTACGCTTATACCAACCCTGAAGTCAAAGTAAAAGGCATGTCCGCCTTTGTGGTGGATTTTAAAACCCCGGGCATTTCCGTTGAGCCCATTACCGAAAAGCTCGGCACCTGGGCCGCACCCGTGGGCGTGGTGACCTTTGAGGATGTGCCCGTGCCCAAAGAGAACCTGCTGGGTAAAGAGGGCGAAGGTTTTAAAATTTGCATGAACCAGCTGAATGATACCCGCTTGGGCTGCGGCGCCGGTGCCCTTGGCGTTGCCCAGGCCTGCATTGACGCAGTTCTAACTTACTGCAATGAGCGGGAACAGTTTGGCCAGCCCGTGGGAATGTTCCAGATGAACCAGGATATGATAGCCCAGATGATCGTAAAAACCGAAGCGGCACGCCTGCTGATGTACAAAGCGGCGTATTTAAAGGATAAAGGCGTATCCTGCACCCTTGAAACCTCAATGGGCAAATATTTTGCGGCCGAGGCGGCCAACTACTGCGCCGACTGTGCCATGAAGATTTACGGTTCCTACGGCTATTCCGAGGAATACCCGGTGGCCCGCTACTACCGCGACGCCAAGTCTTATCAAATAGTTGAGGGAACCAGCAACATCCAGAAAATGATTATCGCCACCGATGCCCTGGGTTACCGCAAGGCCAACAGATAATTGATACCGAGGAGGTTAATTATGAGCCGGAAGTACGATGAGTTTAAACGCAGAAAAGAAGCAATCATGCAAATGGGCGGCGAAAAAGCCGTTGCCAAGCAGCACAAGGAAGGGAAGTTAACCGCGCGGGAAAGGGTGGAATATTTCTTTGATCCCGGCACATTTACTGAAATAGGCACTTTTGTAAGACACCGCATCACCAACTTCGGCATGGACAAAAAAAATGTTCCTGCTGAAGGAGTTGTCTGCGGTTACGGTAAAGTTAACGGCAGGATGGTCATGGTGGGTGCTGAAGACTATACCGCCATGGCCGGTACCTTTGGCGAATACCACGGTAAAAAATTTGCCGCTGCCATAGACATGGCCAAAGATATGGGCATCCCCTTTATTGGCATGAACGATTCCGGCGGCGCCAGGCTTCAGGAAGGCATCGATACTCTGCAAGCCTACGCCTGGCTGTTTAAAGCGCAGAACCTGGCTTCCGGGATTATCCCCCAGATTGCGCTGCTGCTGGGCCCCTGCCTGGGTGGCCAAGCTTATCACCCGGTGATGCAGGATTTCGTGATTCAAAGTCGAAATCATGGTTATATGGGAATTGCCGGTCCCGCTTTTGTTAAAACCCAGCTGGGCGTCGACATAGATCTGGAGACCCTTTGCGGTGTCGAAGCGCACGCTGTTAAATCGGGCTGCACCCATATTGTGGCGGGTGACGACAAGGACTGCATGAATAAGGCCAGAGAACTGCTGGAATACCTGCCCCAAAACAACAAGGAAAAACCGGCCCGGATTGATACCGGTGACGAGGCAATGCGCCTGGTGCCGGAAATGGACGGCATGATTCCCGAACAAACCATGATCCCTTATGACATGCATGAAGTTATCTTCAAGCTGGTGGACAATGGAGTCTTTTTGGAGATTATGCCAGACTTTGCCAAGAATGTGATTATTGGTTTTGCCCGGTTCAACGGTCGCAGTACAGGTATCGTGGCCAGCCAGCCCAACTGGATGGGTGGCGTGATCGATTGCAACGCGGCCGACAAGGTTGCCAGGTTTGTCAGGTTCTGCGATTTGTTCAATATTCCGCTGGTTAACCTGCACGACACCCCGGCCTATATGATCGGTCCCGAGCAGGAATGGAAAGGCATCCTCAGGCACGGAGCCAAAATGCTGTATGCGTACATCGATGCCACGGTGCCCAAAATTACCGTCATCATGCGTAAGTCCTTTGCCGGTGCGTACCTGGGCATGTGCTGCAAAGACACCGGCGCCGACATCGTTTACGCCTGGCCGGAGGCAACTATTACCATTGTGGGCGCGGAAACGGCAGCCAGCGTAATTTTTGCCAAAGAGATTAAAAACGCGGAAAACCCGGCGGAAGTCAGGGCTCAGCGGATCCAGGAATACCGGGATCTGTATGAGAACCCGTTCCACGCCGCGGAGCGTGGTTATGTTGACGACATTATCCTGCCTTCCGAAACCAGGAGGAAAATTTGCGCCTCATTGGACCTGCTCGAGAACAAGTCCGTGGCCCGGCCCTGGAGGAAATTCTCCAACATTAATATGTAAAGCGCGGCGGGGAGGTAAAAAATGGTTGATTGGGAAGCGGCCGCAGTAGTGGCCTTTACTGGAATCATATCTGTCTTTGCGGTGCTGGCGGTGCTTCAGATCGCCGTTCAGATTTCCGGCAGTATTATCAACAGCCAAATGAAGAAAAAGCAGAAGCAAAAGGCTTAGCGTTTTGAGGAGGTAATTTTATGATACAAATTAATGCTCCCATGGTGGGTAAAGTGGTATCGGTTGATGTCAAGGTGGGAGACAAGGTCAAGAAAAACGACGTTGTGGTTACATTGGAAGCCATGAAGATGCAAATTAAAGTCTACGCTCCTACCGACGGGGAAGTGGTTGAAGTTAACATTAACGCGGGTGATGTGGTCAACACGGATACTGTACTGGTAGCTTTAAACTAATTGTAAGTACTCAGGAGTCAGGAGACAGGAGTCAGAAGTCAGAATGAGAGAACGGTTTATTGTCGCGTAGTATTCTGAA
The DNA here is from genome assembly GCF_000430885.1 of Desulfotruncus alcoholivorax DSM 16058. Lineage (GTDB taxonomy): Bacteria > Bacillota > Desulfotomaculia > Desulfotomaculales > Desulfallaceae > Desulfotruncus > Desulfotruncus alcoholivorax. Next base: position 53,275 of record NZ_AUMW01000012.1, on the reverse strand, counting down.
TTCCGGCTACTGACTACTGAATACCTGAATAAATAGAGGGCCGGGGAGGAAAGTGCATTGGGTCAGCTGGTAGATATTTTTAGTGGAATTGGGGTTATGCATCTAACTCTGGGTAACGTTGTAATGTGGCTGATTGCCTTTGCCCTCTTTTATCTGGCCATTGTCAAGGGGGTTGAACCGCTGCTTTTGGTTCCCATCGGGTTCGGCATTTTTGCGGCCAACTTCCCCCTTACCGGCCTTTTAGATGAAGGTGGGCTGTTTTATATCTTTTATCATTACGGTATTGAAACAGAGTTAATACCCCCGCTGATTTTCCTGGGGCTGGGCGCCATGACGGATTTTGGCCCGGTGATTGCCAATCCCAAGACGCTGTTGCTGGGGGCGGCAGCCCAGTTGGGCGTATATGCGGCGTTTTTCGGGGCGCTGCTGATGGGTTTCACCATCAGTGAAGCGGCCTGTATCGGTATAATCGGCGGAGCGGACGGTCCCACTTCCATTTTTTTGTCGGCCAACCTGGCCCCGCACATGATGGGCGCGGTTTCGGTGGCAGCCTATTCTTACATGGCGCTGGTGCCAATAATCATACCGCCCATTGCCAAGCTGTTGACCACCAGGCAGGAGCGGGCCATGGTGATGACTCAGATGAGGATGGTCGGGAAAACGGAAAAAATCGTTTTCCCGCTGCTTACCTCAATTGTTGTCATGCTGCTGGTTCCCAAGTCTGCTCCACTGATCGCCATGTTCATGCTGGGCAATTTGTTCATGGAAAGCGGTGTGGTGGAAAGATTGACCAATGTCAGCCGCAACGAGCTGATGAATATCGTAACTATCCTGCTGGGCGTGGGTGTTGGTTCCACCATGACGGCCCAAGTCTTTTTAACCTGGAAAACCATTGGTGTGTTCATTATGGGCGTTGTGGCCTTTGCCTTTGCCACGGCAGGCGGTGTGTTGATCGCCAAACTGATGAATTTATTCACCAAGAACAAAGTCAACCCGCTAATCGGGGCGGCCGGTGTTTCAGCAGTGCCCATGGCTGCCAGGGTTGTACATAATATGGGCACGGAGGCCAACCCGCAGAGTTACCTGCTGATGCACGCCATGGGACCCAACGTGGCCGGGGTAATCGGCACCGCGGTGGCGGCCGGTGCTTTCATCGCCGCGATAAAGTAAGGATGAAATAAGAGGGGCTGTGATTGATCCCCTCTGCCTTTCTTAAAAAATCCGGTGCCGTTTTTGGGCAGGACCGCCAGTTCCTGCATCTCTTTTGACCTCCTACGAGGTGTGTGGGGGACGGGGTTTTGCCCACCTCCAAAAACGGCTTTAATTAACTTAAATATTTAACCCACTGATTAGGAACATTTTGCAGGCTTCTTTTGGGGTTTAAATACTCAATCCTTCTTCCCTAATCCGGTTCATTTTGCGCACAATGGTGGACTGGTCCACCCGCAGCGCCCTGGCCGCCTTGTGGGTGCTCCCCAGTTCCTTCAGCGCGGCTCCGATCAGCTGCCGCTCCAGCTCCAGCTGCGCCTTTTTCAGGGGGATAATCCCGTTGACCACGATTCCTCCGGCCCCGGCGGCGGCTTGACCGGCTTTTCCGGCCGGCCCGGCCTGCGCTTGCGGGGTGAAATCCAGGGGGATTTCCACCGATGGCACAATTTCCCCGGGCGAGGTCACCAGCAGCCGCTCCACCACGTTTTTGACCTCCCGCACATTCCCCGGCCAGGAATGATTCAGTAAATCCTTATAAACGCCGGGTGAAAACTCCTTGCTGATACCGTAAACCTTTTCAAAATGCTTTTTGAAATAATAAACCAGGGGGATGATGTCGTCTTTTCTTTCCCGCAGGGGCGGGATTTTCACGGGCACCACGTTCAGCCTGAAATAAAGGTCCTCGCGGAATTTCCCCTGCTGCACCAGTTCCTCCAACTGCTTGTTGGTGGCGGCGATGATGCGCACGTTGACCGAGCGGGGCCTGACCCCGCCGACCCGGGTGATCTCTTTTTCCTGGATGGCGCGCAGCAGTTTAACCTGAAACGGCAGCGGGAGGTCGCCCACTTCGTCCAGGAACAGCGTCCCGTTGTCGGCCAGTTCAAACATGCCCGGTTTGCCCCCTTTGCTGGCGCCGGTAAACGCACCTTTGTCGTAGCCGAAAAGCTCGGATTCCAGCAGGTTTTCCGGAATGGCGCCGCAATTGACGGTGATAAAGGGCCCGCTGCCGCGTTTGCTGTGCTTGTGAATGGTTTTTGCCACCACTTCTTTGCCCACACCCGACTCGCCCAGCAGCAGCACCGTGGAATCAACCCGGGCCAGGCGCAGGGAGATGTCCATTACTTCTTTCATGCTGGTGGATTTAATCACCACATCTTCCTGCTCGATGAACTTTCTGCGTAACTGGGCCAGTTCGTCCTGGTAGCGCTCGCTCAGGGCCTTGCTTTGCTCCAGCTGGTTTTTAAGCTTATCAAGGTCCGTCATATCCCGGATGTTAATGACCACCCTGACTATTTCACCCTGCTGGTTGCGCACCGGGTTTCCGGTTATTAATAAATTGTGGTCGGCGGTCTGCTCGGAAACGGTGACGGCCTTATTTTTCTCCACAACGGCTTTGGTAATGTGCTTGGTGTAAATGCCGTTGTTGATGAGGTCCCGGATGGTCATTTCCTGCAGCGCGGCGGGAGATACCCCCGTGATCCTCTCGTTGGCCCGGTTGGCCCTGATAATCTTCCCGTCCCGGTCGGTAATTAAAATGCCGTCATAAGATGACTCGATGATGGTTTCCAGCTCTTTGTTCAGCTGCTTGACTGAGCTGAGCTCTTCGGAAATAAACTCAATTTCTGAAATATCCTGAAATACGCCGATGGCCCCCACAACTTTCCCCTTCTCCATGATCGGGCTGCGGTTGGTCAGGTAGGTGTGGGTTCCCGTGGAATACTCCACCGAAAACTTATAGTGGGATTGATACTGCCCGTCCTTTAGGATGTCCAGCAACCCTTGGGGTATAATTACTTCGGACAGGTGGCGCCCCAGGGCCTCGCTTTTTTTCCTGCGGGTGATTTTTTCCGCCGCCTGGTTGAACATGGTAACTATGCCGTCCTCATTAATGGCAACGATCCCGTTATGAGCCGAATCCATGATGGTTTCAATTTGCTGGAACATACTGCTGGCCATTTTAAAAAGGGCCTGTCCTGCTTCCGACCGGGCCATTATGCCTGTTGTCCGGCCCCGGCTGTCAACCACCGGGAATACATTGGCGGGCATGGTCCAGGAGTCTGTGACAGGGGTGTCTTCTTTCAGGACGAAGATGTCTTCCTGCATGATGTCCCGTACCTGTTTGCCTTCGACAAACATATCCGGCCCCGCTTTGACTATTTCCTCCCCGGTTACGATGCCCACCACTTGCCCCCGGCTATCAACAACCGGGACTCCGGGCAGCCCTGTGCTGCTGAGGATCCTCCAGGCCTCCAGGGCTGGTGCCGAGGGCTGTATGGTTATGTCGCATTTGGCCATTATTTCTCGAACTTGCACGAAAACGCACCAACCTTTCGCAGGGGACACGGGGACACGAGGGACACGGGGACAGGTCCCATGTCCCGACAAGGGACATGGGACCTGTCCCCGTGTCCCCCCCGTGTCCCTCCTCCCACCGCCTCTGTGTCCCGCCTGCTTTTGTCTTGTTATTATAACTTTATCTTCTTTTGAACGGTAAATCAATTTGTTCGAGGTGTCAGGCACCTGGGATGATCTGTAAAAATTTTTTCACGGGAGATGGTATGCATATTGCATGGTCATGTTTTACAGCGCTAACCGGTATTGCCGCCCGGCGGGCGGAAACACCGGCTTTGTGGTAAACGATACTCTATGGAGAGGGCCTTGCTGAGGCCTGCGCAAGCTAACAACTTGGAGGGGAGTTGACCTTGACGGACAGGAACAATGCCAACAAACAGATGTCTCTCAAAGACGCGGTAAGGAAATATGTAACAGACGGCTGCAGCATCACTTTCGGCGGGTTCATCGGCCGGGATTGTGTGGCTGCGGCACATGAAATCATCAGACAGGGCATCAAAAACCTGACGGTAATTGACGACAGTAAAACCGACGTTATGGATTTGCTGGTGGGTGCCGGCGCCGTTAAAAGGTGGGAAGGTGCTTACCTTGGCTACGGCGCCATCGGACTGGCCCCGAATATCAGGCGGTCCGTGGAGAAAGGCGTGCCGCTGAAAATTGAGTTGGAGGACTGGTCCAATGCCGGCATCAGCATGCGCTTTCTGGCCGGCAGTTTGAATGTCCCGTTTATGCCCACCAGGTCGATGCTGGGTACGGACATAGTCAAGTACAACCAGCGGATTAAATTGATTGAAGACCCCTATGAGGGCGCCACGGTGGCCCTCGTTCCCGCGGCCCATCCCGATGTGGCCGTAATTCACGTGCAACGGGCCGATGTCATGGGCAATGCCCAGGTTTGGGGCTTCACCGGCAATGATGAAAACAAGGCCCGTGCCGCCAGGCATACCATTATCACCTGTGAGGAAATTGTATCCACCGAGGAAATTCGGCGCCGGGGCAATATGACCCTGATCCCGTTTTATTGCGTTGACGCCGTGGTCCAGGTGCCGTACGGGTGTCACCCGCAGTCCTGCTACGGCTACTATGCCTACGATGTGCTGTTTTGCGGTGAGTATCACGAGTCGGCCAAAGACAGGGACAACTTTTTACGGTGGCTGGACCGCTATGTGCTGGGCGCCGCCGATCATCTCGCCTACTGTGAAAAGGTGGGCTGGGACAGGCTGCAAAAACTGATGGGGTTGGAGCGCCGCTTCAATCGCATTCCGGGCTAAGGAGGGTATATTTGATCATGGGCGATAAACGATACAGCGCATCGGAATTAATGGCCATAATGACCGCCAAGGAATTCAGAGACTGGGAAGTTGCCTTTGTGGGCATAGGCATCCCCCTGGTGGCCGGGATCACCGCCAAGCGGTTTCATGCTCCCAACCTGAATATTGTATATGAATCCGGCTGCATCGGGCCGCAAAAATACCGGGTGGATTTTAACGTCGGGGATTCCTCGGCGGCCGACGGCGCACTGTGCCTCACCTCGGAATGGCGCGTGTTCAGCGACATGCAGTGCGGGTACTACGATGTGGGAGTGCTTGGCGCGGCCCAGGTGGATAAATACGGCAACCTCAATACCACCGCCATTTTCGGCGGGCAGGACTACCAGTCCCCCAAAGTCCGCCTGCCGGGTAGCGGGGGCGGCAACGACATCGGCTCCAATATCGGCCGGGTCGTGGTGATGTTAAGATTGGAGCCGCTGAGGTTTGTGGAAAAGGTGGACTACCTTACTACGCCCGGCTTTCTGGACGGCAGCCCCGGTGCCAGGAAAAAGGCCGGCCTGCTGGGCAGCGGACCTGCCGCCGTGGTGACAGACAAAGCTTTATTCAGATTTGACCGGCAAACCCGTGAGATGTACCTTGATACCATTTACCCGGGGGTAAATATTGAGGAAATCAAAGCGCTGGTGGGCTGGGATTTAAAAATCGCTCCACAATTAAAAACCGCCCCCGAACCAACGGACGAGGAGCTGGAGGCCGTCCGGGCGGCTGACCCGGCCAACCTGATTATGGGCGGGGCCGCGGCCAGGAAAAGTTTGGCCGGTCTGGATGAGTATATTGAAATTACCGTTAAAAATTCAGGGAAATAACCAGGGGCTGCAAAAACCCCTGGTTTTCATATTATTGGGGACATACCTCCGACCCTAAAGCTTTGACCCTAAAGAGGAGGTGTGTCCCCTTTCTTTTTGGTAAAAATTTTTTGCCTAATTTATATTGTGAATTGCGTAAATTTAAAAGATTTTTAACAAATATATCGAATAATTAAAGTTGTGGGATGCGAATCGGCATTTTAGGATTCCCAAATGCATTTAATTAAATGCATTATAGTTAAAGCGGCCCCAAAAGATTAACGGAGTTATGATTCCGCTCTGCATCATGGTTTTTGTATACATTTTTCAAAACATTTGTAATTGTACAACCTCCATTTGGCCTGCGTTTTGCGTAAGGTTAATGCCATGCTGTAAGAAATTTTAGCAAAGGAGGTATGGTTGAGTTTTTCAAGGCTTATACAATATTGATTTTGGGGAGGTTAGTGTGTGAGCGGAAACAATAATGACAACTTTGTAAGAGTTCTTTCCCGCAAGGATGTGTTGGCCTTGGCCTTTGGCGCCATGATCGGCTGGGGCTGGGTGGTTCTGGCGGGCTCGTGGGTTAACTCCGCCGGTTCACTGGGGGCCATGCTTGCATTTTTAATGGGCGGCTTGCTGGTGGTATTGGTGGGTTTAACTTACTCCGAGCTGGCTGCGGCCATGCCGCTGGCCGGCGGTGAACATGTTTACAGTTACCGTGCTCTCGGTGTGTCGGCCTCATTTATTTGTACCTGGGCGATTATATTGGGTTATGTATCAGTGGTTGCCTTCGAGGCAGTGGCGCTCCCCACCGTCGTGGAGTACCTTTTCCCCGGCTACAAATTCGGATTTCTTTGGAATATTGCGGGCTGGGATGTTTATGCTTCATGGGTTCTGATCGGAGTTACCGGCTCGATTTTAATGACCATAGTCAATTATGTGGGCATTAAGGTGGCAGCTTTTTTGCAACTGGTATTTACAATCGGCATAGCCCTGGTGGGATTGGTGCTGATCGGCGGGGCGGTTGTAAACGGCAGCACCGCCAACATGGAGCCCCTTTTTGTTAACGGCTTTAAAGGTATATTTACCGTAGCGATTATGACCCCGTTTATGTTTGTGGGGTTTGACGTCATCCCCCAGGCGGCGGAGGAAATCAATATACCCTATAAGTCCATAGGTAAAATATTGCTCGTTTCCGTTTTTCTGGCGGCATTGTGGTATATTATGGTTATCTTTGGCGTATCCCGCGCCCTCACGGCCGAGCAAATGAACAACGCTTCCCTGGTGACGGCGGACGCCATGACCAAGCTGTTCGGCGGGGCCTGGGCCGGCAAGCTGCTGATTATCGGCGGCATTTGCGGTATCCTGACCAGCTGGAACGGGTTTTATATCGGCGGCAGCCGGGCCATTTACTCCATGGCCCAGGCCAAAATGCTGCCGGCCTTCCTGGGCAAATTGCACCCAAAGTATAAAACACCTTATTATGCCGTTATATTAATTGGGGTGTTATCAACTCTGGCGCCCCTGTTCGGCAGAAAAATGCTGGTTTGGCTGGTGGACGCCGGCGGCTTGGGCATTGTGGCGGCCTATTTCATGGTCTCGCTTTCCTTTGTGGTATTGAGGAAGAAGGAACCCCACATGAAGCGTCCTTTCAAGGTTCAGGCGGGGAATTTGGTGGGGTACCTGGCGGTGATCCTGAGTTTGTTGTTTGTTCTTTTGTACCTGCCCGGCAGCCCGGCGGCCCTGGTATGGCCGTATGAGTGGCTGATCTTTTTGGGTTGGTCTGTTATCGGTGTCGTATTCTTTATCTGGGCCAGGTCTTCCTATGGCAAGGATGAAGCGGACAGGGCCATGCGGGAGCATATTTTCAGCAAGCTTGAAAACGATAAAGGTCTGGCGGGATAAATGCTTCGTTAGAAAGCCGGCGCAGCGCGGCGCCGGCAATTATATTTTAAGGGGGTATCTCCGGTGAGGCTGGAGGACGGGCTGGAATACATTTGCGGCGGGGTGTTGATGGCTGATGCTTCCGGTGCAATAACCTACATGAATTCCACGGCCAGGGGCTACCTGAACTTAAAAAACAAACCGTGGGCGGGTCTCAGGCTTTCCGACGTCCTGCCCGGTTTAAATTTTAACCTGAAAAACTGTGATCTGGACCAAAAAAACCAGATCATAGAAGTTGCAGGAAAGACTTTAATTTTGTGTTTCAGGACAGTTTGCCGTAATGGTGACCCCGTCGGGCTGGTGATAACTTTAAAAGATATTAAAGAATTGGAAGGGATCAGTGATGAATTAGGCTCGGTAAAAAGCCTGTACCAGGAACTAAAAGTTATTTTTGATAATTCTTACGATGAAATTTTTGTAACTGACGGAAACGGTGTTGCAGTTCGGGTCAACAAGGTTTGCGAAAAATATTACGGTGTATCTGAAGATAAAATTATCGGCAAGCACGTCAGTGAACTGGAAAAGCTGAATTACTATTCGCCATCGCTTGTGCCCAGGGTGCTTAAAGCCAGAAGGCGGATCACCGCTGTCCAAACCGTAAAAAACGGCCAAACACTTATTGTTACTGCAAATCCGGTGTTTGATGATGCGGGGCGTATTACCAGGATTGTCTGCAACTCCAGAGATATTACCGAATTAATGAACCTGCAGCAGCGCCTGGAAGATACCCAGAGGTTGGTGCAAACTTACCGGGAGGAACTTGCCCAGCTTAGGAATGCCAGTTTGCCGCAGAATGAAATTGTTGCCGAAAGCCAGTCGATGAAGCAGATCCTTGAAACAACGGAAAGGGTTGCCCAGGTGGATTCCACCGTCCTGGTGGAGGGTGAGTCGGGTGTCGGCAAGGGACTGGTGGCTTTAAGAATTCACCGCGCCAGCAGGAGGGCCAAGGGGCCCTTTATTGTGATCAACTGCGGGGCCATCCCGGAAAACCTGATTGAGTCCGAACTTTTCGGATATGCTGCGGGGGCGTTTACCGGGGCCAATAAGGAAGGCAAAAAAGGACTTATTGAAATGGCGCACGGCGGTACCGTTTTTTTGGATGAAATTTCCGAGCTGCCACTGCCTCTGCAGGTAAAGATTTTGCATGTAATTCAAGATAAAAAAATCATGCCGGTGGGGTCTTCCGATTACAAAGAGGTGGATATTAGAATTATCGCCGCAACCAATAAGGATTTGCATAAACTGGTGGCTGAAAATCTGTTCCGGGAAGATCTGTTTTACAGGCTGAATGTGGTGCCCGTTGTTATACCGCCTTTAAGACACCGGAAAGAAGATATACCCCATCTAATTAATCATTTTGTCAAAAAGTTTAATGAGCAGTTGGGCACCAGGAAATCAATCAGCCAGGAAGTAATGAATACCTTAATTGCATATGATTGGCCGGGCAATGTCCGGGAACTGGAAAATTTAGTCGAGAGACTGATGATAACTTCCATCTCAAATATTATTGCCGCGGTTGACCTGCCCGAACGCATCACCCGGGCTGACGGCGGCACGGGTAAAAACAAGGTGATGGTTGTCGACCTTTGCCCCATGAAGGATGCCATAGGGCAAATTGAAGCTCAGCTGTTGGAAAAAGCGCACAGCAAGTATAAGAATACTTATCGCATGGCTGAGGCTTTAGGCATTAACCAATCAACGGTGGTGCGCAAAATGAAAAAATATTTTGGTAAGGAAGATCAGCGTGAGTAGCGCCGGTATTTTTTCTGTGGATGTAGACTTGGGCGTGGTGCTGGCCAAACTCGTCAAAGAGCCATGTTGCCAAAAGCCCAAAATTACCGTATCTCTTGCGGGGCCCGCTACCGTGCGTGAACTGGTAGCTTTTTTGGGAATTCCCGGGGAGTATATCAGTTTTGTTACTGTAAACGGAGAAAAAAAAGATTGGGCCTCCCCGCTGGGGCCCGGTGATAAAATAATACTTTTTCCCTATATAACAGGCGGCTAAAGGAGGCAGAAGTCAAATTCTTACTACTAATTCTGTCTGCCTGAATAGTAAAACGCCATTTTGAAAAGGAGGATTAAAAAATGGGAAAAAATGAAGAGCTTCTAACAAGAAAAAACAAACTGGTGGCCCGCGGCATCTCCAATTCCACTGGTATTTTCGTAAAGGAGGCCAGGGGGGCGACTATAATTGACGTGGAAGGCAACGAATATATTGACTTTTACGCCGGTATCGGCACTCTCAACGCCGGGCACTGCCCCCCGCCCGTGGTGGCTGCCATCAAGGAGCAGGCGGAAAAGTTTTTGCACACTTGTTTTATGACTACCATGTACGAGCCATATCTGGACCTGGCGGAAAAGCTGATTGAAATCTCACCGGGCAGCTATGAAAAAAGAGCCATGTTTGTCAACAGCGGTGCCGAGTGTGTTGAAAACGCCGTTAAAATCGCCAGGTTCCATACCAAGAGGACCGGCGTGATCTCCTTTGAATGCGCGTTTCACGGCCGCACTTTAATGACCATGAGCCTGACCAGCAAGGTTAAGCCCTATAAATTCGGGTTCGGGCCATTCGCCCCCGATGTTTACAAAATCCCGTCCGCTTATTGCTACCGCTGCTACTACAGGTCGACTTACCCCGGCTGCGGCATGCACTGCCTGGAACAATTCGACAGGATGTTTGCCGCCGAAGTTGCACCCGAGAACGTTGCGGCAATGATTATCGAGCCCGTCCAGGGCGAGGGCGGTTTCATTGTCCCGCCGCCGGAATTCCTGCCCGGCCTGAGGAAAATCTGTGATAAACATGGTATCGTCTTAATTGCTGACGAAGTTCAGACCGGTTTTGGCCGGACCGGTAAAATGTTCGCCTGCGAGCACTGGGGACTCGAGCCCGACCTGATGACCGTGGCCAAGTCAATTGCCTCCGGCATGCCCCTCAGCGGCGTTGTGGGCAAGGCCGAGATCATGAACGCACCGGATCCCGGACATATCGGCGGCACCTACGGCGGCAACCCGGTATCCTGCGCGGCCGCCCTGGCCACCATCAACTACATGCAGCAGGAAAAACTGGTTGAGCGCGCCCGGGAGATCGGGGATAAAACCCGCAGCCGGATGCTCGAAATGAAGGAAAAATACCCCATTGTCGGCGATGTGCGCGGCCTGGGCGCCATGAACGCCATCGAGCTGGTTAAAGACAGGGAAACCAAGGAGCCGGCCAAGGAAGCGACGGCAGCCGTCACCAAGTACTGCGTTGACAACGGCGTTATCGCCATCAGTGCGGGTATATTCAGCAACGTGATCCGCACCCTGATTCCTCTGGCCATTACCGACGAGCAGCTGGAGCGGGGCCTGGACGTTCTGGAACAAGCCGTAGCCCACGCCTCGAAGTAGGGGCGGACGACCCTGTCCGACCGTCTCATGATTAATTAAATAGTTACTATCTGATTAGCCTGGTAATACAATGACCTGACCAGGGAGGTAGAGTATGAAAGGATTTTTTGGAAAACTGTTACGAATAGACCTGACCCGGCAAAGTTACGCCCAAGAGACTATTCCAGATGAAGTTTTTAAACAATATCTTGGCGGTAAGGGACTGGGCTCCTACCTGCTGCTGCAGAACGTCAAGCCCGGCATCGACCCCCTTTCCCCCGGCAACAAACTGATTTTCACCACCGGTCCGTCCACCGACACAGCCATGGTGGGCAACAGCCGTTATGGTGTATTCGGCAAGTCACCGCTTACCGGCGGCTATGCCGAATCATATGCCGGGGGCAGGGTGGCCCCGGTTATGCGCCGCACCGGCTACGACGCCATAATATTTGAAGGCGCCGCGGATAAACCGGTGTTGGTGGAAATAAGTGACTCCGGCGTGTCGTTCCACGATGCTTCCGGGCTTTGGGGTCTGGATACCTATGCCGCCGAGGAAGAAGCATTGAAACAAGTCGGCGTGCAGGGGGCCCAGGCGCTGGTGATCGGCCCTGCCGGGGAGAACCTGGTTCGGTTTGCCTGCATCGAGAACAACCGGTGGAGGTCAGCCGGCCGAGCCGGCATGGGGGCGCTGATGGGCTCCAAAAAGCTGAAAGCGGTAGTGTTCCACGGCAGCGCCAAAGCGGAAATCGCCGACCCGGAATTGCTTAAAGCAGTGGTTAAAAAAATCCGGGACCTGGGCAAAGGCAACCCCGGGGTGGAGAACTACCGCAATTACGGCACCACTGTGATGGTTAAGATTATGAATGGCGCCAGGGCCTTCCCCAACCGTTACTGGAACAGGGCGGTTGACCCCAACTGGGAAAACCTGAGCGGTGATACCCTGCTGCAGCAGTATAAGGTTAAGCCTGCCGCCTGCCCCAACTGCTTTATGGCCTGCGGGAAGCATGTTTCCATCGATTCCGGCGAACATGCCGGCCTAGAAATCGAGGGCCCCGAGTACGAGACCATTTACGCCTTCGGGGGGCTTTGCTCCATTAACCGGCTGGATCAGGTGGCCTATCTTAACGACCTGTGCGACCGCCTGGGCATGGATACAATCACTGCCGGCAACCTGGTGGGCTTGGTTATGGAAGGCACCGAGCGCGGCCTGATCGATACCCCGGTCAGGTATGGGGATGCCGGGGCTGCTGCAGAACTGGTAGCTCAAATGGCTCAGCGCACCGGACTGGGAGAAACCCTGTCCCTTGGCATCAAGGAGGCAGCCGCCAAATTGGGCTTGCAGGATATCGCCATTCATGTTAAGGGAATGGAGCCTCCCGGGTATGACCCCAGAGTGCTTAAAGGGATGGGGCTGGCCTACGCCACCTCGGCCAGGGGCGCCTGTCACTTAAGGGCCACGTTTTACAGGCCCGAGCTGGTTGGGATGATTGACCCTTCCACCACCGAGGGCAAGGCCGCGCTGTTTATCGACTTTGAAAACAGGCTGACCATTTTTAACACCCAAATACTGTGCGTGTTCTTCAGGGATTTAATCACCTGGGAGACGCTGGTTGAATTAAACAAGGCCATCACCGGCCTGGAGTTCACCAAGGAGGACTTATGGGCAATAGCCGATAGAATTATAGACGCCACCCATAATTTTAACCTGCAGCAGGGTCTTTCCAGGGCAGATGATACCATACCTGAAAGGTTGTTTAAGGAAAAAGTCAACGACGGTCAAAACGGAATAACCCCGGCTGAACTTAACCGCATGGTTGATGACTACTATCAATTGCGCGGGTGGCAATAAGTTGCTAAAAAGTTACCATAACTATTTAGCATCTTTAACTACTCAGGAGTCAGAAGTCAGAAGTCAGGAGTCGGAATGAGAGAACCGGCTCGGGGCATCCTGAATTCTGACAACTGCCCTGAAAATGGATTTTCATCAACTGCTGGTGCCGCGCCAGCGGCATGGATGTCTGAATTCTGAATACCTGAATAGTAACAAAGTGCCAAAAGCCCCGGGAATTACTTGGCCCGGGGTTTTGCATTTAGTATACACTGTTTTATATTTGAGACGTTTGTATCATGTTTGATGCAGACATATTTATATTAGTCGAAATTTTGTGCAGGGGGTTGTAAGCTCAGTAAAGATAAATATTTTCTGAAAATAAACACAATTCAAGCAAGTGCTCTTTGTTCGGGCATGTTTCATAAGTGAGACAACCTTCCGGCGGGCGCTGCCGGATAATGCTGATGTGAACGCTGCAAGCAGCCATTTTTCAGACTTTTGGAGATGTGGCACTTTGCTTGCATACTTTTTTATATACTTTTAGTAAACTGAGTATCTGCTCAAGTGACAGTGAGGCAGCCTCTCGTTGCGAGCGCAGCGAAGCGATCCCGGCAATGGGGTTGCCGCGACGTTTAATTCGGAGTTACTAAAACTATCAGGAGGTCAACATGAGTAAAAATTACGACGAAATTATCGCCCAATCACAAAGGTACCTGGACATGATAGCCAAGGAGGAGCTCACCCAGGATGAAAAGGAATGGGTTGTGAAGGAGACGGTGGATGGTTTCCGGGAAAATGTCAACCCCGGGTTCCTTGAATACAGAAAATCAGTTTCCACCGACTATACTTCCGTGGAGTGGAAGGACGCCGGCTCAACCTTCACTGACATTTGGGGCAAAGAGTTTATCGATTGTCTCGGCGGCTACGGAATTTACAATGTCGGACACCGTCATCCCAAGGTGATGAAAGCTGTTCTGGACCAGCTGAAGCGCCAGTCCCTGCACAGCCAGGAACTGCTGGACCCGCTGCGCGCCCTCTTGGCTAAGCTGGTTGGCGCCATTACCCCCGGCGACCTGCAATATGCTTTCTTTGTCAACAGCGGCACCGAGGCCGTTGAAGCCGGCCTCAAATTTGCCAAAATGGCTACCGGCAGGCGCAGCTTTATTGCCACCACCCGGGCTTTTCACGGCAAGTCCCTGGGTTCGTTAACCGCCACCGCCAAAGGTGTGTTTAGAAAGCCTTTCCTCCCGCTGGTGCCCGGTTTTCACCATGTTCCATACGGCAGCGCCGAGGCGGTGGAAATGATGCTGGAAAGCTGCGCGTTTATTGGGGAAGAAGTTGCCGCCGTGATTGTTGAGCCCATCCAGGGTGAAGGCGGCGTAATTATACCGCCGGATGACTACCTGCCCAGGCTGCGTGAACTCTGCGACAAGTACGGGGCGCTGCTCATCCTTGATGAAGTGCAGACAGGCATGGGCCGCACCGGGAAAATGTTTGCCTGCGAGCACAGCAACGTAGTGCCTGATATTATTTGCCTGGCCAAAGCCTTTGGCGGTGGAGTCATGCCTATCGGCGCCACTGTGGCCCGCAAGCCCATCTGGGAAAAATTAGTCGACAATCCGTTCCTGCACACGACCACCTTCGGCGGCAACCCGGTCTGCTGCGCCGCTGCCATTGCCAGCATCAACGTGCTGCTGGAGGAAAAACTGCCCGAGCGTTCAGCCGAGTCCGGCGCTTATATGTTGGGTAAACTCTACCAGCTGGCAGAAAAATATCCTGCCGTTGTTGAAGAGGTAAGGGGCAGGGGTTTGATGATCGGTATCGAATTTTTAACTAACGAATTGGGCTACGAAGTTGCCAAGGGACTGTTTGCCAGGGGTGTACTGGTGGCCGGAACGCTGATCAATGCCAAGTCGATCCGGATTGAGCCGCCCTTGACCATAACCAGGGAACAACAGGACCAGGTTATTGAGCGGCTGGACGCCACTCTGGAAGAAGTCAATAAAACGGCCGGCAAATAGTTATTCCTAGCTCTTTTGTCATTGCGAGCGCAGCACATTTGTCATTGCGAGCGCAGCGTGGCATTAATTTGTAGGGGCGGACGACCCTGTCCGCCCGCCCCAATAGGCTATCCAGTTTAGCTCTCTAATACAAAGGGAGGCATGCGAATGCAAATAAAATACCTGCCCGAAAAATGTATAGGCTGCCGCCTGTGCGAAATGGCCTGCTCCGGCGTCAAAGAAGGGGTTTTTAATCCTTCCCTGGCCCGGCTGCAGGTTGCATCACGGTATAAAGCATACAAGCTGGTCAATGAGGCTAAAATCTGCGACAGCTGCCAAAGCTGCGTGAGGGCATGCTCCACCGGCGCGATCAAATTTGAGGAAGGCCGGCTGGTATTTGTAAAAGACGACTGCGTTAAATGCGGGGCTTGTTTTGAGGCCTGCCCCACCGGCGTGCTGAGGCCGGGCGGAGACGAATTCCCGCTGCTTTGCGACGGCTGCCAGGGCGACCCCTACTGCGTGAAATGGTGTCCCCACGGGGCGTTAATCCTTGAGGAGGTGGGTTAGATGGCCGGTTATCAAGACTTGGTTCTCAGAGTTAACCTCACCACCGGTAAGGTGGCCACCGAAAGCCTGAATAAAGAATGGGCCAGAGACTTTCTTGGCGGCAAAGGGCTGGGGATCAAGTACCTTTATGAAGAAGTCGGCCCCGGTGTGGAAGCGCTTTCCCCGGAAAACAAGCTGATTTTTATGACAGGGCCGTTTACCGGAACTATCGTACCCTGTTCCGGTAAATTAGGCATCATTACCAAGTCACCCCTTAACGGTTACATCCTTGACTGCTCCATCGGCGGGTCGGCCGCAGTGGAAATCAAGCGGGCCGGTTATGACGCGGTTATTGTCGAAGGCAAATCTGATTACCCCGTTTACCTGTTGATTGAAGACGGCCAAGTTGAATTAAAAGAAGCCGGGGATTACTGGGGGCTGTGCTGTCACGACACCGAAGAAAAGTTAAAAAAGGTTTACGGTGATGATTACAGCGTCCTTTCCATCGGACCGGCGGGAGAGAACCTGGTTGCCTACGCCTGCATTACCTCCGATTTATACCGGCAGGCGGGCCGGGGCGGCGTAGGGGCTGTAATGGGCAGCAAAATGCTAAAGGCTGTGGTGGTCAAAGGCACAGGGGCGGTGCGGGCGGCTGACGCTAAAAAATTGATGGACGTCACCTATAACGCGTATAAAAACGACCTGCTTACCGATACCAACCTCTGGGCCTATACCGACGGGACGCCGATGATTGTGGAACTTTCGCAAACCACCGGCATTCTGCCGACCAGGAACTTCCAGCAAGGCACCTTTGACCAGTTTGCCAATATTAAATCGGAGGCGGTGGCTGCCGCCAGGGAGGCCAAAAAAGGCTGCGTCAGCTGTGGGCTGGGCTGCGGCAACTTTACCCGGGTTGGCGAAGCCGTGGTGGAAGGGCCGGAATATGAAACCCTGTCCATTGCCGGTTCCAACTGCGGGATCAACGACCTGGGGGCCATAGTTAAATTTAATGCCAACTGCGATGCCTTCGGGCTGGACACCATTTCCGCGGGGGGCACTATCGCCTTTGCCATGGAAATGACCGAGAAGGGCATTTACGATTTTGGCATCCGCTTCGGCGATGCGGATAAATACGTTGAATTGCCGGAATTAATTGCCAAAAGAGAGGGCCTGGGTGCCGAGCTGGCCCTGGGCGCAAAGAAGTTGGCCGAAAAGTACGGCGGCATCGAATTTGCGATGCAGGTTAAGGGCTTGGAATTTCCCGGCTATGACCCCCGGGGGGCCTGGGGGATGGGCCTGGCCTACGCCACTGCGCCGCGCGGCGCCTGCCACATGAGCGCCTGGCCGGTGGCTGACGAAGCTTACGGCGAGGGCAATCCCTTTACCATTGAAGGCAAAGCGGAAATGGTCAAAGACTTGCAGCATTATAACGCGGCCAAGTTCTCACTGATATTGTGCGATTTCTGGGCCCTGTCCTTTGATATTATGGCGGAAATGCTTTCCGCGCTGCTGGGCGAGGAAGTGACCGCCCAGTCTCTGGAACAGGCGGGAGAAAGAATATTCAACCTGGCCAGGCTGTTTAACACCAGGGAAGGCCTGAGCGCCAAAGACGACGTGCTCCCGGCCAGGATTCACCGGCACCCGCTGGCCACCGGCTCTACCGAAGGCAAGACACTGCCCGAGGAAGAGTTTATAAAGATGCTATTGGAATATTATTCAATTCGCGGGTGGGATAATAACGGTGTCCCCTCCGGCGAAAAACTTCAGGAGCTTGGCTTAAGATAAAAACAGAAGATACAGCGTTCTGACCTTGTCATTGCGAGGAGCGAAGCGACGCGGCAATCTCTTCATAAGCAACATTCAACGCCCTGCTTCTGTCATTGCGAAGAGCGGAGCTGCATGGCAGTCTGTTGCCGCGCTGCGCTCGCAATGACGAAGGTAAAAGGAAGATAGGCTTGATAATAATTGAATTGCGCGGGCCACTGGCACGCTACGGGTGTGAGCACGGGGAAAAAGGCAGGATAGAAGCGAAGGCAGACAACGGAGTCACTGTGCGGCAAATCCTGAACCAAGTTCCCATACCGCTGCAACACGTGGGACTCATAGTGGTAAACGGCAAAAAAGGAAGCTTGCAAACCATGCTCAGTGAAGGTGACAGCGTAGTCATCTTTCCTGTAGTGGCGGGAGGCTAAGCATATGTGTTAGGCATGCGGTTGTGTCAATATTTGAAAGTCTGTCATGGCGAGGAGCATAGCGACGCGGCAATTCCGGATTACTTCGCTGCACTTGCAATGGCAGTTCCTTCTAAGTGTTAAATCATTATTAAAAGGGGGATGTTAATGTCGGTTCAGGAGAAAGCCGCTGGCGCGCCTGATGTTTATTCGGGTGAGCTTAAGCGGGGGTTGAAGCCCAGGCATTTGCAGCTTATTGCCTTAGGCGGCATCATTGGGAGCTGCTACTTTCTGGGGACGGGCTATGTGGTTGAATCAACCGGCCCGGCGGCGATGTTTGCGTATCTGCTTGGCGGATTACTGGTGTACATGGTTATGGTATGTCTTGGTGAATTGGCTGTGCATATACCAATTTCCGGATCCTTTGTTAATTATGCCAACGACTTCATAAATCCAACTTGGGGCTGTGGTGTGGGTTGGTCTTATTGGACGACCTGGGTGACCTATGTGCCGTCGGAAATGATTGCAGCCGGTATTATTATGCATACCTTCGTTCCTGCGGTTCCGACTGTGTACTGGGCGTTGTTCTTTGGTTTATTAATTACTATTATCAACTTGACCTATGTTGGAACATTTGGTGAATTGGAATTTTGGCTGGCTTTAATTAAGATAATTGCGATAATTATGTTTTCGGTAATTGCCGTATTGATTATTCTGGGCGTGATCGGAGGCCAGCCGTCCCCAGGGACCTCAAATCTCCTCGGGCAGGGGGGGTTGTTCCCGTCCGGTGTCTGGGCGGTGTTCCTCACTATGGTGATGATCCTGGTCAATTTCCAGGGCTCGGAAATTATCGGATTGGCTGCCGGTGAAAGCCAGGAACCGGAAAAAACCATTCCAAACGCGGTAAAAAATGTAACCTACCGGATTATTGCCCTCTATGTAATTCCTGTGATGCTTTTAGTTACCATTATTCCCTGGAAAGAAGCGGGCCTGGAGGAAAGCGTGTTTGCCATGGCCCTGAACAGCTACGGTTTCCATTGGGCCGGCGCCATTTTCTCCTTTGTTGTGCTGACTGCTGCCATTTCTTGTTCCAACAGCGGCCTGTACGCCACATCCAGGGCGGTTTTCGCCCTGGCCAGGGAAGGCATGGCCCCGCGCTGGCTGGGCAAGGTAAACGCCAGGGGAGTTCCCTATAATGCCATTTTATTCTCGGTGGGCGGCTGCTGGATCGGGGTTATCGCCTTTACCGTTGATAAGAGTGAAATGCTTTATACTTACCTGTTGGCCCTTTCCGGCTTCACCGGAGCAATGGCTTGGATTTCCATCTGCTGGTCGCAGCTGAAGTTCCGGCGCAAGCTTGAACAAACCGGCTATGATGTCAGCAAGTTAAAGTATAAAGTCCCGTTATTCCCCTATTTTACCCACTTTGCCATTTGGGCCCAGGTGGCCTGTCTGGTGGTAGTGGCGCTGAATCCGGACTTGCGGGCATCACTTTACGTCGGACTGCCCATGCTGATTCTGCCGATGGTCTGGTACCATTTCTGGGGCAAAAACAATAATGTTTTGGATTCCGGTAATAGAGTTCGATTTGAGGATGTTTTTAAAGGCTAAAAATATTTCTACGTAGTCTAGCGGCACCGGGGCCGCCGGCATGAAAAGGGAAACCAGGTGCCGGCGGCTTATTGGTGCCGCTGCCGTTTAACGCTGGTTAAGCAGGACCTAAAGCATAATATTTCTGTTATAATTATGTGGGGATAATAAGAATCAAGCCCGGGCCGGGTGAGATCCCTGTCGCCCTGCTTTTGGCATTGCGAGGAGCGAAGCGATGTGGCAATTTATTAATCGAGGGTTGGATATCCAAGAGGTGAAAAAATGATTAACGCCCAACCTTGGGGAAAACTTTTGACAGAAAATACTGATGAGGCTGGAGTTTACGTGTTGGGAGTGCCCTTTGATCTTGCCGTCAGCTGCGGAAAAGGCGCCGCCCTGGCCCCGGAAAAAATCAGGCACCTGTCCAGGTACCAGCCGGCCACTACGGAAACAGGAACAGCCATTGACAAAATTAAAATTATGGATGCAGGGGATATCCCGCTTGACCTTAACTGGGATCGCTACTTTAAAACGGTTGAAGACAAGGCCTTTGAATTGATGTCCGGTAACAGGTTCTGCCTGTTTATCGGCGGCGACCATTCGGTAACCATTCCCCTGCATCAAGCCTTCGGCAGGTCGTGTGCCGGCAAGGGCAAGTTTGGTGTTATTCATTTTGACGCCCACTGCGACCTCTGTGACTCTTACGATGGTCACGGCTGGTCCCACGCGTGCACGGAAAGAAGAGCACTGGAAGAAGTGATTAAGCCGGAAGATTTGACTCTGCTTGGTATACGCTCCTTTGAGGAAGAAGAACTTGAATTTCTAGCCGGCCACCCGGAAATAAAAGTAATTACGGCTTGTGACCTGTATTACACCGGCATTGAGAAGGCCATTGAGGAAATTATGAAACGCTATGCCGGTTACGATGCCGTCTACTTTACCCTGGACATTGACGTGCTGGATCCGGCCTTTGCGCCGGGGACGGGCACGCCCGAGCCGGGGGGGCTGTCCACCCGGCAGTTGTTGGAACTGGTGAAACTGGTGGTGGGAAAACTGCCGGTGAAAGCTATGGATGTTGTGGAAGTTTCGCCCAGTTTGGATCATTCCGATATAACCTCCTGGGCGGCCCTAAAAATTATTTACGAGGTGATTGGCTGCCTCAATTACAAGCTAAAGCCAAGTAATGGATTTAATAAATAACTTGTAATTTGTCGAATTATCGTGTAAAATTAGTTGAATTTAAAGATATAAAAACCATTCCAATGCTGAGTGGTTTACGGCGAGGAAGCTGTGCTAAGGTTGTTTTTCAACCTTTGACGGCTTTTTTTTTGGGGGGGTGGGCTATGAAGCAAGGTAGGTTAATTTAATGCAGGTATTTTGCTGCTGTGGCTTGAGCAGTTTAAAGGAGGATTGTAATGAGTAGCCGGTTTATCCTGGCCCTGGCTCAAACGGGAGCTGTTTTATACGATAAGGAACAAAACATAAAAAAAGCAGAAGTCCTTATGTCTGCAGCGGCGTCCGGTGGGGCACGGGCGATTATCTTTCCTGAAATGTATTTAACTGGTTACATGGTTTATGACAGGTTGGCTGAACTGGCGGAACCGCTGGACGGGATATATATTGGAAAGCTTGCCGCGCTTGCCCGTCGTTTCAATTTGGTGACGGTATGCGGTTTTCCGGAAACAAATCCGGGTGCTTTGCCTTATAACAGCGCCTGTGTAATTGAAGCGGACGGGACAATACTCGGTTGTTACCGGAAAACGCACTTATTTGGTGAGGAATCCAAATATTATACCCCTGGCCGTGAATTTTATGTTTTTGAAACCTCTCTTGGTGAATTAGGTGTGATGATCTGCTTTGACTCTGAATTCCCTGAAGTTTCAAGAATACTAACGCTTCAAGGGGCTAAATTAATTGTGTCGCCCACCGCCAACATGGACCCCTACAGTGAATATCAATCGGTTTATATTAGGTCCCGGGCGATGGAGAACGGGGTTTTCGTGGCAATTGCCAACACGGTTGGCGCGGATGAAAAATTCAGTTACTTCGGTCAAAGCTCGGTGGCGGACCCTGTGGGTAGACTGTTATGTACCGGGGGACCTGGGGAAGAATTGCTGCTGGCTGACATAGATTTAAACCTGGTACGGGTGCGGGACGAGGCTTTGAACTACCGTAAACACAGAAGGCCGCAGCTATATGGTCTTTTGACTCAAGAGCAATAATAAAATCTATTTTTAATATTCTTAATATACTAAAATTATGTTTAAATAAACTTTATGCTATTAGGAGGTTGTAGTGTGACTGTGGACAATAAAACTTCCGGGCAGCTTGAAAAGTTTGGTTACAGTCAGGATTTGAACCGGGTTCTTTCTTTAAGTTCACTTATATATTATGGACTGGCCTATCTGGTTCCCCTTACTATTTTCACCACTTACGGTTTGGTTTCCAATATGACCCACGGTATGTTGTCCCTGGCCTATCTCGTTGCAACAGTTGCCATGGCTTTTACCGCTTTTAGCTATAATCACATGGTTAAAGCCTTTCCCATTGCCGGGTCGGCCTATTCTTATGCACACAGGTCCATCAGCCCGTATGTCGGGTTTATGTCGGGTTGGGTTATTTTACTGGATTATATGTTGTTGCCTATGATTAATTATTTAGTTGCCGCGCTATTTATCGTCGAGGCATTGCCCGGACTTCCCAACTGGGCATGGATTCTTATTTTTATTGTTTTGGTTACCGTAGTAAATTACTTTGGGATTCAGGTCACTTCCTGGGCCAACAGCCTGTTGATTTGGGTTCAGGTTGTGTTTGTGCTGGCTTTAATGTTCTTTATTATCAAATGGATTTCGGCTGGTGGAGGAGCAGGCACCTTTTTTGATTGGAGCGCATTTTTCAACTCAACTGAGTTTAACAAGCCTGATATGGGTTGGAAAGTTATTTTCGGCGGTGCGTCGATCCTCGCGCTTTCTTTCCTTGGGTTCGATGCGGTGTCCACTGTTTCGGAAGAGGCGCACAACCCGGAAGTTAATGTTGGCCGGGCTATCATCATTACCTGTATCGGTGCGGGTCTGTTCTTTATCGTCATAACCTATTTTACCCAGCTTGCCTGGCCGACAGGATGGAATGAATTTAAGAGTGTAGACACCGGTGCTTATGAATTAATCAGCAAGGTAGCCGGCTCGTTTATGGGGTATTTCTTTACGGCTGCCTACGTGCTCGGCTGCATGGCTTCGGCTATTGCTTCCCAGTCCTCGGCCTCCCGCATCTTGTTTGGTATGGGGCGGGACGGAATATTACCCAAAAAGTTCTTTGCCTATCTGCATCCGAAATATAAAACTCCAACTCGCAATATCTTTTTAATTGCTGTAATTAGCCTTGCTGCGCTGGTTTTAAGCCTTTCCACGGCTGCTTCGCTGATTAACTTTGGGGCTTTGATCGGATTTGTGATGGTGAATATATCGGTTATTTCCCACTACTTCATCCGTAATAAGCAACGCGGGGGGCGCAATTTAATCCGTTATTTGCTCCTTCCGGCTGCAGGTGCCTTAATCTGCCTGGTAATCTGGTTCAACCTTGACATCAAGTCCAAAGAGCTGGGCTTAACCTGGACAGTGGTAGGCTTAATATACCTTGCCATTACCACCAAGTTCTTCAAAAAGCTTCCGCCGGAGATGGACTTCAATTCATAGTATTTGGGCCTATTGGGACCGGGACTGATCAGCACCGGTGTGTTTTCAAACATAACTTGATCTGAATAATTGGATGATTTCCATATGTCACGGTTGATGATCCTGCCATCAGTATACGGGGGTGACAACATGAATGTAAAAATAGCTTTGATTCAGATGTCCTGCGGAAAGGATATTAAGGCGAATATAGAAAAAACAGTCTACATGGTGCAAGAAGCGGCTGCGGGCGGCGCCAATATTATCAGCCTGCAGGAGCTTTACCCCAGCCGTTACTTTCCACAAACAGTTAACGTGAAACATTACGAATTGGCCCGTCCCCTGACTGACGAATCCGTAGAAATAATGCGCCAAATCGCGGCGGATAAAAAAGTGGTCATGGTTGTTCCGGTATATGAGTATGCCAGACCCGGGGTTTATTTCAACACAGCCGTAGTGATTGACGCCGATGGGAGTATAGCCGGCAAATTTAGAAAAATTCACATTCCCGAAGGCCCGCAATACCTGGAAAAATTCTACTTTACCCCTGGTGATTTGGGCTACCCGGTGTTTAAAACGGCGTACGCCACTGTCGGCGTAGGGATTTGCTGGGATGAATGGTTTCCAGAAGTGGCCAGGATCCTGGGGCTAAAAGGCGCTGAGATTATTTTCTACCCTTCCGCCATCGGCAGCGAGCCCGACCGGCCCGAATACAGCTCCCAGGAAGCCTGGGAAACCGTAATTAAATCCCACGGCATTACTAACGGTCTCTTCATCGGGGCGATAAACAGGGTTGGCGTGGAGGACGAAATGAGCTTTTACGGCGGCAGCTTCATCAGCAACCCCTTTGGAGAGGTGCTGGCCAGGGGTGGCGACGGTGACGAAATTGTGGCAGCCGAGATAAACCTCAAGCAAATTGAAGAATTCCGCAACTTGCTCCAGTTTTATCGCGACCGGCGCCCGGAAACCTACGGCGAGTTAGCCAAATTAATCATTGAGTAAGACTTGAGTAATATTATAATATTGGTATTATACGGTTATTATGATGGGGTCAGACCCCCCTGCAGGGGGCTGGCCCCTAAACACACCTTGAAAAGAGGTTTTGCAGGTGTTTGATTTGGTAATTAAAAACGGGACGCTGGTAGACCCGGAGAGAGGCCGCGTAACTGTAGGTCACCTGGGCGTCAGCGGTGGAAAAATTGCCGCCATTGCCAGGGACGAAATTGATGGTAAAAAGACAATTGACGCGGGGCTGTCCGTGGTCTGCCCGGGCTTTGTCGACATCCACGCCCACGTGGACGGATATCATTATTCCGCCCGGTGTATGGCCAGGCAGGGGATAACCACTACCGTGGGCGGCAACTGCGGCTTCGGCCCCCTGGACCTTGCCGGTTTCTTTGACAGATACGAAGCGGAAGGGTTCCCCATCAACCAGGCCATGATGATCGGGCATTCCTTTACCCTCAGGGAAAAGGTGGGGGCTGAAGATCCCTATTCCCCGGCCACCAGGGAACAGGTCCGGCAAATGGCCGAATTGCTGGAAACGGCCTTTCAGCAGGGAGCGATAGGGCTGTCCTTCGGCCTCGAATACGCCCCGGGTTCCTCTGATGAAGAAGTGCTGGTGCTGAGCCGGATTGCCGCCAAATATGGCAAACTGGTGGCGGTTCATACCCGCACCGATTCCTGGGCGGGCATCGGCGCGATCAAGGAAGTGGTGCGGATAAACGAATTGACCGGGGCGACGGTGCAGGTGTCCCACCTGGTATATCAGGTGGGGATGGGTATGATGACCGAGGCGCTGGAAGTGCTTGACCATGCTGTGGCCTCGGGCCTGGATGTGGCGGCGGACAGCGGCATGTACCACGCCTTTGCCACCTTTATCGGCTCGCCGGTGTATGATGAAGGCTGCCTGGAAAAGTGGGGCTGCACTTACCACGATTTATTTGTTGCCACCGGCAAATACGCCGGCAGGCGCTGCACTGAAGAAATGTATCGCGAATTGAGGGCGAACCACAAGGACGATGTGGTGGTGGCTTTTGCCTGCAGGGAGTCCGAAGTATATGAAGCATTGATGCCCGGCTACATGATGGTTAGCACAGACGGGGCGGTGGGTTCCCCCGAACCGGGCACCGGACACCCGCAGGACGCCGGGACCTACCCGCGCTTTTTTCAAAAGATGGTCAGGGAGCAGGGCAGGCTGACGCTGGTTGAGGCGGTGCGCAGGTGCACCCTGCTGCCGGCCGAGCGGCTCGGTTTGGGCAGCAAGGGACGGCTGAAAGTGGGCGCCGATGCCGACCTGGTGATTCTCAACCTGGACCGGATTGCCGACAGGGCGGATTACCCCGGCTTTGGCATCCCGGACGCGCCCCCCGAAGGCATAGAACACGTTTTGGTCAATGGCCAGCCGGTGGTGGAAAAAGGACAAGTCCTCGAAGACGCCCTTCCCGGCCGCGTCATCAGGCCAGCCTGCCAAGTGTGGAACTGGGTTTAGTGGAACTGGCTCCCGCGTGTCATTGCGGGGAGTGAAGCGACGAAGCAATCTCACTGAATTGTTTCGCCATTGAGATTGCTTCGCTGCGCTCGCAATAACAGTAAGGGAAATTGCGCTACATCTTGATGCCGTATTGTTTAATCTTCCTGTATAAAGTGGCTCTGCTGATGCCCAGCGCGGTTGCAATTTCCTTTTTGCTGTAATTATGGCTGGAAAGCTCCATAATTTTCTTGGCCAGTAAGTCTTTTTCCATATTACCCAGGTCATTTCTATAATTTGTTTCGATTGGAACTGTATTGCCGCTGTTCAGCCAGTGCCCGCTTACCCTTTTGGGTATGCTGTCCAGGGTGATAATTTTACCCGGTTCCATGTTCACCGCGTATTCCACGGCGTTTTCCAGTTCCCGGACATTGCCGGGCCAGTCGTACTGGATAAAGGCCTGGCGCACATTTTCGCTGAAATCGTCAATATTCTTGCCCAGCAGGCTGCGATATTTGTCCAGAAAATAATCCATTAGTATGGCAATATCTTCTTTCCTGTTGCGCAGCGGGGGGATATATAAAGGAATCACGTTGAGCCTGTAGAATAAGTCCTCTCTGAATTCGCCTGTTTTGCACATTGCTTCCAGATCCCTGTTGGTGGCGGCCACAATTCTTACATCCACGGGAATCGGGTGATTTCCCCCCACTCTTTCCACCTGGCGCCGCTGGATGGCGTGCAGCAGCTTAACCTGCAGATGCAGCGGAAGGTCCCCAATTTCATCCAAAAATATCGTGCCTTCGTTGGCCAGCTCAAATTTTCCGGGGCGACCTCCCTTGCGGGCGCCTGTAAAGGCTCCCTCCTCGTAGCCAAACAATTCGCTTTCCAACAAAGTTTCCGGAATGGCGCCGCAGTTGACTATGACCAGCGGTTTATTGCGCCTGGGGCTGGCGTAGTGAATGGCCCGGGCGAATAGTTCCTTGCCCGTTCCGCTTTCGCCGGTGATTAAAATAGTTGAAGCGCCCTTGGCCACCCGCAGCGCCTGGTATTTTACCTCAATGATTTTCCTGCTGTTGCCCTTGATGTGGTCCAGTTCCAAGGCTATTTTATTGTCCGTCAGGTCATAGGCCAGCTGCCTGGCGTCAGACATATTCCTGAACGATATAACCGCTCCCATTGGATTGTCCTCCAACCAAATGGGAGTGGCGGTTACAAGAAGATGCATCTGGTTGGGGGGTGCGCCATAAAGCTCCTCCTTCTCCCGGTAGCCGATTCCCGTTTTGGCAACATTTACCACCGGGGAATTGGGCCAGATTTCTTCTATGTGCCGGCCCAGCAGATGCTTGCCTGGAATACCAATAATCGACTCGGCATATTTGTTGCAGTGAATGATTAGATTATCCTTGCTGATTGAAATAATACCCTGGTTTATGGTCTCAATAATAACGTTTAATTTGTTGGAAGTAATCTTCAGCCGGTTGTAGGCTTCAACTTCCGACACCCTGGAAGCCAGCAAAAAAGCCATGCGGGTGAGAAAATTCAGCAACTGGTCTTTTTTATCCATCAGCTGGTTTTTTTGCTTTTCATCAAATGCAACCAGGGACATTACACCGATTACCTGTCCATGCAACTTAATCGGGCAGCAAATCTCCCCCATTTCCCCCATTAGAATGGGGCCGTAAAAGTCGGCTTCCGGGTCTTCAATAATAATTGGATTACCGGTTTTCAATACCCTGGTGTAGATAAAATCCTCATCTGTATGCCAGGCTTCCTCATCCTTGGTACCGACCAGGTCTCTATACTTTCCCGTTCCGGCCACGATGTTATATTGATTGTCCAAAATTTCGGTTTCAACGTCCAGTACGGCGGAAATGGCTTCGGCCACCTGCTGTGCGGTATCCGATATTGACATTAATCGGGAACATTCATATGTTGGGGACATTCCTCCGAAGGAGGTGTGTCCCCTTTCCTTATTTGGAGGTGTGTCCCCTTTCCTCAGAAGAGACATGGGTCTGCATCCCTCTCATTTGAGATTGCTTCGCTGCGCTCGCAATTACAGTTCCTTGTATCCGGACCGGAATTCCTTCTACATATAGTAGTTCAAGTGGCAAAAAGACAATATTAAGCAGTCAGGCATTGCGAGGAGTGAAACGACGTGGTAATCCATATTTAAAGCCGGAGCTTTAAATATAATATTCTTGATTGCCATATTGGAATCCTGTTTTTTTCGATAAAACTGTCTCACAAGTGATTAAATAATTTCAAAGATGAAACAGGTGTTTCAAATTAAAGACAAAATTAATGCGTTTTGGAGTGTTTATATATAGCTGTTTACTGTTTTATCACCTAGCATTAAATTTGCAAAAAATTTTTCTTGAAAAAATTATTGAAAAAATTCCGTCCCAAAGATATTAATGCAAAGCAAAATCAAATTAATTTGTTTCAGCATCAATTGTGTAAGACTTGCCGGATTGCTGGCTGTGTATTGTATACAAGTGGACCTCAAAAAGCAGATAATGCATGTTTGCATTATTAAGTGAGGCGATTAATCAATTATCCCCTAATGGCAGCATTGTAAATATTGCGCATTCTGGCATTGCCTTTGCTAGTTATTAAAGTTAAATGAAAGTCAAATGCAAAATTAGGGAGGGGTTATCATGACCCAGGAAATCAACAGTTTTGAAATTGTAAAGGATTTAATTGATACCTCCGTCAAGAAATTAAATTTAAACAAATCGGTATACAATATACTGAGTGAGCCACAGCGGGTTCTTACTGTGAACATTCCGGTCCAAATGGATGACGGCGAGATAAGGGTTTTTACCGGTTACCGGTCTCAGCATAACAACGCTCTGGGCCCATATAAGGGCGGTATCAGGTTCCACCAGGATGTAAACCTGGATGAGGTCAAGGCGCTTTCAACCTGGATGACTCTCAAATGCGCCGTACTGAACGTCCCCTATGGCGGCGGCAAGGGCGGGATTATTGTCAACCATAAAGAACTGTCGCCGGGGGAACTGGAGCGGCTGAGCCGGGGTTATATCAGGGCGATTGCCCCCGTTCTCGGCGCCGAGCTTGACATACCGGCCCCCGACGTGGGAACCAACGGCCAGGTTATGAGCTGGATGATGGATGAATTCTCCCGTTACCGCGGCCACAACGAGTTTGGTATGATTACCGGCAAGCCGGTGATTGTCGGCGGTTCACTGGGCAGGGTGGAGGCCACCTCGCGCGGGTGTGTCTTCACTATCCGCGAGGCTGCCAAAGTAACAGGACTTGAACTTAAAGGAGCAACTGTGGTGGTGCAGGGGTTCGGCAACGTCGGCAGCATAGCTGCCAGGCTGCTCCAGCAGGAAGACGGCTGCCGCATCCTGGCCGTCAGCGATTCGTCCGGCAGCGCTTATAATCCCAATGGTCTTGACATTGCCGCTCTCGAAGAATTCAAAGCCTGCACCGGCAGCGTTAAAGGATTCCCCGGCAGCAAGGACATCAGCAAAGATGAACTGCTGGCTCTGGAATGTGACATACTGGTCCCGGCCGCATTGGAAAACCAGATTACGGGCGAAAACGCAGCCAAAATTAAGGCCAAAATCATCGCTGAAGGTGCCAACGGTCCCACAACGCCCGAGGCCGACCGCATTCTGGCGGAGAAGAAAATCCTGGTGCTGCCCGATGTGCTGGCCAATGCCGGCGGCGTAACCGTATCCTACTTTGAGTGGGTGCAGAACCAGTACGGCTACTACTGGTCTGAGGAAGAAGTAAACAACAGGCTGGAGAGAAAGATGGTTGAAGCGTTTAATAATGTATACAGCCTCTACCGCAAGCGCAAGGATGTCGACATGAGGGGCGCCGCCTACATGGTGGCAATCGAACGCATCAGCCAGGCCATGTACATGAGGGGCTGGCTGGGTAACCAGGCTTATCAGCAAGTCAAATGTGAGATAAAGTTGGCCTAAATTGTAAGTAATAATTTAGGGGAGTGATGATAAATGACAAGGTGCCCGATGGCATATGCGTCCGACCCGTGCAAAAATTGCGAGCAATACGGTAACTGCGCGCCCAGCCAGATGGTGCGGAAGATGGAGGAGCTGGAAAGGCAAATCAAAGAATTAAAGCGCATGCTGGACAGAAATGACAAATTCCGCTACGCCAGGATCAGCTGAACATAATGCTCTTTTATTACCATTATTGTGTGCCCAAAGGCATACAATTTGACTCATACAAGCTATCTTCCTATAACAGACCCGTGCTCACACCGGGTCCATTTTTTTACTTTTGGAAAGTATACTGGCCATATATATAGCCAGGGTTAAGGAAAAAAGTACTGAAAAGCGCGCGCTAAGGGAACTGATTCAGCGCGCTTTTCATGTTAAAAGGGAGTATAATGGGGGTGAAGGGGGTGTGGGGATGCATTTGACTGCCGGCAGTCACGGGGTAATTACGGCTGATGCTTCGGGCAGAATAACTATGTTGAATGACGCAGCCAGGGCGCTTTTAGGGCTGGGGCTGCGCAGTGTAATCGGCAGGTCGGTTAAAGAGATCATACCCGATACCAGGCTTACCGATGTGATGCTGAATGACCGGGAAAGCAAAGAAGAAAAAATTAGTGCCGGTCGTAAGAGGCTGATTGTAAGCCGCACCCCGGTTTATGAAAATGCGCGGCTGGTTGGTTCTATTTTCATAGTACAGGATACCTCGGAACTGGAGAAAGTTAAGGAGCAAATGCAGGAGCTTAAAGAAGCCAGAGATGAGCTGGAGGTTATTCTCAATTCCTCATACGATGAAATTTTCGTCATTGACGGCGAAGGTATTACCAGAAAAATTAATAAGGCCGGTGAGAGCTTCTATGGCGTTGATACAAATGAGCTTATCGGCAGGAATGTAATTGAGCTGGAAGAGCAGGGTTATTTTTCGCCTTCGGTTACCCGGCTGGTTTTCGAAAGGAGGGAGCGGGTAACCATAACCCAGACGACTCGCAGCGGCAAAGAGCTGATTGTGACGGGGAATCCTGTTTTTGATGAAAACGGTAACATTACCAGAGTGGTTGTAAATTCGCGGGATATTTCCGAGCTTGCCAGTTTGCGCAGGATGTTAAAGGATACCGAGCGGCTGGCTGATAATTACCGGAAACAGATGCTGCAGCTTAACAGCGAGCGGAAAGACGGGCACCGGGACCTGATAGCTTCCAGCCCGCAAATGGTTTCACTGCTGGAAATGGCGGATAAGATTGCCGCCGTTGACAGCACGGTTTTAATCACCGGCGAGTCCGGGGTGGGTAAAGGTGTTGTGGCGGCAAGAATTCATAAAATGAGTTCCCGCAGTGCCGGGCCCTTTGTTACCATCAACTGCGGGGCTATTCCGGAAAATCTGCTGGAGTCTGAATTGTTCGGGTATGCCTCGGGGGCTTTCACGGGGGCCCGCAAGGGGGGCAAAAAGGGCCTGATTGAAATGGGCGACGGGGGTACGGTGTTTCTTGACGAAATAGGCGAACTGCCCCTCAACCTGCAGGTTAAATTACTGCACGTCATCCAGCAAAAAAGTGTGCTTCCGGTAGGCGGAACGGCCGCGGTTGATGTTAATGTCAGGTTTGTTGCCGCTACCAATCGCGATCTTAAAAAAATGGTCCAGGAAGGCTCTTTCCGGGAGGACTTATTCTACAGGCTGAATGTCATTCCTCTGGAAATTCCGCCGCTGCGCGATAGGCGGGAGGATGTGGAGGTGCTGCTGGATTATTACCTGGACCTGTTTAATAAAAAGTACGGCATGGCCAAAAGGTTCAGTGATGAGGTAAGGGAGGTTCTGGACCGGTACAGCTGGCCCGGCAACGTCAGGGAAGTCGAGAACATTGTAGAAAGGCTGGCGGTTACGTCGGATGAGGTTGAGATTAAACCGAACCACCTGCCGGACTATGTGCTCAGCAAAGTAAGCGAAAAAAGCAATAAAATCTTCATTCCTGATATTTGCCCTCTGGATGAAGCCGTGGAGGAAGTGGAAAGGCAATTGATTGAAAAGGCCTTCAAGGCGTTTGGCAACACTTACCGCATGGCGGAGGTCCTCAATATTAATCAGTCCACGGTGGTTCGCAAAATGAAAAAATACCTCACTGCTTCAAAGAGGAAGCCGGGGCCAAAAAAACATAAAAGTAACTTTTCATCATCTGTAACTACTTAGTAGTCAGGAGTCAGAAGACAGAAGACAGGAGTCAGAAGTTGGGAGTCGGGGGCGGAATGAGAGAACCGGCTCGGGGCATTCTGACTCCTTAAATTCCGAATACCTGAATATGGCTGGCGTAATTGCTTCAATTTGGCATGTCTAAAGTAAAAAATATATTTAAAACCCGGCCTCTTTAGAAGGAAAAAGGCGTTTAAGCGGAGAACTTGTTCCTGATAAATGATCAGACTGACGCATAGATTAACATATATTAAATAGTACAACTTATCACAAGAAAAATTACAATTTGTCTACAAGGAATAAGAGAACCGGCTCAAGGCACTCTGAATTCCTAATAACAGCTGGATTATTAACATTTGTCACAAAAAAAGTACGTCTTATCACAAAGTAATAAAGACCTTCAAAGTAATAAATATTTCCAATGATGCAAAAAATAAAAAAGTGCGGTCTGGTGAAGGAATAATACTATTTATGTAGAAAGTATTCTCTGAACTAAAATTGTAATGTACGCGACAATTGTATACTACAATTTTAGTTGATAAGGCGTGGTAATGTGGAAGAACCCAAGCCCAAGAAAAAAAATGCACCCTTAATGGCTATTGCCGTTACCACCACCATCGGCACCGAGCTGGCCATCACCGTGCTGTTGGGATTTTACGGGGGCAGGCTGTTGGACCGGCAACTGGGCACCGAGCCCTGGTTTCTGGTGGGAGGTGTGCTGACCGGGGTTGCCGTGGGGATATTCGGTATTATCCAGACCATGCAAAGGTTTTTTAAGAACTGAGGAGTGAAACCGGTTGACAGATCCCACACCCATCAGGGACATAGATTTACAATATGCGCGCACCACCAGGATTACGGCCTTGATTGCCGTGCTGACGCTGCCGGGATTGATTGTCAACCCCGGTGATACGTTGATCCTGGGTTTTATTGTGGGCAGCGTGGCGGGGATTGTCAACTGCTACTTCCTGGTCAGGCGGATGCGCATGCTGGTGGAACTGGTTCTGCAAAAGAACGCCGGCCAGAAGCAGGCCAAAATGTTTATGCGAGCGGGCTTTTACCCGCGCCTGGGCATGATCGTGGCCGTGATCTATTTAGCCAGTAAGGTGGATTTCATAAATGTATACGGTGTCGGGGCAGGGCTTTTGATACCCACGCTCATCACCATCGTGGATGCCAACGTTGCGCTGTACAAGTATTTCGCGGCACGCAATGCCGTTGATAAAATATAAAGAAAATTAATCTATAAAGGGAAAGGGGTGAAAAAAAATTGTCCGCAGCCGCAGCAGCTCATGAAGCAAGCAAAGACATGCTTGCAATGGTGCACGAGAACCTGAATGTTTGGGGATTTCCCCACGAGGCTGTAAATTTCGGTCTGGGTCCCATGAACCTGAAAACACTGGTCATGACCTGGATCGTGATGGCACTGGTCATACTGTTTACAGTTGCAGCCACGCGCAGTATGCAGTTGAAGCGACCAGGCAAGTTGCAATTGATGGTGGAGGAGATGTACAGTTTTTTAAAGGGTCTGGCCTATGAAAACCTGGACCCGAAGAAAGGCGCTTCCCTGATGTGCCTGTTATTCAGTTTGTTTATTTTCCTGCTGTTCTGTAACCTCTGGGGTCTGATCCCAACCATGATGTCTCCCACGGCCGACGTCAATACCACGCTGGGAATGGCCATTGGGGTGTTTATCACGGTCCAGATCCTGGGTTTGTACTACCGCAAGCTTAGCTACTTCAAACACTTCGTAGAACCATTTGTATTCTTCCTGCCGCTGGTTATCATTGAGGAATTGTCCAAGCCGCTGACGCTGGCCTTCCGTCTTTACGGCAATATCTACGCCGGTGAAGTTCTTATAGCGGTTCTGCTGGGGTTGATCCCGCTGACCATAACAATCTTCGGCGGTTTCATCGCTTCGGTGGTGTGGTTGTCTTTCAGTATCTTCGTAGGTTTTATCCAGGCATTTATTTTTACCATGTTGACAATAGCTTACATCGGACAAGTAACCGCCGAGCACCATTAACCGCTGGAAACGTGGAATTGTTGGAATCGCCGGATTTCATCATCGCCGGCATTTAATACCTGTTAACCGCTGCATATCAATTAGCTGATATCTCAATTTAAATAGAGATATGCCACCATAATTTATGATTTGCAATTTTGGGAGAAAGGAGGGGAAAAGTATGGAATTAGCAGGTGCTGCTGCAATCGGTACTGCCCTGGCCGTAGGTTTGGCTGCTATCGGCGCCGGTATCGGTGACGGTCTCGTAACCGGTAAAACTGTTGAGTCTATCGCTCGCCAGCCTGAAATGAGGGGTAACCTGATGACCATGATGTTCATTTCCGTTGGTCTGATCGAGGCGCTGCCCATCATTGCCGTCGTTATTGCATTCATTCTTATGGGTAAAATCGGGTAAGGCCCCCTGTAATGCCAGGCAATATTGTGGCGAAGGCGGGAATAGCGGGTTTTGGTCAACCAGAGCCTGCTATCGCCTTCCTTTTGTCACAATCGAAAGGAAGGAGGGTAAGTTGTGGGTGCTGTAGTTCAGGCGTTAGGCCTTAATAATACTTTGGTGGCGCAAATTTTTAACTTTATCGTGTTGCTCATCTTCCTGCGCATCGTGGTGTATCCTCATATCGTGCGGATACTTGAAGAGCGGCAGAATTATATTGAGAAAAATGTAACCGCCGCCGAGGAAGAAAGAAAGCAGGCCGAGTCCCTGCGCCAGCAATACCTGGCTGAAATGCAAAAAGCCAAGGATGAAGCGCGGGATATCATCCAGAAAGCTACCAAGGCCGGTGAAGAGCAGGCCCGTGAAATCATTGAGGCGGCCAAGGCGGAAGCCAATCGCGTCAAGGAATCGGCACTGCAGGATATCAACAGGGAGAAGGAAAAGGCTGTTGCAGAATTACGCGATCATGTTGCTACATTGTCCATACTGGTTGCCAGTAAAGTTGTCAGCGAGAAAATTACTGCCGATATACAGCGCAGCATGATTGACGAATTTATTAAAGAGGCAGGGGATCTGCCATGCTAAAGGGGGCCGTGGCCGGGCGCTATGCTGAGGCCCTTTATGAAATTGCGGTAACAGCGAAGCTTGTTGACCAACTTGAAGAGGAATTAAAAGCAGTTGTAGGTGTAATCACTGAATCCGACCAGCTGAGGAAAATTCTTTTTCACCCCCGCATTACCGCCGCTGAGAAGAAGGAAGTGCTGGACAGCCTCTTTAAAGGGCGTATATCCGAGGTTGCCATGAGCTTCCTGGGCCTTTTAGTAGAGCGTCACAGGGAAATTTACCTGGCGGACATCACCGAATATTTTACCGGACTGGCCAATAAGGCCCGGAATATAAGCGACGTAAATGTAACCTCGGCGGTGGAGCTCACCAAGGAGGAGAAAAAGCGGCTTGCCGATGCTATGGCCAAATGCACCGGTAAAAAAGTCAGGCTCAGCTATAATGTTGACAAGGGCTTGCTGGGCGGGTTGCTGGTACGCGTTGGCGACAAGGTTATCGACGGTAGTGTGCGCACACGTCTTGAGACCCTGCGCGAACACCTCAGACAAATAAGTTAAGTAGATAGGGGTGAAACAGTAGATGAATTTGCGACCTGAAGAGATCAGTTCGATCATTCGGCAGCAAATTGAGAAATATAAAGCCGAAGTCGAAGTCAGCGACGTTGGTACGGTCATCCAGGTGGGTGACGGTATTGCCAGGGTCTATGGCTTGGAAAAATGTATGGCCAGTGAGCTGCTGGAATTCCCCGGCGGCACCATGGGCATGGCGTTGAACCTGGAAGAGGACAACATCGGTTGCGTGCTTTTGGGTCCCTACACCCACATTAAAGAGGGCGATACTGTTAAGCGGACCGGACGGATTATCTCCGTGCCTGTCGGCGATGCCCTGATCGGCCGCGTGGTTAACCCTCTGGGCCAGCCCATTGACGGTCTTGGCCCCATCAACTCCGATAAGTTCCGCCCGGTTGAGCGTATCGCCCCCGGCGTTATTGAGCGTAAATCAGTTCACCAGCCGCTGCAAACCGGTTTGAAGGCGATCGACTCCATGATCCCGATCGGCCGCGGCCAGCGGGAATTGATCCTGGGCGACCGCCAAACCGGTAAAACAGCTATCGCTGTTGACGCCATCATTAACCAAAAAGGTAAAGACGTTATCTGCATCTACGTTGCGGTGGGCCAGAAAAACTCCACTGTGGCCAACGTGGTGCAAAAACTGAAAGATACCGGAGCTATGGAATACAGCATCGTGGTATCCGCCACAGCGTCCGATCCTGCTCCGCTGCTCTTTATCGCTCCGTTTGCCGGCGCCTCCATGGGTGAAGAGTTCATGGAACAAGGCAAACACGTGTTAATTGTATATGACGATTTATCCAAGCAGGCCTCTGCTTATCGTGAATTGTCACTGCTGCTGCGCCGCCCGCCCGGACGTGAAGCGTACCCGGGTGACGTTTTCAACCTGCACTCACGCCTTTTGGAGCGTGCCTGTAAGCTCAGTGACGCGCTGGGCGCCGGTTCAATGACCGCCCTGCCGATTATTGAAACCCAGGCCGGTGACGTTTCAGCTTACATTCCGACCAACGTTATCTCTATTACAGACGGTCAGATCTATCTTGAACCGGACCTGTTCTACGCCGGTGTCCGTCCCGCCGTTAACGTGGGTATCTCAGTATCCCGTGTGGGTGGCGCCGCCCAGATCAAGGCTATGAAACAAGTCGGCGGTACCCTGCGTCTGGACTTGGCCCAGTACCGTGAGCTGGCTGCTTTCGCCCAGTTCGGTTCCGACCTGGACAAAGCTACCCAGGCCCGTCTGACCCGTGGTGAGCGCATGGTGGAACTGCTCAAACAGGGCCAGTATGTACCGATGGACGTTGAAGACCAGGTTATCTCTATCTTCGCCGGCACCAGGGGCTTCCTGGACGACCTTCCTGTGGAACAGGTGCTGCCGTTTGAAGACGGGCTGATTAAGTTCATTAAGAACAACAAGGCAGATGTCCGCAAGGAACTGAGCGAGAAGCAAGAGATTACCAAGGACCTGGAAGAAAAACTCAGGGCTGCCATTAAAGAATACAAAGAATCATTCGTCAAATAGATTGCCCGGCAGAGTAAACAGCGAGGTGGTGAATTAGTAGATGGCAAACATACGCGACCTCCGGCGCCGTATCAAGAGTATATCCAGTACCCAGAAGATTACCAAAGCGATGAAGGCTGTTTCTGCGGCAAAAATGCGGCGCGCCCAGGAAAATGTTCTGGCTGCCAGGCCATTCGCTAGGCGAGTGCGTGACGTACTGGGCAGGGTGGGATCCGCTTCGGTGGGCTTGAAGCACCCATTGCTGGCAGTGCGCGAAGCCAATAAAGTGGCATATATAGTTGTGACGTCAGACCGCGGACTGTGCGGCGGCTTTAACAGTAACGTCATTAAGAAAGCCGTTCTGGAGATGAAAAACCGCCCGAACCCAGATGTTGTGTGTATCGGACGCAAGGGCAGGGATTTCTTCCGCCGCCGGGATTACAACATAGCCCAGCAGTACGTCGGCATCGGCGAATCGGTCGACGCCGGTTTTGCCCGCGAAGTGGCCAAGTTTGTAATGGATAAATACGCGGCTGAAGAATATGACGAAGTATACCTGGTTTACAGCCAGTTTGTGAACGTGCTTGTACAAAAGCCTGTTGTGCAAAAACTGCTTCCGGTTGAACCACCCGAGGGAGAGGCTGACGGCAAACACGTGGATTACATTTTTGAGCCTGACGCCGAAGTGATAATGGGCCAATTGCTGCCCATGTATGTTGAGAACTCCTTGTTCCAGGCGTTGCTTGAGACCAAGGCCGGCGAGCACAGCGCCCGCATGACCGCCATGGATAACGCAACCAGCAACGCTGCGGATATGATTGACAGGCTAACGCTGACCATGAACCGTGCCCGTCAGGCCGCCATCACCAAGGAAATTTCTGAAATTGTCGGCGGCGCTGCCGCTCTGGAATAGCCGGGGCGGGGGGAAAAAGGAGATTATGAGGCAAAGGAGGTACGGAGTAGCTAATGGCTAACGTAGGTGAAGTAGTACAGGTCATCGGCGTTGTGGTGGACATACGTTTCCCGCCCGGCCAAGTACCTGATATTTATAACGCTGTTAAAATTACCAGTGAAGAAGAGGACGCTTTCGGCAGAAAGATTGACCTCACTCTGGAAGTGGCCCAGCACTTGGGCAACAATATAGTGCGTTCCGTGGCCATGTCCACGACAGACGGCCTGGTGCGCGGTATGAAAGCTGTCGACCTGGGGAAACCCATCAGCGTTCCTGTGGGCAAGCCGGTTCTCGGCCGCCTGGTGGACGTGCTGGGGCAGCCCATTGACGGCAAAGGCCCCATTGTAAGTGATAACGAGTACCCCATCCACCGTCCCGCTCCGGCGCTGGTGGACCAGTCCACCAGGGCGGAACAGCTGGAAACCGGCATTAAGGTTATCGACCTGATGGTGCCGTTCCTCAAGGGCGGTAAGGTCGGTATGTTCGGCGGCGCCGGTGTGGGCAAGACCGTTATCGTTATGGAGCTCATCAACAACATCGCCAAGCAGCACGGCGGTATCTCCGTGTTCGCCGGCGTGGGTGAACGTACCCGTGAAGGTAACGACCTGTATCATGAAATGACTGAATCCGGCGTTTTGGACAAAACCACCATGGTGTTCGGCCAGATGAACGAACCGCCCGGAGTGCGTCTCCGCGTGGCCCTGACAGGCCTGTGCATGGCTGAGTTCTTCAGGGATGAGCAGGGCGCCGACACACTGCTGTTCATCGATAACATTTTCCGTTTCACCCAGGCCGGTTCCGAGGTTTCGGCTCTGCTGGGCCGGATGCCCTCCGCCGTGGGTTACCAGCCCACCCTGGCCACTGAGATGGGCCAGATGCAGGAGCGGATTACATCCACCAAGAAAGGTTCGGTTACATCCGTGCAGGCCGTTTACGTGCCCGCCGACGACTTGACCGACCCCGCCCCGGCGACCACATTCGCCCACTTGGACGCCACCGTCGTTCTGTCCCGTCAGATTGCGGAATTGGGTATTTATCCGGCTGTGGACCCGCTGGACTCCACATCCAGGATTATGGACCCCAACGTTATCGGGCAGGAACACTATGCCACCGCCCGCGGTGTGCAGCAGGTGCTCCAGAGATATAAGGAACTGCAGGACATCATCGCCATTCTGGGTATGGAAGAACTGTCAGATGAAGACAAACTGATCGTGGCCCGGGCCCGGAAACTGCAGCGTTTCCTCTCCCAGCCCTTCCACGTGGCGGAAACGTTCACAGGCTATCCCGGTGCCTATGTTTCACTGAAGGACAGCATCCGCGGCTTCCAGGAAATCCTGGACGGCAAGCATGACGATCTGCCGGAAGATGCATTCTATATGGTGGGAACTATTGAAGAAGCCATAGAGAAAGCAAAACGTCTGGCTGAAGGAAGTGCATAAGTATGGCGGAAGATAAACTGCAATTACTGGAAATTGTTACGCCCGAGCGGAAAGTATACAGCCAGGAAGTGCGGTTTGTGGTGGTGCCCGGCAGTGAAGGCGAATTAGGATTTTTGCCCGACCATGCTCCACTGGTCAGCGCCCTTAAAATTGGGCTGGTCAGAGTGCATCATGAAGGCAAAATTTTAAAAATAGCTGTCAGCGGCGGGTTCGTTGAAGTCCGCAACAGCAGGGTGACCGTACTGGCCAACTCCGCTGAGCGCGAGGACCAAATTGACGTAAAAAGGGCCGAGGCGGCCAAGGAGCGCGCCGAGCGCCGCCTGCAAGGCGGGGGCGACATTGACGTGCTGCGCGCCGAGGCTGCACTGAAGCGTGCAATCAACCGCCTCAAGGCTGTAAGCTGAAAATAATAATATAAATTGCAAAGACCCTCCGGATTAACAGCCGGGGGTTTTTGTTTTTTGGAGATTTTTTATCACTGATGAGGGCGGGTCTGAACACACTGTTTCGAATAAAATTAGGACTAAATATCTAAAAAAATAAGACGCTGGTCCCTATATGGATTTTATATAATAATAAAAGAAAAAATATCAGGAGGGAAAATAAATGAAGCGTGGTTTAATTATTATCTTGGCTTTAATTTTTGCACTTGCGGTGTCAAGCGGCATAGTTTGGGCCAAGCCGGGAAGCAATCATACCGGTGGCGGCAAAAGCAGTTCAACATCTTCGGACAACAGCGCAGGCAGCAGCACTGGTGTGGAAAAGACCGGGATCCAGGATGATAGCGAACAAACAGGCGATAATAAAAACCAAAATACATATGAGAATACATATGAGAAAACCAATCAGCAAAAAACAAAGACAATGGAAAATTACAAAGCAGGCGATAACGTCGAATATGTAACAGAAAAAGGCCTGCACGTGGAGATAAAGGACGGAAAAATTGAGATTACGGATGACGTCCATAAGGCTGGTGCAGATGAACAAGCTTATGAGAAAAAAGCCATGACCGCAAATCAATTCAGACAAAAATATCAGGCTTATAATCAACTAACCGGCGAAGGCGTAGATATAGAGTGCAACTTGTCGGACGTTAAAGATCACTGGGCCGGTGAATCAATTCAAAAAATGGTTGCAATCGGTGCGTTTAACGGATATGAAGACGGTACGTTTAAACCCGATAAAACGCTGACCCAGGCCGAGGCCATTGCGCTGGTGATGAGACTGGCTGAGAAGGATGCGCCGGCGGAAGGTACAGTAGAAAACGGCCAGAATACGGGAGACGATACGGCGGCGCAGGAAGAAAACGGTGATTTTGAAAAAGTCCCTGAATGGGCCAGGGAAGCAGTGCGCAAGGCCGCCCAGCTTAGAATCGTCAATATGAGTCGCTTTCACTCGGAAGTCCAGGCAACAAGGGCACAGGTGGCGGTCAGCCTGGCCATGGCCTTGCAGCTGCAGCCTGTGACAGCTAACGATGTCCCATTTACGGACGGCTTAAAGATATCAAAGGAAGATTTGGGATATATCCTGGCGCTGTATAACGATGGAATAATGAAAGGAAGCCCGGACGGTAAATTCAATCCCGACAGCGCAATAACCAGGGCGGAAATGGCAGCTATAATGGAAAGGCTGATTGAGAGAAGCGCTGAAAATGCTGAAAACAGTGAAACCGGTTCTGTTGCAGACGGAAACAATAATCAAGCCGGTGATACAGGTGAGACTGTGGCAACAGACAATTCAGAAACAACCGGTGGAAACGGAAATACTGCGGAAACCGCCGAAAGCTTGCAATGAGCGCTGAAACCGTTATAACAAATCGAATAAAGGTATAACGGCATGTAGCTATTTTAGAAAAAAAGCCCCGGTACGCCGGGGTTTTTAAATAATCGTATTTCAATACCTTAAATTGGCAACAATAGGTAACAAAGCAACGTTCAAGGAGATTTTTTGGTGACAAAACTGGTAATCAGGGGTGGCAAACCGCTGTACGGTAAAATAAGGGTCAGCGGTTCCAAGAATGCTGTGCTGCCCATTATCGCTGCATGTCTTTTACCCGGCTCGCCGTGCATTCTGGAAGATGTGCCAGACCTTGCCGATGTCCACATCATATGCAGGGTTTTGGAGACGCTGGGAGCCGGCATTACCTGGCTCGACAGCAGCACATTAATTATAGAACCGCCGGAAAAGCCCGGCACCGAGGCGCCATATGAATTTGTCCGGAAAATGAGGGCTTCCTTTCTGGTTATGGGGCCGCTCTTAGCCCGTACCGGAATTGCGTCCATATCATTACCGGGCGGTTGTGCCATCGGCAGCAGGCCGGTTGACCTGCACTTAAAAGGCTTCAGCACGCTGGGAGCACGTATTGAACACGGCTACGGCAGCGTCCTTGCCGAAGCGGGAGTAAATGGCTTGAAGGGCGATAGGATTTACCTTGACTTTCCCAGTGTCGGCGCTACGGAAAATATTATGATGGCCGCGGTTATGGCGGACGGGCAAACAATTATCGAAAACGCCGCAGAAGAGCCGGAGGTGGTGGATCTGGCCAATTTTATCAA
This sequence comes from Desulfotruncus alcoholivorax DSM 16058, assembly GCF_000430885.1. Lineage (GTDB taxonomy): Bacteria > Bacillota > Desulfotomaculia > Desulfotomaculales > Desulfallaceae > Desulfotruncus > Desulfotruncus alcoholivorax. The sequence continues at coordinate 11,808 of NZ_AUMW01000012.1, read as the reverse complement.
CGCTATGGGCGGCAAAATAAAGGGCGCCGGCACCAAGGTAATTAGAATCAACGGGGTAAAGGAATTGCACGGCGTTACTCACCCGGTTATACCGGACCGGATTGAAGCCGGTACATATATGGTGGCCGGGGCCATTACCGGCGGGGATATAACAGTGGAAAATGTGATCCTTGATCACTTAAAGCCGGTTACCGCGAAGTTAAAAGAGATGGGTATACAGGTTCAGGAACTGGAAAACGGAGTCAGGGTGACAGCAAGTGAGCAGTACCACGCTGTTGATGTTAAAACAATGCCTTATCCCGGCTTTCCCACAGACATGCAGCCGCAGATGATGGCTTTGATGACGGGGGCGAGAGGCACTGGAATCATCACCGAAACAGTTTTTGAAAACCGGTTTATGCATGTTGGAGAGTTAAAACGCATGGGCGCCAGGATCAAAGTAGAGGGCAGGATGGCGGTGACTGAAGGGCCTGTCAGGCTGACCGGGGCTTATGTTAAGTCCACCGATTTAAGGGCGGGGGCGGCCATGGTGTTGGCGGGCCTCAGCGCCAGAGGCGAGACCGTCGTGGGCAATATTGAACACATTATGAGAGGCTATGAAAAACTAACTGAAAAATTAAAAGCGGTCGGCGCTGACCTTGAATATCGCGCTTAATAGACCCCGGTATAAACCTTCAACTTGTCGGCGATAATAGGTAATAAATGCCATTAATGGGTAATATAAATGATTATCCAGGTACTCAGAATTCAGAAGTCAGAATATTACGAGACGATAAACCGATCTCTTATGCTGACTCCTGACTCCTGACTACTGAGTAAGAAACACAGGCAGAAGGTGACGCCTTTGCGTAAGGTATTTGTTTTTACTTTGCTGATAGCAGCAATGCTGGCCCTGGGATTACCCTGGGCTGCCCGCAAGCTGGCTCAACCGCCGCTGGATAATGAGGGCACAATGGTTCGCCTCTACAGGCATTCGACCGGCGAGATTATCTCAATTCCACTGGAAGAATACGTTACCGGCGTGGTGGCCGCCGAAATGCCGGCCGAATTTCCCGCAGAAGCGCTTAAAGCCCAGGCTGTGGCCGCGCGAACTTACATTTACAAAAGAATGGCGGGCGGGGGCGTGATCAACGGCTGCAAGGAGGGCGCGGATACGTGTGACGACCCGGCCCACGCCCAGGCCTGGCTGCCTGCTGAAGAAATGAAAAAGCGTTGGGGCAAGGTCAATTACTATCGTTATTATTACAAGATACGCATGGCTGTAGATGCCACTGCGGGAGAAATAATTACCTACAACGGGCAGCCCATTGACCCGGTCTTTCATGCTTCCTGCGGCGGGTGGACTGAAAATTCCGGTGATGTCTGGAAATATGACGTGCCATACCTGAAAAGCGTGGCCTGCCCTTATGACGCCGACCCCGAGCCGGAGCGCCGGGTGACGTTTAGTTTGTCCCAGCTATCAAAAGCAGTTGGCGTCGACCAGCAGGCCATAGCAGTGTCCACAGGACAAAGGGACAACATGTTCCAGGTATTGGAGCGAACAGCAACCGGCAGGCCCAAAACACTGGTGGTCGGCGACCGGTCAAAAATTGCCGCCACAGACATCAGGCGCATGCTAAACTTGCGTTCAACCAATTTTACCATCACCTCAGCTGGAAATAAGGTTACATTTACGACGAGGGGTTACGGGCACGGTGTGGGAATGTGCCAGTACGGAGCAAAGGGATTCGCCGAACATGGTTATGACTACAAAAAAATAATCAAGCACTATTATACGGGAGTGGAAATAAACAGCATTTTCAACAAATGACAAAAACCCCGTGTGATTTCTGTAGGGGCGGGCGAGTGGCCCGAGGATTTACGCAGGGACGGACACTGTCCGCCCGCGCAAACAGCACCAAAAACCCCTGTCATTGCTGCAATCTCGCAATAAAAATCGCATAATATGTAACAAAAAATTGAAAACTCCAAGAATATACCAGGCATAAAAAATCAACCAAAAGCCACAATAAATTTAACTCCAACTTTATATACACGGGGGTGTTATTGATGTGGCCCTTCCAAAAAAGGCTTGGCAACCAGGACCCGGTGGAGAAATACAAACGCTGGCTAAAGCGCTGGCTGCTAGGGCCTGGTAACAACAGGCATAATGATGCCGGGTATGGCTTAATCCAAATGCTGCCCCTAAATCAGGGGTGTTTTTATTTTTGGAGAAAACAATTTTTTTATTCTCCCCGCATATAATGTAACAAATGCCCGGGGAGGTAAAGCAATGCAGGAATATATTCAAAAGCGGGTGCTGGAAATCTGCTCCTATATCCTTGAATCCCAGGCCACTGTCCGCCAGGCCGCGCTGGTCTTTGGCGTGAGTAAAAGCACAGTGCATAAAGACATGACGGAAAGGCTCCCTTCATTAAATAAAGAGCTGGCCAACCAGGTTAAAAAAGTCTTGGATTTTAATAAGGCCGAGAGGCACCTGCGCGGCGGCGAAGCTACCAGAAAAAAATACCGGGAAAAACAATAACAAAAATATCATATCCTGGAGGAATTTGTCCCCAATAGTAGAAGTATTAGTAGCGGTAAGCTTGTCCCTAAAGATAATAAATACGTAGTGCCATCATTAATTTATGGATAGTGCTTTAAATAATTAATTAAATATATTGGACAAGCAGCATTAAAAGAGTTTGGAAAGGGGACAGTGAAGTTCCGCATGAGCGCTGATATTGGTATAGATTTAGGAACGGCTAACGTTCTGGTATATGTTAAAGGTCGGGGTATAGTTTTAACAGAACCTTCGGTGGTGGCTATGGATAAATCCTCGGGCAAAGTGATCGCCGTAGGTTCCGAAGCCAGGCGCATGCTGGGCCGAACTCCAGGCAATATTGTGGCCATCCGCCCGCTGCGCAGCGGTGTGATTGCCGATTATGACGTAACGGAAAAAATGCTGCGTTACTTTATAGAAAAAGCAGTGGGAAGAAAACTGTTTTTCAAACCCCGGGTGATGGTCTGCATTCCATCGAGTGTTACCGGGGTGGAGGAGCGCGCGGTTAAACAGGCCACCGTTCAGGCAGGCGCGCGCCAGGCCCACGTGATAGAGGAGCCGCTGGCCGCGGCGCTCGGCGCCGGTCTCGACATCTCACAGCCCGGCGGCACCATGGTTGTCGACATCGGCGGCGGTACCACGGACGTTGCCGTATTATCCCTTGGCGGAATCGTACAAAGCGTTTCCCTGCGGGTCGGCGGTGACAAGTTTGACGAGGCTATAGTCAAATACGTCCGGCGGGTATACAACCTGGCCATAGGGGAACGCTCGGCGGAAGAGATTAAAATGGAAATTGCCAGCGCTTGTCCCAATGGCGCGCCGTCTGAAATGCGGGTCAGGGGCCGTGATCTGATAGACGGCCTGCCTAAAGAAGTTACCGTGTCAAGTGATAATATCTATGAGGCGATCAAGGAAAACCTTACCCTGGTGGTGGGCGCGGTTAAAGAAGTGCTTGAAAAAACCCCGCCGGAGTTGGCTGCGGATATAGTATACAAGGGCATCGTACTGACCGGCGGCGGCGCACTTTTGAGCGATTTGGACAAGCTTATAGCCAGGGAAACCGGCTTGAACGTGTTTATTGCGGAAGACCCCCTCTCCTGTGTGGCTATAGGGACCGGCAGGGCGCTGAACATGTTGAACGTGTTGAACGCTCAACATAAACGCAGGATGATACGCAAAGTAATCAAGCAGAAAGTATATGCAGGATAAACGGGCGAACTATAAGGAAAGAATTATTTAAACACAAACCGTAAGCGGGCAATTAAAAAGCTAATAGTTGCTTGCTTTTTTTTGCCCTTTTTTTAAAGAATTGTAGGGAACAATTTTTTCTTAGAGTCGTCTATTAACCTGATATAAAAAAGATAAAAATGATTTGTTGATTACGGGCACAAGGGGAATGCGCAACGCGTGTAGGGAACTGTTGGAGTGCCGGATACGAGTAACATGAAAATTTTTCTGGTTAGTTAATATTGTTAAATATTTACCAGGTTAACAAACAGGGAATTTAAAAGGTTTTGTGGAAAATAAAATACATGCAAAAACATTAATCATTAATAGCCGGGACAATGGAAAGACATAATCTTTGAATAACAAAAAACGTTGTGAGGCTGGTGATAGCACGGTAAAGTTAAGTCGTATAATGTTAATTGTATCCGTTTTTGCACTTGGTATGGCGCTATGGTCGGGTATTGGTGGCCGGCAGGGCGCAATAAACTATGACAACGAAACCGGCGGGACAACTGGACCGGATCATGATCTTGCAATGTATGCAATAAATTTACAAAGGCCGCTTGACAGCAATGAAAAAAAACTTCTCGCCGAAAAGGTGAACTGGATGGGAACTCTAAACGGCGAGACCTTGCTGGTGCGGGTCAGGCCCGAACAAAAACCGGAGCTGCAAAAATTGCCCTATGTTAAAAAAATTACTGAATACAATTCCAAGCAAAAATTACAGCACCCGTCGTTAAGCCAGGCACAGGACAGACAACAAGCACCTGAAAACAGCAGTGGTAAAATTTACAAAAATAATACAAAACCGGTAGCTTATATTGTTACCCTGACCGGTGCGGTAGACAAACCCGAAACTATACGGCTGGTAGAAAACTTGGGCGGGCGGGTACTGGACGGCGCTGCGGTCGGCGGCCGCTATCTGAAGGTAGAATTACCATGTGACACGGTTGGTGAATTGGCTGCCTCGCCGCTTGTGCTGTATGTGCAAAAATACGAACAACCTGAATTGTTAAATGACCGGGCCAGGGATATAGTTGGGGCCAGGCCACTGGCTATTCCGAGTTTTGTCACTCCGAGCAGGCTGAACGGGGCAGGGGTAACCATCGGGCTGGCGGACAGCGGGCTGGACACCGGTTCGATGACCAATATCCATACTGATTTGCAATCCGATCCCGGTAAAAAGCCCCGGGTAATTCTGCTAAAATCCTGGGCCGGGGTTAAAAACCCAGCCGACACCAACGGGCACGGCACCCATATGGCTGGCACCCTGGTCGGCAGCGGCAAGGCTTCCAATGGAAAATACGCCGGCCTGGCTCCCGGGGCCAGCCTGTACTTTCAGGGCATCGTGGACAAAAACGGTAACACCGCTCCGCCTCTGGACCTGCAGGAACTTTTCGGGCCGGCCTATAGCGCCGATGTGCGCGTACATGTAGACGGCTGGGGCAAAAAGCAAAATGCATATGACAGCTCGGCTGCCCAGATAGATGAATTCGTGCGCAATCATCAGGATTTTCTCGCTATCTTCGGTGCGGGCAATTCCGGCCCCCAGGCAGATGGCCTCACTGCCGAGGCCAACAGTAAAAACGCCTTGGTTGTAGGCGCTTCGATCAGCCCCAGGCCGGCGTTTGAAAGTGATATGGGTGGCGCCGGCGAAGTAGCGGTATTCTCCAGCCGGGGCCCCACTGTTGACGGGCGCATCAAGCCGGAGCTGGTAGCTCCCGGCACCTCCATAATTTCCACAGCCTCCCGGCTGGTGGCTGGGAACCTGTCTGGACGTCCCGCATACACGGTGATGCAGGGAACAAGTATGGCTTCAGCCGTTACCGGCGGTGCCGCAGCGCTGCTGCGCCAGTATTTGCAAAAATATAGCGGCTTTCAGAATCCCTCGGCCGCCCTGATGAAAGCTATCTTAATCAACGGCGCGCAGCATTTGGACGCAAATCCCGCAGCAGCCGGTTTTGGTCAGTTGGATATAGGCAGCACGGTTATAGCCCTGCAAAACAAACTTTTCGAACTGGTGGACGATAAAAAAGGACTGGCTACAGGCGGCAGTAAGGTATTGGAAAAAAAGATCACTTACTCCGGGTCACCGTTCAAGGCGACCCTTTCCTGGACAGACCCCGCGGCGGAGCCGGGTGCCGGTACAACTTTGGTTAATAACCTGGATCTGGAGGTTATCTCCCCCGATGGACAAATATATTATGGAAATGATTTTGACCACCGGGGCAAAATGGACAGTCGCAACAATGTGGAGCAGGTTTATATACCTAATCCCAAACCGGGGGAATACAAAATCGTGGTGCGCGGCCGGTCGATTTTAGAAGATACCTCCAGAGAAGAAGGGGTGACGCAGGATTTTGCGCTGGTTTTCGGCCAGCCTCCGGGCAGGGAGACACTTGCCGGGGACAACCGGGCTGCCTTGCCGTCTGAAACTGTTGCGGCTGTAGATGACCGGCTGCTCCAGGACGGCGAGGAAATCCCGGCCGGCGCTGATCTTTACTTGGTAGAACGGCCTGGTACCGGTTCCCTCAAAGCATATATTGTGGGCCGCACCTGGCAGGCGTCCGGGATAAAAGAAATGGAAGGAGAAGGTAAAAAAATTCTGGTGCGTATTAACCAGAATTACCGGGAAGGCGGCTACACCATTAACCCGGAAGCTAAAAATGCCCTGCTCGTCAACGGCCGGACCATGCCGGCGGAGCAGGCGGTTCCTCCGGGCAGCAGCGTGTCGGCCGATATCAATCCACATGACCAGACTATCTGGCGGGCAAGCGTTGCCAGCCTGGAAACAGAAGGTGTTCTGGCCGGCATTGACCGCGAAAACAACAGCATAAAATTGTTGGAAGGGAAGCAAACATTCAGCCTGAACCGGGAAGCCTCGATAGATTTTACCGATGTCATAATGGACGGGGATGCGGCTGATTTGCCCTTCGGTGCCGCCGCTAACGCAGACTTAGATAATCTTTTGCCGGGTATGCCGGTACAAATTACTCTGGGGTCGGATGGAATGGTCTATCACCTGGCGGTAAAGCGTTACCTGACTCTGGGGCAGATAGTCGGAGTGGATCGCGGTTCAGGATATATAACTTTGGCTTCCGGCAGCCGGTATCACATTATGGCGGGCATATCCATCACCAGGGACCAGAAGCCGGCTGCGCTTGAAGCGCTGAAAGAAGGGGACCTGGCCATTATCAACCTGGCTCCGGGTTCCACCGAAGCGCTGGGTGTTGCTGCTTTTTCTGATGTGAGTTACGGCCAGGTTATTTTTGCGGAAAAAGATACGCTGTATTTGCTGGACAGCAGAAAAGGCTTTAAATATTTAAACTTATCTCCCGAAACCCAGCTGTACAGGTGGGGTATGCCCGCAGGCATTTCCATATTAAACCCCGGCCAATGGGTGCGGGTTGCGCTAAACCCAGCCACGGGCGCGGTATGGCGGGTGGATATTGCTGAGACTGCCGAAAGGGTGAAAAGTGTTTTGAAAGCTTATATCCCGGGGCAGGGAATACAACTTGACAATGGACAAACATTACTTCTCAGTTCATTTGCCGCGATAACTAAAAATGGCTACACCGTTAAATTCAGAGATTTGCTGCCTGGAGAGCAGGTTACAATTACTGCTCTTTATACTCCGGACGGCAAGCAGGTTGTTGCTGTCCTGGCGGCGGAAACCCGTAAAGGGGTCGATCCACCTTTGTTAAAGATAATTTCCACTATACCATATGAAAAATTCTCGCTGGTTACCGGCAAAACCACCGCCACCCGCCTTTATGCCCGGTATCCGGGGGGCGACTGCAAAGAGCTGGAAATTAATGCATCCGGAGCGTTTTACTACCCGGCCAAAGCTGGCGAGGCGGAAGATGTTCAACTGGTAGCCGTGGACGGGACAACCGGAGGGGTGGCCGGACTCCAGCTGAATTTCGCCCGCCGGCAAAAGGGATTTACCGATATCAGCGGGCACTGGGCGGAGACGGATATTCGCCGCATGGTATCGCGGGGCATGATAAACGGTTACCCGGACGGCACATTCCGGCCGGACAATTCCGTTACCCGGGGCGAGTTTGCCGTATTGCTTTCCAGGCTGCTGGGGCCGGGCAGTCCCGGGGCGAATTTGCCGTACAGGGATGCGGCGTCTATACCGGACTGGGCGAGGAATGCCGTAACAATGGCTTACAGCAGGGGGCTGGCCGTAGGCTATGAGGATAATACCTTCCGCCCGCAGGCACGAATAACCAGGGAAGAGGCCGCGGCGCTGCTGGCGCGCGCTTATGGCATGCTTGAAGGCTTGCCGCAAAACCCGCGGAAAGAACCGGACTATGCGGATTGGGATAAAGTTTCAAGTTGGGCAAGAAAAAGCGTTAGTATGTCCAGGTCATTGGGGCTGCTATCGGGAAAACCAGGCAATTTATTTGCTCCCGGTAGCTATATAACACGGGCGGAAACGGTTGCCGCCTTGAACAGGCTGCTGGATTCTGTAACAAGCATTGCAAACGAACCAGACCAGTTGCAATAACCAGGTTTCAATCATTATCTGCCTGGCCGCCATGGCGGCCAGGGGGAGTTAATTATCAAAAACAAGGCAGGAGTCTACTATTATAAAAACTCCTGCCTTGTCGTAGTTTTAATTATCCAGCCATAGTATAATGGTATCAGTATTCGCTTCCTGATCCCAATCTTTTAGCTGCGCTTCAATGCCTGCCATCTTAATCTTTAATTGTTCCTGTTCCACCGGGCCGGAATTTTCCAGTTGGGCAGACAGTGACTGGTATTGTTCGACCTTTTCTTTGTAACGCGCGTTGATATCGATCCGCTGGGTATCGCTGTTCAACACTTGGCCAAGCTTTTTAAGATTATCCAGCAGGCTGACGGAAATACTGTTGCCCGTTACTATCTTTAAAGTTTCCTGGTTCCCTGCGGGTGTATACTCAGACCCAAAAACCTCATACGAGGCCCCGGAGCTGTTGATAAGCGCCAGTGCCTGACGGTGGGCGGCCTGTAAATCATCAACTTTTACTTTTAAAAAAGTGCGATCCAATACTCGATTTTTGTCCGTGCTCAACAATACATATTGCTGCGGGTCAGCACCCTTAACAGCGGGTTTGGAAACTGATTCCGACTCGGTATCGGGCGTTGCCTGGCTGTTTTGGGCCTCACCCTGATGGGCGCCGGGTTCATTATTATTCATATGGTTATTATTGCTGGCATCGTGCTGTGCTTTGCCGGGGTCTGCATTTGTATCACCCGGCTGTACAGCTGGGCCCGCATGTTCACCCGTTACGTTGTCCCGGGGGGTGTTTGCGGTTACATCTTGACCAATGTTGCTTTGAATTTTGTTATAAATCATCCGGACCGGGTTAGTCTTGCCGTTGCTTAGCAACTGTCCGGCCACATTACCGTCCCAATACATGTAGGCTCCCGCGGATCCCAGCGCCACGATCATAAAGGCGGCAGCCGCTGCGAAATTGCGTTTCCACCCGGTGAACAATCTTGCCGTGATGGTTCTACGCTGCGACGGCAACTGACTCATAACCACGCCGGCGAACCCGGGCGGGGCTTTGACGCTTGGCACGCCTTCCCTTAGAGCATTGCCGGTCTCCCGCCAAAAAGCAGCCTCTGCATTACATTCATCACAGGTAGTAACGTGTTTTTCAATTTGCCCGGCTGTGCCGGTATCCAATTCGCCGTCCAGCCATTCCGGTATTAGCTGCTGAATTTGCATGCAATTCACTGTTATTCACCTCCCCGGAGCAAAATCATTGGAGCTGATTAAATTTAAGGAAGGTTATCCTTACCGCTGCAGGCAGCCTGAAATAATTGCTTTTTTAGGGCCAGGCGAGCCCGGTTGATGCGGGACTTAACGGTGCCCAGGGTGCAGTCCAACATTTGCGCTATTTCCTCGTAAGAATAACCCTGCATTTCCCTTAACACGAGCACCGCCCTGTGCTCCTCGGACAGTTTCCACAGCGCATCACGTACCATACTGCGGAATTCTTTTTTTTCAAATGCTTCTTCGGGATTTTCGGTACCAGAGGCCACCAAGCGGGGCATTTCACCCTCCCCGGTTTGCACCGGTTTGTCGAGGTAAACCTCGGGTCTCTTTTTGCGCCTTTCATTAATATAAAGGTTTACTGTAATGCGGTGCAGCCAGGTCCCGAAATCAGCCTCGTTGCGAAACCCCGGTAAAGCCCGGTAGGCTTTTATAAATACATTTTGGGCCAGATCCTGCGCATCGGCGTAATTGCCTGTGAGTTGGTAACTTAGTGCAAAAATTTTATCCTGGTACAGAGTCACCAGTTGCTCAAAGGACCTGGTGTCACCCTTTTGGGATCTCTTTACCAGGAGCTTTACGTTATCCAAAGGGACGATCCCCCTCGAGCTCCAGCTCCGGACACTTCTTAGACACATATGCAATATAAAAAGTTCCGGCAGCGGGCACTATTTTAACTTATTTTAAAAAAAATGGCAAAACTAAAAAAGATAAATAATTAATCTAATAAATAATTTACTTTAAAACATTAAATTTATCAAAGGTTACCGTTGCCTGCCCGCCCTGATATTTCAATAGTTAAATAAAACAGGCCGTCTGCATTAAATGTTAAAGGCTTGCCGCAAGCCGGTCAGCAATGTTCCCCTCACATTATAACGCTATTAATTATGGAAATAAAAAATTTTAATTTTGCTATTCCACCTGGAACTTTTATTGAGACCGCCGTGTCTAAATAAACGGGTGCAAAACAAAGAAATCCAAAAGCACCAAACTAACGAAAATTATTAAATAGGCAGAAAAAAACCAGGTAATTGGAACTTTTACATTTGATTGCGTGTCTAATTAATCAGGTGGAAACAGACAGGCATTGAAAAAATTAAGCAAAACTGTTTAGATTGTGAAGCCTAGTAACATTACAATGCGAGTAAGCGGAGCGGTCGCTTCTCTAACGGAACCGCCAAGCAATAAACCTGGAAGATCCTGCTATTGAGAGCGGGAAAGGCTTCACGGCAGCAAGTTAACCGATACCTGTTTAAGGGGGGATGTGCAACCAAACGTTAAACTTCATTAGAACTAGGCCCAAGGGCCGAAATATTAATTTTTAAGGAGGGAAACAAATTTGTTAAAGCTACGCAATAAGAGATTTTGCTTGGTAATGACTCTTGTGTTCGCGCTCACCATGGTATTCCCGTTTGCGGCATTTGCTAGCAGTACAGAGGTGTTATCAACACCGACCGTTAATGATGATTCAATTGTACCTCTCGGTACAGTATTCATTCAGAACACTGCTGGAAAAATTAAGGATGGGGATTCTTTTACCATCTCTCTTCCGAAAGATTTTAAGTTTATGGAGAATGATACGACTGAAACTGATTGGTCAGTGCATGATGCAACTTATTCAAAGCTAGGCGGAACAAAAAACAACATTACAATACCTGCTAATTACCTTTCCGACAACAATGGTTTTACAGGTAAGTCAACATTTACTGTAACCAAGCTTGATAAAAACGAATTAAAGGTAACGGTAAATGGCGATCCTGATACCAGTTTGGATACCTATATGTTTATTAACCTTGGCGGAATATATGTTGACAGCGGATTTGACGGCGATATTACCTTAAATATAAGCGCTCCCAGCGGCAGCGGTTTTTCGAGTGAAAGATTAGTCGTTGGTCGCGTTGGATCCGGTGACGTTGACATCGTAGTAACAGATGACCCCACATTCAGCGACAACGACACGACAACCATTCGTGTTGATGAATCAGTAAACGACACCCTGGACAACGAAGCCGAGAGCCTGAAATTCACCCTTCCGAACGGTTTTGAGTGGGGCGCAGTATCCAAAGTAACCGTACTTTGGGGCGAAGCCAGCGTAAAAGTTAACAATGGTGCAACCCAAACCATCTCCGGCGCTCAATTGGAGAACGTGCTTAAAGCAGCATTTACTGCCGACAATAAGAAACTCAAATTAAACCTGGCAAGCATCAAATACGATATTAACGGTGACGGAACTGTTGATACCCTTACCGAATTCAGCAGTACCAAAGCC
>NZ_AUMW01000011.1 GCF_000430885.1 Desulfotruncus alcoholivorax DSM 16058 | reverse complement strand
GGAACGATAAGTTAACAAAAAGGTGCCAGGCACCTGAAAGTTAACTTAAATATAACGTCCAATAAGTTTTCCGGTGACCATAGCGGAGAGGATACACCCGTTCCCATACCGAACACGGAAGTTAAGCTCTCCAGCGCCGATGGTACTTGGGCTTGTCCCTGGGAGAGCAGGTCGTTGCCGGAACTATTTTTAAAAGAGCTCTTGGAGTAATTCCAAGGGTTCTTTTGCTATTTTAAGTTTAGGCACCTGGTCGGATTAGCTTTAAGCCTGTTATTGCGAACGCAGCGAAGCAATTCAAGATAAGGTTCTGGCCCAAAATACTTGTAAATTTTGGGCCAGTGCACTCTTAAGTAAAACTTACTTGTTTTTAAAATGGGAATACTGTAAAATATTTTAGTGATTGATTTGAATGGAGGAGAATCATTATGTCTGAAAATGTGGCTGAAAAAGGGACCTGGACGGTAAAGAAAGGCCTGGCCGAAATGCTTAAAGGCGGGGTCATTATGGATGTTACAACACCGGAGCAGGCAAAAATTGCCGAAGAAGCAGGAGCATGCGCAGTAATGGCGCTTGAAAGGGTGCCTGCTGATATACGTGCCGCCGGCGGTGTAGCCCGCATGGCCGATCCAACCGTAATATTAAGGATTATGGAAGCAGTTACTATACCTGTGATGGCCAAGGCCCGTATCGGTCACTTTGTCGAAGCCCAAATTCTTGAGGCACTTGGTGTTGATTATATAGATGAGAGTGAAGTTCTTACACCGGCTGATGAACAACATCACATCAATAAACATGAGTTTAAAGTACCATTTGTATGCGGTGCCCGTAACCTGGGGGAAGCGCTGCGTCGCATAGCTGAAGGTGCGGCCATGATTAGGACAAAGGGTGAGCCGGGAACCGGCAATGTTGTGGAAGCTGTGCGCCATATGCGAATGGTTATGGGTGAAATACGCAGGATTCAAAATATGCCAAAAGAGGAGCTAATGAGCGTAGCCAAGGAATTAGGTGCTCCTTATCATCTTTTACTGGAAGTTGCCGAAACCGGTAAATTACCTGTTGTTAATTTTGCCGCCGGAGGTATCGCGACGCCTGCAGATGCAGCTTTAATGATGCAGCTTGGTTGTGACGGTATATTTGTGGGTTCAGGTATTTTTAAATCTAAAGATCCCCAAGCAAGGGCTAAAGCAATTGTTGCCGCAACAACTCATTATCAAGACCCACAAATATTAGCTGAAATTTCCAGGAATTTGGGCGAGGCTATGCCCGGCCTGGAAATATCGTCAATAATGCCGGAACAGCGCATGCAAGACAGAGGATGGTAAAGGGGTATAAAAATGTTAATTGGTATACTTGCCTTACAGGGTGCTTTTCGAGAACACCAGTGGTCGTTTGAAAAATTGGGAGCCAGCACCCGGCAAATAAGAAAGCCGGGAGAATTGGACGGTATTGATGCCCTGGTTATTCCCGGTGGTGAAAGCACTACTATGGGCAAATTATTAAATGATTTCGATCTGATGGAGCCGATAAAACTAATGGCCAAGCAGGGTTTACCCATCTTTGGAACCTGCGCCGGGTTAATTATGCTGGCCAAAAGAATAAGAAATTCACAGCAACAAACTCTTGCCTTGATGGACATTGAGGTTGAGCGCAATGCCTTTGGCCGTCAGGTTGAAAGTTTTGAATTCAATTTAGACATACCCGTATTAGGTAAAGAACCTTACAATGCGGTTTTTATCAGGGCGCCATATATAACCGAGGTTGATACTGGAGTTGAAGTGCTGGCCCATTATGGTGAAAAGATTGTGTGCGCCAGGCAGGGCAGGTTTTTGGTGGCAGCTTTTCATCCCGAATTAACCGGTGATTTAAGAATTCATAAATATTTTGTGGAACAAGTTACTAATATATCAAATTAAAAAAACTGTTGCAAAAAAAAGATTGCTGTAGTAATATTTATTAGTAAATTACCATATGTTTTAAACCCGATGCAGGGGTAAAATAGCCGATTTGGCAATCATCAGAGAGCCGGTGGATGGTGAAAACCGGCGGTTGTTTTCGGTGAAAAGGCTCCCCGAAGGGGGTTCGCTGAAAAAAACAGTAGGCGGACACGGAGATCAGATCCGTTATTTGAATGAAGAGGACTCGTTTTATTATATTGCGATATTACGGGTCAATGTGGGTGGTACCGCGGGAGAAACGCCTCTCGTCCCTGTGTTGACAGGGACGAGAGGTTTATTTTTTTATTAATTTTTTGTTAAATCATATACATAATGGGGGAATAATTATGCAGGATAAACGCTATCTCATGATTCCGGGACCAACTCCCGTGCCGCCGAAGGTTGTGGCGGCCATGACAACGCCGATGTTTGGACACAGAACCCAGGAGTTTCAGGATTTACACAAAGAAATTGTCACTAAACTTCAAAAGGTGTTTCAAACAAAGAATGATATTTTTGTTTTAACCAGTTCCGGTACAGGTGGTATGGAAACTGCTGTAGCCAATACGGTCAGCCCCGGGGACAAGGTTTTGACCCTGGTGGGTGGTAAGTTTGGCGAGCGCTGGTCGGAACTGGCCAAAGCCTATGGTGCCGAGTTAATAGAGGAAAACTTTGAGTGGGGAACGCCCGTCAACCCGCAGGTTGTTAAAGACAGGCTGGCGGCCAATCCGGATATCAAGGTGGTTTTTGCCACTCAGAACGAAACATCCACCGGTGTAACCAATGATATTGAAAGTATCGGTAAAATAGTGGCTGAGACACCTGCCCTGCTTGTTGTAGATGGGGTAAGCGGTGTCGGCGGCATTGAAATCAAAGTTGACGAGTGGCATGTTGATATCTTAACTACCGGATCACAGAAGTCGTTGATGCTGCCGCCGGGTCTCGCTGTCCAGAGTGTTAGCGACAAAGCCTGGCAGGTAATTGAAAACAACAAGTCGCCGCGTTATTATTTTGATTTGGTTAAAGCGAGAAAATCCTTGGGTAAATGGAATACTGCATTTACACCCGCGGTATCTTTGTTTGTCGGGCTGAACACTTCATTGGATATGATGCTTGACGAAGGATTGGATAATGTCTATGCCCGCCATAAACTTTTGAGAGATGCTACCCGCGCCGCGATAAAAGCGCTTGGTTTAAAGTTATTGGCTGTTGACAGCTGCGCTTCACCTGTTATTACTTCCGTTTGCGCGCCGGAAGGTATCGGGGCTGATGATATCCGTAAAGTGCTAACCAATGAGTTTGGTATTACTTTTGCCGGCGGCCAGGCCCAGTTAAAAAATAAAATTTTCCGGGTTGCCCATATGGGTTTTGCCGGTAAAATGGATGTGTTGATAGCAATAAGCGGATTAGAAATGGCATTAAGCCGGGTTGGTTACCCGGTGGAACTGGGTTCCGGTGTTAAAGCGGCCCAGCAAGTATTTCTGGGGGTGCAAAAATAATGGCCATGTATAAAGTTTTAGTAATGGACGGCGTTTCTGAGAAGGGACTGGAACCCCTGAGGAATGAGCCTGAAATAGAAGTAGTAATTGGCAGTAAGATGACTGAGGATGAACTTATTGCAGTTATAGGTGAATATGATGCCATGATCGTGCGCAGCGCTACTAAGGTTACACCCCGGGTGTTTGACCATGCGCCCAAACTTAAAGTTGTAGGCCGGGCGGGCGTCGGTGTGGATAATATCGACCTTAACGCAGCCACTCAACACGGTGTGTTGGTTGTTAACGCCCCTGATGGGAATACCATAGCCGCTACGGAACATACCATAGCCATGATGCTGGCACTGGCCAGGAATATCCCCCAGGCTGTAGCCAAAATGAAAAATGGTGTTTGGGATAAAAAAGCATTTCTCGGGGTGGAACTGAGGGGAAAAACCCTGGGCATTATCGGTTTGGGAAGGATAGGCTCAGCGGTGGCCAGAAGGGCCCAGGCTCTGGAGATGGACATTGTCGCTTACGATCCATATATTACGGAGGAAAAAGCGGAGTCTATGGGCATTAAGCTGGTTACTTTCGATGAATTGCTCCCTGTGGCAGACTTTATTACCGTACACATGCCTAAAACCAAAGAAACGTATCATATGCTGGATGAGCGGGCCTTTGACATGATGAAGGATGGTGTAAGGATAATTAACTGCGCCCGGGGCGGTATTATCGAAGAGGAAGCACTTTACAAGTACATGAAAGAAGGTAAGGTAGCAGGTGCAGCCCTGGATGTTTTCGAAAAAGAACCTAACACAGAAAGCCCGTTGCTTGAACTAAATAATTTTATCGCTACCCCGCACCTGGGGGCGTCAACCGCTGAGGCCCAGCTGAACGTAGCCGTTGATGTGGCGGAGGAAATTGTTGATGCTCTAAAGGGTAAGGTGGTGCGTAATACTGTCAATATTCCTTCAATCAACCCGGAAGTGATGGTAAAAGTTAAACCTTACCTCAAGCTGGCTGAAAAACTGGGTAAATTTCAGGCCCAGCTGGTTGAGGGCAGGGTAACCAAGTTGGAGATTACCTTTAGCGGCGACCTGGCCGGGGAAGAGGTAAAGCCAATTACCACAGCTCTGGTTAAAGGGTTTTTGGACCCCATTCTGCAGGAGACGGTTAACTTCATCAATGCCCCCCTGCTGGCTAAAAACAGGGGCATCTCCGTGGCCCAGACTGTTAACGGTAAGGCAAACGGCTACGCCAGCCTGATCACCTTGAAGGTTACATCAGATAAAGGAGAAAAGACGGTATCAGGCACATTATTCAGGGATAACGACCCCAGGATAGTAATGATTGACGGGTGCAGGATTGACGCAGTGCCTGAGGGATACATGCTTTATGTTCCTCATATTGATAAACCGATGATTATCGGACCCGTAGGCATGTTGTTTGGAGAGCATAACATCAATATTGCCGGCATGCAAGTGGGCCGTAAAGAAGTGGGCGGCAAGGCCATTATGATGCTGTCGGTGGATGCCCCGGTACCCGAGGCGACCCTAAAAGCAATTGCGGAAATTGACGGGGTATTGGATGTTAAATTTGTCAGCCTCTAATTTTACTTGATTGCATAAATATGGTACAATTATGTCGGCGCAAGCCGGCATTTTTGTTTTATGTTTATTAGATTTTAATTTTTTGCCGGGGGTATTAGGCATGCTAGATTTAAAATTTGTTCGTAATAATCCGGATGTTGTCAAAGATGCCTTGAAAAAAAGAAATGCCAATATATCATTGGAGCCTTTTCTGAAGCTTGATGAACAGTGGCGGCAAAAGCTTGCCGAGGCTGAAAAATTAAAAAACAAGCGTAACGTGGTATCAGAGGAAATAGGGCGTTTGAAAAAAGCCGGCCGGCTGGCAGAGGATTTAGTGCTTGAAATGCGCGAAGTATCTGCCGCCATTAAAGATATGGACGATGAGATCCGTTTACTGGAACAAAAAATTCAGTTAACTTTGCTGGAAATTCCTAATCTACCCGACCAGAGCGTGCCCGTTGGCCTGGACGAAAACGATAACGTTGAAGTGCGCCGCTGGGGCGAGCCCAGGCAATTTGGCTTTGAGCCCAAACCTCACTGGGATATTGGTGAAGCATTGGATATTATTGATTTTGAGCGGGGAAGCAAGGTTACCGGTGCCAGGTTTACTTTTTACAAGGGCGCCGGGGCGGCGCTGGAACGTGCCGTCATCAATTTTATGCTGGACACCCATACCAGGGAACATGGTTATGTGGAAGTGCTTCCGCCGTTTATGGTGAACAGTAACAGTATGATTGGAACGGGCCAGCTGCCCAAATTTGCCGAAGACATGTTTAAGATCGAAAACACAGATTATTACCTTATTCCCACTGCCGAAGTGCCGGTAACCAATCTTTATCATGGTGAGATTTTAGAGGCAGAAAATTTACCCATTTACCACTGCGCCTACAGTGCTTGCTTTCGCGCAGAGGCCGGCGCGGCAGGACGTGATACCCGTGGGTTAATACGGCAGCACCAGTTTAATAAAGTTGAATTGGTTAAATTCACCCGGCCCGAGGAATCATACAAAGAGTTGGAAAAATTAACTGCGAACGCGGAAAAAATACTGCAGTTGCTGGGACTGCCCTACCGGGTGGTCACACTCAGCACCGGCGACCTGGGTTTCAGCTCGGCCAAAACATATGATATAGAAGTTTGGCTGCCAAGCTATAATGCTTACAAAGAAATTTCATCGTGCAGTAATTTTGTTGACTTCCAGGCCAGGCGTGCGAATATACGGTTCCGTGAAGGCAAGAGTAAGCCCCGGTTTGTTCATACCTTGAACGGTTCAGGGCTGGCCGTGGGCCGTACTGTGGCCGCAATTCTGGAGAATTACCAGACTGAAAACGGCACGGTAAAAATACCCGAGCCTCTACAGCCGTATATGGGTGGAAAAACAGAAATAAATTAACATGTTTTAGCGGAAAGGGTTTATTGACATGCCTTTTCCGCTATGCTATACTTTTAATTGTCTCTGGTTAAGGGATTTAGCTGGAGGGGTGTCCGAGCGGTTTAAGGAGGCGGTCTTGAAAACCGTTGAATCTTTACGGGTTCCGTGGGTTCGAATCCCACCTCCTCCGCCACTGGTTTATTACGGAGAGATGGCCGAGTAGGTCGAAGGCGGTCGCCTGCTAAGCGATTATACGGGCTAAAACTCGTATCAAGGGTTCGAATCCCTTTCTCTCCGCCAGAATTTAATAAGAAAGCCACGGAAAATAGCCGTGGCTTTCTTAACGAAGTTGATAAGCCAAACCGGTAAAAACACTCCATTAATTGGCATATTGACTTTAGAGGTTGTTTTTGTTATAATAATTACTGCAGCGTTAATGAACAGCTATGTGCCTGTGGCTCAATTGGATAGAGCATCTGACTACGGATCAGAAGGTTGGGGGTTCGAGTCCCTCCAGGCACGCCAAAAAATGCAGCGACACAATTTAAGCCCGTGTCGCTGCTATGTTATGCGCCCGTAGCTCAGAGGATAGAGCAGCGGTTTCCTAAACCGCGTGTCGGAGGTTCGAGTCCTTTCGGGCGCACCACTCAAAGTCAAGACCCGCAAGCGTTTGCGGGTCTTGTATTTCCAACGTATATCAATGCCTCGCGCCTGAGTCTCTAATTAATATTGATTGGTCTGATAAAGTGGTCTCACGTCAAAACCACTTTTAACTTCCCGCTGATATTTATTAATCAACTTATCCAGCCGCTGGCTTACCTGGAGCATCTTATCATAATTGTTGGGTTCATTTTTCGATATTTCGTAAAGTTTACGCCTTTCAACCTCTATATTAACTAAAAGCCTTCCCCAATTTAACAAGTCCATAGAAATCACCCGAGCGCAATAATAACATATTATTACAAATAAGTAAATACACCTGCAAAATATTGTATTAATTAGTTAATTTACCGAAGCTTTTATTGTTACTTTGAGTCAAAACATGTGTTTGATTTTTATTTACCAAAGGTTATATTTTTTAATTGGTGTGTAAAAGCTGTTTATAAGAAATAAAAAAAGGGTGTAGCTATTGCTACCCCTGCTTTTCGTTAATTGGTTTTTCATTTAATTACCGGCTACTTTTGCACCTTTGGTGTCCAAAAAAGACTTAAGTGTATTTTTTAATTTCTCGTCATCCAGTTCGCCCAGTATAATAATTACCAGGCTATCCTTAATTATTATTTTGAGTTCATCTTCTTCATGCTTATGGCCATGATGCTTTTTTTCATCGTTTGCCCATTCCATTTTATAATTACTCCTTTCAATTTTTTATCCCCTTTAGGGTTCTAAAATAGAGTATGCAACATGGTTAAAATTGGTTAATGTTTACAGTAAAATTATTTAAAAAAACTATTGGCACGGTTTTCTAGGGGTTTGGCGGTGTCGGTTACGAAGTTGAGAAAAACCAATCGCTATTGGTACGGCAGGATATCTATAAGATGGCCTGAATATTACTTGATAGTATAAGAAAATATTTTACAATGCTGCCTAATGAAATGAATCAAAAACGTTTAATATAGTTGGATATACTGACCATTGACAATGCGTTGTTAGACATTTATACTGGTTTTCTGGCAGGGACAGGTTTTATAGATATTTTTGTAGATATTATTTAGGAAGGAAATAGGTATGACTACAACAAACAAAGTAATGCTGGCACTAGTGGTTTCCGTTTTTGTATTTCTTAACTTTGGCACGTTCTATACTTTAGCTGATATTCCTAACGGGAATAAGGCTGCAGGGAATAATATGCCGCTAAGCCAGGTATTAGCCAACAACGATATTAAACAAGGTTCTAATGGCATGAAAATAATAGTTGACAAATCTGATAAGACTCTATCTATCTATCATAATGATACGCGGCTGAAGTCCTATCATGTTGAGCTTGGAGACGGTGGTCCCGGGGACAAGCAGTATTCAGGAGACCATAAAACCCCGGAAGGAACCTTTTATATTTGTGAAAAATCAGTTTTAACCCCGCCAGATAAATACCTTGGCACCAGATGGATGCGTTTGAGCTATCCAAATGCTGAAGATGCAGAGCGAGGTTTAACTAATGGATTGATTGATAAAACAGTTTACCAACAGATTTTGTCGGCTGTTCAAAGTGGGAAAATACCTCCCCAGCACACTGCTTTGGGCGGTGGAGTCGGCATTCATGGAGGGGGAGTACCCGAACTGGGCAGTAATTGGACATGGGGCTGTGTAGGTTTAACCAATAAAGATGTAGAAGATTTTTTTGATTATATCAACGTTGGTACGCCCGTTATAATTCAAAAGTAAAATACAAGAAGATTGGCATCATTGAGGTATGATATAGTTCAATCGTTCTCTTTAAGCCTGAATAAGCATAAAATAAACCATTGGGGCTAATACCATAACCTGGGAGGAGCTGCGATGGTTTATTTTTATGCTTTTTTAGGGATGATATGCTGGGGTTTGGCTCCATTATTCGGCAAAATGGCTCTTTATAATGTGAATCCAGTAACTGCTTTATCGCTGCGCACTATTTTGGCGGCAGCTCTGGTATTGGGATGGTTGGTAGGCACCCGGGGATTCGGCAATTTGCTTCAGGTTTCTCCTGTTTTTTGGTTTTTTATCTTGGCAGAATCTCTCCTGGCAACATTATTGGGTGACCTGGCCTATTTTGCCGCCTTAAAAAAAGGAAATATCAACCAGGTAACATTAATAGTCTCCTCTTCACCTGTGGTAACTATCCTATTTAGTTATATTTTTTTTGGTGAAACCCTGAACCATTATCAAATATTAGGAGCGCTATTAATAGGTGTAGGGTTGTTTCTGCTAATTAAATAATTGTTCCATCCATGTAACACCATGCTTGTTTTCTGCATAATATAACCGGGGTTTGAGAACAGAGTAGGAGTAAAAAGATCAAGGAATAAACAAAGTTTATGTCGAAATAAAAGGATAAGGAAAAAAGTATAGGGTTTAAATCACTGCCCTAATTTAAAGATAATGTCTTGTCTTTGAATGCGAGGTGACTGACATTTTGTATCATAAGCACGGTACGCCCATTATTTCGGAATTAAAAAGATACATCAGTGATGGTGTAATTAGATTTCATATGCCCGGTCATAAGGGAAAAAATAGTGATGGCAACCAACTAATGGAGTTGCTGGGACAAAAAGTATTTGAAATTGATGTAACCAATGTTCCTGGAATGGATGATTTGCATAATGCCCATGATGTAATAATGAATGCGCAAAACCTTGCAGCAAAAACATTTGGAGCTGAGAAAACCTATTTTTTAATTAATGGAAGTTCCTGTGGTCTGCAGGCCGTACTGATGGCTACTTGTAATCAGGGCGAAAAAATTCTGGTTCCAAGGAATATGCACCGTTCAATTTTAAGCGGAATTATATTAAGCGGTGCTATCCCGGTATTTTATAATCCGGAGTACAATAGTGAGTTTGGTATTTCACTGGGAACGTCTCCTGAATTAATAAAAACAAATCTGCAGCGGTATCCTGACATAAAAGCGGTTATTTTGGTCAGCCCCACCTATCATGGTATTACTTCCGACATTAAAAGTATTGCAGAGTTAGTACATTCTAAGAATATCCCTTTGCTTATTGACGAAGCGCACGGCCCACATTTATACTTTCATGATGAATTACCTCAGGGTGGAATTAATGCAGGAGCAGATGCCGTGGTACAAGGGACACATAAGCTGCTTTCTGCCTTTACGCAAGCCTCAATGCTGCATGTAGCAGGAGCTCTGATTAACCGGGAAAGGCTTGAAGCATCTCTTCGCCTGCTGCAAAGCACCAGCACGTCATACCTCCTGTTGGCTTCCCTTGATGCGGCAAGAGCACAAATGGAGGCCTGTGGCAACAGGTTAATTCAAAAATCTATTGATTTATCGTCTTACCTGAGGAATGAATTGAGGAATATAACTGGTTTAAAGGTATTGGATTTAGAAACAATTTGTGCCGATAATTGTTATAATCTTGATTCCACCAAGATTACAATATCGTTAAGAGATCTCGGAGTTACTGGATTTTGGGCTGAAAGATGGTTAAGGGAAAAACATGGTATCCAGGTGGAAATGTCTGATATGTTTAATCTATTGTTAATTATAACTTTTGGTAACAGTAAATCTGATGTGGACTGTTTTCTTAATGCACTCATTGAAATGAAAAAATACCTTAATTCCAACCAACCCATGGCATTTAAATTAAATGGCTATATGGATTCAATTCCGGTAATTCCGGAGCTTGCCATGCCGCCGAGGGACGTTTTTTTCAAACCAACGATGAGTTTGCCCATTAAGGACACAGCCGGAAAAATATGTTCCGAGGTGGTGGCTTGCTACCCACCGGGCATACCGGTGATCATTCCAGGGGAAGTTATTACCGGGGAAATAATTGAATACATCGAATATATGCGTCAGATCGGCGCAACTTTCCAGGGATGTAATGATACCACAATGCAAACTTTACTCGTTGTTAAATAGTATAAAATAAATACCGGTGATTTTGGCCCGCGCTCTATTATGCGCGGGCTTTACAATGTTCAAGCTATGTCCTTTTATTCTGTTAAAACATTTTCCCAAATGAGGATGGGGACTTTTTTTAAGCAGGAAATAAGGCTTGATAAAGAGAATTCACTTTTTTACTAGTTTGGGTAAATACCGGTGTTTTATGGGGGGGAAGGTGTGGAGTCTATGGAGTTAGCATTAATTACCGCTTCAATAGGGCTTGTGTGTATACTGTCGTTTCTATTATACTCAATGAGTGAAAAACAAAAGAAAAAAACATTAATGGTTGGCATGATTTCTAAATCACTTTTGGAATTAAATCAGAATAAAGAAATTTTAAAAATAATTTTACAAGCTTTAAAGCCCAGGGAGTTGACTATATCTCTGGAATCAATTAAAGAAAATCAAGAAGAAAAAAAACTAGGAAAAAAACCTTTGCCCATTGTGTTAGAACCCCCAATTTTTAAATATGAAGAAATTGAACTATTGAAAACGAACAATGAGTTCCTAATCTACTCTGATATAAGCATAAGCGTTGAATTAAATAATGTTATTTTAAGAATAAAGTACCTAAATCAATTATTCCCTGAACTAATGAACGTATCTGCTTTATCTACGGATGATTACAAGACAGCATATCATACCTATGAAATGATTGAAAAATTAGTAAAGGAATTTGAGGTTATGCTCACTAAACTAAAGAATTAAGTTAATAATTTTAACCCGGACCTCTTGGTCCTCTTTCAAGTTCTTTCTGTATAACAAAAAGCTTGAGCTTTCCGTCTTCATTGTTCAGTGACGGTATAGCAATTGTAACAAGATGATCCTCTTTTGCTAGTTGCTTTGCATGTGCATATATTGTGGTTGCCAATTGTGAGATGCTGTGATCGTATAATTGCATTTTCAGCATTTTTTCTGAATAAGTCATTTAAGATTCCTCCTCGCCCGGTAAAGGGTGGCTTGACACAGCGTAATCCGGGCGAATAAAAATTTTCAAAAGCTGCTCTAATAAAAGGTTGTCAAGAGTAGATATAATATGTTATACTGAGCTTTGCGGTAAGGGGGAACAGTTCCGGTGAATCATACCGGATATATGCGGGAGGCCATTGCTGAAGCTGAAAAGGCTTATGCCATAGGCGAAGTGCCCATAGGGGCGGTGGTGGTGCTTAATGACCAGATTATTGGCCGGGGCCACAACCTTAGAGAAACATTAAAGGATAGCACTGCTCATGCTGAAATAGTTGCCATGAGAGAAGCGGCTCAGCGGATCGGGGATTGGCGGCTGGATGGTTCAACAGTATACTGCACTGTTGAACCATGTCCCATGTGTGCCGGGGCAATGATTCAGTTTAGGGTAAAGACACTGATTTACGGCACGCAGGATCTAAAGGCAGGGGCTGTGGATTCAATCATGGATGTACTGCGTGAGCCAAGATTCAACCACCAGGTTGCTGTGGTTTCGGGCATACTGGAGGAAGAATGCCGGAAAATTATTCAGCGTTTTTTCCGGGAACTAAGGGATAAGAAGAAAGGTACTTAAACAGGAAACTTGATAAATTTGGAGAGATGGCCGAGATGGTCGAAGGCGCTCGACTCGAAATCGAGTAGACCGTTAGTAGCGGTCTCGTGGGTTCGAATCCCACTCTCTCCGCCAAATTGCATATAAACCAAGGGGTTATCGCTGATGTAGGCGATAACCCCTTGAACATTTTTGTGCCAAAAGCGGGCCGCAGCCGACGGTCCAGCCGGCGATGGTCGCCAATTGGCCGCCGTAATAGGTGAAAAAGGTTGCAAATAGAGGACAATGGAGATAAGTAAGGTTTAATATTCAACTTCAAACGGTACAATAATTGGGCGATTGACAATTTTAAGTTTGGCCTTTTCGGGATAAAAGACGAAATGCATTGCTGATGTGAAGAATTCCGAACCAGACATCGTCCTTTGTTTATTGGATTCGTAGCCAAAAGGAGCAAGTACAAAATAGGCAAGGCTTCCAATAGCCTGTTTGAACTGGTCAAAATCCTTCTTGTTTTTCTGTAATTCCTGGAGATAAGGTTTATAGAGGGTCTCAATGTCAGTATAGACGCCAAAAAGGGCTGGTTTTTCAAGGCGACAAGCTTCCATCATGCGTAGAATAGAATTGGTGCTGGTGAGCAAGTTAAAAATTCCTTGGAAAGTTTGATTATACCTTAAGCCTTGATACTTCGGGTATTTGTCAATGAAATCGTCAAGCGAATAAGGGAATGCCCCAGAATGATTAGGGTTTTGCTTTAGAAACTCATCAAATGTCATGGCAAGAACCTCCCTGGATTAAATTTGTCAGTCTGAAAAGGTAAGCTGATATATATAAGGTAGCAAATATAATCCAAGGAGTCAAGCCTGTTTTTTGTAAAACTTATGTGATTTTATTGTGACAATTGCTGGTGGTTGTTGTGCTCCAACTTCTGGAATATGCCCATATCGATTTTGTCTGCCACTTCCTTCTGCATGTCCGACAGCACGTGGGAGTACAGGTCCAGGGTTATAGATATGGACGAGTGCCCCAACCGGCTAGATGCCACTTTAGGCTGGACACCATACTTCAGCATCAGGGTGGCGTTGGAGTGCCAGTTATATAACGCGTTACATAAGCGGCACTATGGGAAGCAAATGATTATGTTACGTGTTAGTTAAAATATCCTCACCATCGTGGAAGAAATCAGATGTTTTGAAACTTCTTAATGCTGTTGATCGAGGAAACCCGGTAGGCAAGAGGGATTATGCCATCCTTCTCCAGTCGTAAGGCTGGGTCTTAGGGCAAGCGATGTAAAAACACTTAAACTTAACAGTCTTGACTGGAACAGGAAGAAACTCGTAATCATCCAGACCAAGACACGGCAGACTTTAGAACTCCCACTCCTGGATGATATTGTGGGACAGGTGGGGTCAGGCTTGAAATATTTCCTTTTGGTTTAGTTTGATTAGATGAGGCCGTGATGCCAAAGTCTTAGAGTAGTGGAAGAGTAAGTGAATAATTCAAGCCTGACCCCCTTGCACACAATAAACGGTATATTCTCCACCGCTTATAGCAACCCCTTGAGCAACCCCTTGTAGCTCATTTTCAAATCCCGGAAAGCGCTTGTTGAAATTTTGGTAAAATTGTAAATATTTAACCAGCAACGAGTTGAACCTTTCTCCCGGCATAATAACCGGTATCCCCGGCGGGTATGGTGTCACCATGACGGCAGCTATCTTGCCGGCCAGTTCAGCTATTTTAACCGGCTTAACATTGGCGGCCGTCAGCTCCCGGTAGGCGCCGGCCGGTGTCAGGCATTGCTCCGGCAAATAGGCATATACGGATTTAAACAGTTGATGATAATTTATAGCTTTTAAGAATGAATGCATTTCCTGACAGAGGGCACGGATAGTCATGCCGGCGGGATAATAACCGGCCAGTTCGGGAAAAACCTCCCCTAAGGGCGGATTAGTATCATAGACCTTTTTAAATGCAAATAATTCCGCCAGCAGGGTACCTGATTTTCCACTGGTTATCCCTATGGAAAACAATATCAGGAATGAGTAAAAACCGGTTTTTTCAGCAACGATTCCCCGGCTGTTTAAAAACTTAGTTACTATGGGGGCGGGAAGAACGGGGCCGGTTATCCGGTCGGGTTCTTCCATGCCCGGGGTCAGCACGGTTACTTTGATGGGATCCAGCATGGCGTAGTTGTCGGCAATCTTTTCAAAACCGTGCCAGTTGTCATCAGGCCTTAATATCCAGCAGGCCGGGTCGGTATTTAACGTATAATCATCAACCTGGTCCCAATCCTGTCCTTCGATGGCAGGAGGCTGCCATACTTTAAACCACCAGTTGCCATACAGGTTTAATTCTTTGTCTATTTGAACCATTTTTTTGCGGAAAATGTTCGCTTCTTCAATGGCGGACCGGGTCATTGACCGCCCGAAACCGCCTTCCATCATTTTGGCTGCCATGTCCAGTGAGGCGATAATCCCGTATTGGGGCGAAGTTGAGGCATGCATCATATAAGCTTCATTAAACCTGTCATGGGAAAAACCACCTGTTTGATCCATGATGTGTATCATGGACGCCTGTGAAAAAGCGGCCAGCAGTTTATGCGTTGACTGGGTGGCAAAAATCAAATTATAAGCGGGATCTTTGGGCCGGCAAAAAGTGGCGCACCTGTCTGTATAGATGGGATTAAACCTGGCGTAAGCGTACCAGGCTTCGTCAAAAAGTATATGCTCGGTAACACCGGTTCCGTTTTGCTGCAGCCTTTCCTTGATCATTCCCACGTGGTAACAGATCCCGTCATAGGTGGAATTGGTAATGACGGTTATTTTAACTTTCCCGGTCTGGTCACTGAGCAAGGGGCAGTCCTTTATTTTTTTATTGATTGCATTGACACTTAACTCATCAGCGTGAACAGGGCCGATAATACCGTAATTGTTTCTGTATGACCGTAGATAAATAGGTATTGCCCCGGTAATGATCACCGCCTGCATGATAGACTTGTGGCAATTTCTATCCACTAGAACCAGATCACCCGGCTTTACCACGGCCTGCAGCACGATGCGGTTTGATGTGGATGTACCGTTGGTTACGAAATAGGTTATGTCAGCACCGAATATCCGGGCTGCATTGACTTCCGCTTCATGTATTGCCCTGGTATGGTCAAGCAGTGATCCCAATTCGGGTACTGATACCGAAATGTCTGCGCGAAAAGCATTTTCCCCGAAAAAACTGTGAAAAATCCTGCCGGCCGGGGATTTTAAAAACGCTACACCGCCCATGTGCCCGGGCGTGTGCCAGGCATACTTGGATTCCCCGGTATATTTGATTAAAGCCCTGAAGAAAGGCGGCAAAAGGCCATCCAGGTATTTTTTAACCGCGTTTTCTATTCTGCCGGCAATAAAACCGGGAGTATCCTCGGTTTTCCAGATATACCCGTTGATTCTTTTAATGGTGTCTACCGGTATGTTTTTAATCTCCAATTTATCAGTCATTAAAAAAATGGGGATGGCTTCATTTCTTTCCCTAAACAGAGCGACAAGTTTGCCCAGCTGAGACATTGATCTATAGGCGCCGGCCTTATTCCAGCCCAGCAAAATGCAGCTTATTTCAGAGCCGGCAGATAAGGCAAGACGCTGGTCAAAAACATCCGTTTCCAGCTCGATTACTGCCAGTCCCCTGTTGATTAGGACGGTAATTACTTTTCTTAGGGCCATTCCTTCAATATTGTCAGCTTTAAGTTGATTATCAATGACCAAGACCGGAAAATTTTCATATAAATTCATGCCTGCCACTCCATGCAGATAAGGGCTCCGCAGTTGGTGCGAAGCCCTTTCTTTCATTTATCTTTTACCCCGCCGTAACGCCGGTCCCGCTCCTGGTAATCAACCAGGGCGCGCAGTAAATGTATACGCCTGAAGTCCGGCCACAAGACATCAGTAAACCAAATTTCTGAATAAGCAATCTGCCAAAGCAAAAAATTACTTATCCTTTGATCACCCGAGGTCCTGATTAATAAATCCGTCTCTGGCTGGCCCGCGGTATATAAGTATTTTTCAACGGTTGTGGAATCAATTTGGTATGCTTTTAGTTTTCCCTTCTCAACGGCAGAGACGATCTCGCGGATAGCCTGTGTTAGTTCTAATCGCCCCCCGTAATTTAAGGCCAGGTTTAAAACAAGTCCATTATTACCAAGGCTATGTTGTACGGCCCTATTTAAAGCATCCCGGGCCCGTTGGGGCAACTCCTGCAAAACGCCGATAGGGTTAATCCGCACGCCTTTTGCGTATAGATCTATTAATTCGTTGGTCAAATATTCAACTAAGAGATGCATGATGTTGTCAATTTCCTGCTGGGGCCTTTTCCAATTTTCTGTGGAAAAACAAAATGCCGTCAATACTTTGATTTCCAAATCACAGCAAGCATTGATAACTTCTTTAAGAGATTTGACACCAGCATGGTGGCCTAAAAAGCGGGGCAAACCCTGTTTAATTGCCCAACGGCCATTTCCATCCATGATAATGGCAATATGTTTGGGCAGCGTTTGTTTGTTGAGTATTTTTAATAATTCCTGCTCTTCATGTTCAACTTCGTTAGGGAGGTTAAGTTGGTTTTTCATTTTTTTTGCCCCATGATAAATTTTTTGTAAGTTATAACCAGTCCTTGTGGCCTTTGTAGTTATATAGTATGATTTTTTGTAAAAATTTGTGAATCTCCTGACTAAACCGAACGTAATTTCATTTTGGGGCATAATATAGTATTATTTGTGGACCGCTTATCCATGAGCAATTTATACTAAAGAGGGTGATCAAATAATTAAGCATATAATTTTTGATTTTGATGGGACTATTGTTGACTCGAGATATCTGGCAATTGAATCTATTAATACACTGGCTAAAAAATATAAATTTCAATCCATAAAAGAAGATGAATTGGAAGACCTGCGCACGTTATCATTAATTGGCAGGTGCAGAAAAATAAATCTTCCTATCTTCAAAATTCCGTTTATCTTATTTGAATTAAATCAGCTTTATGGTAAATCAATTAATTCTCTGAAAATATATAAGGGTTTAAAGACTGTTATTGGGGAACTTAAAAAGGCCGGTCTAAAACTCAGTATCGTGTCTTCAAATTCTATTGAAAACATTAATGAATTCTTAAAAAATAGAGAGATCAATGTTTTTGACAACGTTTATTCGTCGGGGAGTTTTTTTAACAAAGACAGGGCAATAGCACACCTTATGAGGAAATACAATTTAAACAGTCAAGAAGTCGTTTATATTGGTGATGAAATCAGGGATACAATCGCCTGCAAAAAGAACAATGTCCGGATAATTGCTGTTTCATGGGGATATGATTCTAAAGAATTGCTTAAAAAAGCCAATCCTAATTATATTGTTGATAACCCTTCACAAATTATTGAACTGATCAAAGCAGAAATATAGCCTGCGATGTTAAAGCTGTAACGCGCGCTTTCTGCCTAAAATTGTGTTGCAATGGAGTTTCTTAATATAATTGACATACAATTTAGTGTGCTGGTTTTAGGTTTGGTGGCAGTGGTAGCTATTTAAAGCCCGGGGAAGTAGCAACCATAATTGGGGCTACGGAGCCGGGAAGTCTACACTGCTTAATGCCATAGCCGGGGTAATACCTTTAGACCTGGGCCGGATTATCTTGGACGGCAAAGAGATCCAGTGCCAGAGGGAACACATCCGGGCGGGAAGTATCGGGCGTTTATTTCATGACCCGATGATGGGAGCTGCTGCATCTATGACCATTGAAGAAAATCGTTTTGGCATTGCGCAGGGGGAAGCCTTTAAACTATAGCAATCAAAACGCCTGGCCTTACTTTAGGAAAGGCAATTGACTCAACTATTTCAGGTAGTTTTAGCCGGAGTTTAATGTTTCTTTTCCAGAATCCGCACCACAGCTTCATGGTTTCCTTCACGGGCCAGCGATAAGGCCGTCAGCCCGCTTTCACTACGCATGTCGGGGTCGGCGCCGGCAGTCAGCAACATATTGACAGTCAATGCATCACCCATGTATGCGGCGACCATCAGCGCCGTTATTCCGTCACTGCTGCAGGCATTTACACTGGCGCCTTTGTCCAGCAGCTCCCGTACTACACTGGAATGACCGTTTTTGGCCGCCAGCATTAGGGCTGTGGCTCCATAAATGTCCCCTGTATCAGGGTCCATTCCTTCATTTAGAAATACCTGCACCATAGAGCTGATCCCTTCCTGGCAGCACTTTAAAAAAGTCTCCTGGCCAAGGGTGTACGCAAAGACAGCATCTCCCGCATTTACCAGGCCGCCTTTGACTACCCGGCCAAAGCGGCCCTCGCGGCTGACAATGTAAGGGCGCCCGTGCTCCTTGAATTCGTCCTTCCCTATATGTATAATTTTAATTACAGCCTCACCAATGCTGACAAAATTCCCCACAGCCAGTTCCGGCAATGCAACGCCGGTAATAGTAAAATTCTCAGTATAACCACCGCTTAATACCTCTTCTTTTTTTTCCGGAGGTACTTTTTCCAGGCACTCAACCGGGAAAATACTCACCTGCCTGTCCCAGTCGCCACCATGGGCGTCACCTTTCAGACCCCACCCCTCAACAACTTCAACTTGCTCAACACTGGTTTTTTCAATTCCCTTGACCTTACTTACATTGATAGCAAGAACTTTCCCCATTACATATCCCTTTCATGTTAAAGAAATTTATTTCTAAATTATTTCAAACAGTTGTCCACATTTTATACCGGGTAATTTTTTATTGTCAATTTAAAAGGTGTAAAGTAGTGCCTGAAATACATTTATTCTTTTTAAACAAGCCGCGAAAAGGGGCGGCTTGTTTAATGATGCAAGAGTATAATTTTATAAAAAATTTTTATAAAAAATTACAGAGGAGAAACTGGTGAGCACATTGGAGTATAACGAGTTAACTATGGAGCATTTTCAAAACCCCCGTAATGTTGGGGTGGTTAAAGATGGAAACGGGTATGGAAAGATCGGTGAACTAGGGTGTGGAGATATATGTGAAATCACCGTGCGCATTGAAAATAATACTATTGAAGACTTTAAATTTAGAGTTTATGGTTGTGCGGGTGCCATAGCAACCTCCAGTGTAATTACCGAAATGGCCCAAAAGAAAAGTATAGATTTTGCTTTACAATTGACCGATGATGATGTGGTGGAGCAACTTGGCGGACTGCCGGAAGGGAAAAAACATTGGATGACCACATAGTTGACATATTATTGGATTCCGCCGCAATGGGTTACAACGTTGTTGAAAGGGAAGGGGTTTCTTTTGAGCACCCGGCAAAGTTTATACTCGTTGGAACAATGAATCCGGAGGAAGGGGAATTAAGGCCCCAGCTTTTGGATCGGTTTGGTTTATGCGTTAATATTACCGGGATTACAGACCCCGGACTAAGGGTTGAAGTGATTAAGCGCAGGTTAATATTCGAAGCGGACCCGCAGGCATTTGCCGGCAAGTGGGAAGAGGAAGAAGAAAAAGTCCGCCGCGACATCATTTTGGCTAAAAAATCCTGCCAGATGTGGTTATTTCCGACGTGTTCCTTTTTATCATAGCCAAAATTGCTATTGAAGTGGGTGTTGACGGTCACAGGGCGGACATTACCATGATCAAGACAGCTAAAACTATGGCTGCTTTAAATGGAAGAAAAGAAGTTAATGATGAGGATGTTCTTAATTCAGTTAACTTGGCGCTGCAGCATAGAATGCGGCGACGCCCTTTTCATGAACCGAATGTTGACAGAGAAATGCTTCAAAATGTCATTAACGGCCTGGGTCTAAGCCCATGCAGCAGATGTAATCATTAACAGTAGGTTTATCCAATGGATAATATTTACAAACAAATTGATTTAGCTGAAGTATATTAGAGTTTTAACGAGATATTTTAAATAAACAGTTATTAATGGTAAAATAAGGCATTTGCCTGTGTGTGTTAGTATAGTACCTAAAACACGCTACCATCGGCGCCGCTCACTTAAATGGTCGTGTCAAAAACACAGGAGGTGCTCATTATATGAGATATTATAAGAATTATACCGGGGAGAGCTTGGCAAAATTTTATAAGCAAAATG
Source organism: Desulfotruncus alcoholivorax DSM 16058 (assembly GCF_000430885.1). GTDB lineage: Bacteria > Bacillota > Desulfotomaculia > Desulfotomaculales > Desulfallaceae > Desulfotruncus > Desulfotruncus alcoholivorax. Next base: position 119,146 of record NZ_AUMW01000011.1, on the reverse strand, counting down.
AAAAAGGTGTTGTAACCGCCGAATGCGGGGGCCGGGCGGAAATGGTCCAAGGTGTCGTAAAACTGGGTGCGTCTGCAGCCATATCTGCAGCCATAATGGAGGATAGTCCGGGCATCATGTTACCGTTGGGCAGGGGGCACCCAAGGGTTATTCCATATTAAGGCCGGAACAGTACTTGGGTGGATAGATAACTAAATAATCGAGTCATAATTTTAAAAAATTTAAAAATCAGGCCTGATACTTTAACATAAATGCTGGCTGCATTTTGACATGAATATACCTGCTAACATTTTTTAATCTGCAGAAAAATAGGGTTCTGTAGGCATCGGACCTACAGAACCCCTTGGTCCATTGTACATATTAGTAAAATCGGCGGGCTTCCCACGCCCCTGCTGGCTCCCTAGATACTGTGGATCAACCTTGTTACAGAGTGCCTGCCGGCCATGGCTCTTGCTGCCGACCCGCCCCAGGCGAATTGTATGCGCCGTCCGCCGGTCAGACCCGAAAAAATGATTTTTTCTAATAATGCAAAAAAAGAAATCATCCGCAAGGGGATCATGGCCGGGATTACCACCTTCGGTGTATACGCCGGCGGTATGGATGCCGGGTGGCCCCAGGCAAAAGCCCGCACTATGGCGTTTTCCCACCTGGTAATGAGCCGGGTATGCAACATTTTCGACAGCCGCCGGGCCGGCTGGGACGCAAGCGGGCCCGGAACCGGCAACCGGTATATCCTGCCTGCTGCCGGTGTATCCACTGCCATGTTGCTGTTGACCATGTATGTGCCTGTTTTGCGACCGCTCTACTCCAAAGGACCTGGGCATATCGACTAAATATGAAGGATTGTCCTCCGTGCGCATTAATGATGTTAAAAATGTCTTTTTTGCTACGCTGGCCACAGACGGGTCCCTTTACGTGATCTTAAAAAAGAGAAACATTAGAATTAACCCTTCTACACCTTCAGATAATGGGACAGCGTAACCAGGGGCCAGACATGGCGGTAACTGTGGTAGTGAATGTAAAACCCTCCCGGTAAACCCGCTCCGGTGGGATAAGCAGAAGCAATGCCGGTATCTGCCGTCAGCAGTAACAGTGCTTCTATGCCACTGGTGACGGCAGGTGTATCACGCAGCCCTGCTGCAATTAAGGCGTCTATGGCCCAGGCTGTCTGGGACGGGGTGCTGAAGCCCAGCGGCATATATTTTCTTTCCACATCGCTTAAACAAGATTCACCCCAGCCCCCGTCAGGGTTTTGAATGGATAGCAGCCATTGTACAGCTTTTTGGACAGCTTTATGGCCCGGGCTTACTCCTGCAGCCACCAGCCCGGTTACGGCCGCCCAGGTGCCGTAGATATAAGCGATTCCCCACCGGCCGTACCATGCCCCGTTTGATTCCTGATTTATCAGCAGCCATTCCACTCCTCTCCGAACGTGGTTACTGGAACCCAGCCCGGCGTAGTTGCATAAAAACTCAACGGCTCTACCGGTTAAATCTACAAATGAAGGGTCTGTCAGCACCGGTTTGACGTCGGGGGTGGGCAGAAAGTCCAGCCATTTTTTATTGGTGTCTTTCTCGAAAGCGGCCCAGCCGCCGTCGCTGTTCTGCATGCTCAACAACCAGGCCAGCCCGGCTTTCCAGGCTTCGCCCAGGGTTTCGGGATAGCGGGCGGCCGGCCGGTACAGCGCCCGTAACGTATAAGAAGTGTCGTCAACGTCCGGGTTGATCGTGTTGGTCCTGGAAAACCCCCACCCCCCGGGGTGCCCCCGGTGGTTGTGGACCTGCCAGTCGCCGTACCGGGTTTGCTGTTTGGACAGCAGAAAAGCGGCGGCTTTATTGACGGCGGGATTGCTGCAAAGGAGCCCGGCTTCCTGCAGGGCATAGGTGATTAAAGCGGTGTCCCAGACAGTGGATGTAGTCTCCTGCTGGTGATAGTTAACCCCTGTGTGGCAGACCATTTTTTTAAGGCCGCTGATTGCTTTGGTAATTACGGGGTGCCTTGCTTCATAGCCCAGCGCCAGCAGGGCAAAAATCATTAAAAAGGTGGATGTAAAATAGCAATAAAGCGTGCCGTCTATCTCGGTTCTGGCCAGCATGTACCTTTCGAGCTTTTTTAAGGCCAGGTCGTGGATTTCGTTTAAAGGCAAGGGGATGTTTTTTAATCCCGACTTTATAGCTTTTAGTAAGAACCCGGGCAGATCGACCGGCGGTGCCGGGGTGGGTGGATAGAGATCTGAAAGATCAGGGCTATCCGGCCGGGTAAGAGTAAATTCTTTATCCCGGCAAATCATTAGTGGCGCCGAGTGCACCCGGACATAGCCGGCAAAATCATAAAAGTTGATTGGCAGCCAGGTAGGTAGCAATATCATTTGCACCGGGAAGTCTGGCGTGTTTTTCCATGGATAGTGGCCGGTGAGGGCAAGCATCGCCTTGGTCAGTGAGCCGGCCTGGTGCGGTCCCCCCTTGGCCCGAATAAAAGCACGGGCTTTTTGCATCAGCGGGTCGTCTTTGCTTTTGCAGCCGGTTAAAAGCAAGGCATAATAGCATTCTATGGTGGCGGATAAATTGCCTTCCGGTTCATCAGAAAAAAGTTTCCAGGCGCCGGAAGGTTCCTGCCTGGCAATGATCCTGCGCGCCAGCTCATATATGAGGGTATGATCCTGTATATTCAAATGTCTTAAAAGAATTATCATATAAGAGTCGGTTAAGTTTGCACTTTCAAAACAATAACACCATGAACCGTCCGCCGCCTGGGAATTCACCAGGTAAGCGGTTATGCCGGCGATCTTTTCGTAAACTTGTGCCTGCAAATTGCCCGAAGCCAAAGTAATTACCCCTTTTTGCTTTTTCTTTAATTTATGCTTCTGAAAGCCGGCGGGGGACACAAAAAAGTATATTTATGTATGTAGCTGGTAAAGAAACCAAGAAAAACGTTATAATTAAACTAAAAATAATTTTACCGATTCCACTTTTTAAGTCTGTTTTATTTAACAGATTGGTAGAATCAAGTCCTTGCTGTGGCAAGAAACTGTCATTGCGAGCGTGGGATGCAATTTCAAAATAAGACCAAATCTTTGTCTATTTAATAGGTTGAACACAGTACATGGTTGAATCTTTTCTATACGAAATTAAGCCCCAAAATAATGAATGGGGCGGGAAAGTAAGAAGGCGAAGTAACTAATGGTAAAATTCTGGGATGCCCATGTGCATTTATTCCCCCAACCGCTGTTCAAGGCCATCTGGCGCTGGTTTGAAAATTTTGGCTGGGAGCTTCCCTATGCAAACTTGGATGTTGAAAGATATGTTGTCTACTTGCGGCAGATGGGCATGGAGCGTGCTTTTTTGTTGACCTATGCCCACAAGCCGGATATGTCGCTTAATCTGAATAAATGGGTTCGGGATACCTGCCGGCAATATCCTTGTTTCATTCCTTTTGCCTGTATCCACCCACGGGATGGTAATTTGGAACAAGTAATTTCAACGGTACTGGATGATTGGCAGTTTGCCGGCTTTAAATTGCAGTTGGCGGTGCAGCAATTTGCCGCTGATGACCCCGGGCTGGATCCTGTTTACCAGGCTGCTTTTGAGCGCCAAAAACCTGTTATTATTCATACCGGCACGGCGCCATATCCCCCCGGTTCCCCATATCTGGGTCTGGACCATATGGAAAAGGTTATGAAAAAATGGCCCGAATTGAAAGTGGTTATTCCCCATTTGGGATTAAATGAAATGGACAAGGCTTTTTCTTTTGTGGAAAGGTACCCCAATATTTACCTTGACACCTCCTGGGTGTTGGACAAGCCCGAGTTAAAATTACCGCTAGAACGGCTGGCTGCTTTTATGGAACGATTCCCGGAGAGGTTTTTATATGGCAGCGATTTTCCAATTCTGGAGCGCAAGCCGGAATATGGTTTAGAAGGGCTGTTACAGCTTGGATTAACGAAGCAAACGCTGGAAAATGTTTTAATTCATAATGCTCGCCAGTTACTAGAACACGATAAGATCTGATTTCTGTATAGTTTTTTAAAAACTTTTTAAAATACTTTTTAAAATACCATATAGAAAGGATTTGAATTCATGGAAAGCAAAGTTGTTTATTTTGAAAGTATTAAAGAGGATAATACCGAGTCAACTTTTAATTTAGTAAAAGAAAGAATGAACAACCTGGAAGTCAAAAAATTGGTGCTTGCTTCCACCACCGGTGCGACAGCCCGCAAGGCCATGGATTTTTTTAAAGATAGCGGGGTCAAATTGATTGTGGTTCCCCACCAGTTTGATTTTGTCAGAAAGGAAAACCCGTTTCCCCGGGAGTTGGTAACAACTTTACGGGACGCGGGCCATGAAGTTCATTTTGGCACCATGCTTTTCCACACCGACAGCATGTACGGGTCAACTACTCCAAGTGTAATGGCCAACCTGCTGCGCTGCTTTAGCCAGGGGGTTAAAGTATGCTTCGAAATAGTTCTCATGGCCACGGATGCGGGGTATTTGAAAAGCGGCGAAAAACTGATCGCCATGGCCGGGACAGGCCGGGGTTCTGATACCGCCCTGGTAATGCAGGCGGCCTCTTCGCAAAATATTAAAAAACTGCGGGTTAATGAAATAATTTGTAAACCCCTCAATCCATTGAATATAGATGAATTAAAGGGAAAAATGGATTCAAGGAAAGGGGACGCACCTCCTCTTTAGGGTCGCCATTTGAGGATCGGAGGCCACTGGTGCTGTTGGCGCGAAGGTTTGAATAAAAAAGTTAAGATTTATCAAAGTTTATGATGCAAACTGATGCGGCACCTGATATAATAATAAAGTTGGCCTTTGATTGCCCGTGTTTTATGTTTTATTGTGTATGTATTAATCAAGGGGGTTTATTTCGTTTTGTCTACAAATAAATTTAGGAATATCGCTATCATCGCTCATGTGGACCACGGAAAAACCACTCTGGTGGATTGTTTGCTAAGGCAAAGCGGCATTTTTAGGGAAAACCAGCAGGTCGCGGAACGGGTTATGGATTCTAATGACCTGGAAAGGGAACGCGGCATCACTATTCTGTCCAAAAATACCTCGGTGCGGTTTGGTGATATCAAAATCAATATTGTGGATACTCCGGGACATTCCGATTTTGGCGGCGAGGTTGAGCGGGTCCTTAAAATGGTTGATGGGGTATTGCTGCTGGTGGACGCTTTTGAGGGGGCCATGCCGCAAACCCGTTTTGTGCTGCGCAAGGCCCTGGAACTGCAGCTGAGGCCCATTGTTGTAATCAATAAGATAGACCGGCCGGACGCGAGGGTATCCGAAGTTGTTGAAGAAGTATACGAGCTTTTTTTCGAGCTGGAAGCCAGTGACGAACAGCTTGATTTCCCGGTTATCTACACTTCGGCCAAAGCAGGGACCGCCACCATGGACCCGGACGTGCCGGGAGAAAACATGAAACCTTTGTTTGAGGCTATTATCGAGCATATACCGGCGCCGCCCGGCAGCCCGGACGAACCGCTGCAGCTGTTGATAAACACTACGGAATATGACAATTTTGTGGGGCGCATGGGGTTGGGCCGGATCAACAGGGGGACCATGTCTCCGGGGCAGCAGGTTAATATCATTGCCCATGAAGGAAGTATTCGCCAGGGGCGCATTGGTACTCTTTATACTTATGAAGGGTTGGAAAGGCTGCCGGTTCAGGAAGCTGTTTGCGGGGATATAGTATCTTTTTCAGGCTTGGATGACATTAAGATTGGAGAGACCGTGGCCTGTAAGGATAACCCGGAACAAATAGAGCCAATTACCATTGACGAACCGACATTACAAATGTCTTTTATGGTAAATGACAGCCCGTTTGCCGGCCAGGATGGCAAATTTTTGACGTCACGTCACTTGCGGGCCAGGCTGTTTAAAGAAATGGAAAGGAACGTCAGTTTAAGGGTGGAGGAAACGGAAAGTCCTGACGTGTTCCAGGTTTGCGGGCGCGGGGAGCTGCACCTTTCCATTTTAATTGAAACCATGAGGCGGGAGGGCTTTGAACTTCAGGTATCCAAGCCGGAGGTTATTTACCGCCGTGAAGGCGGCAGGCTGCTGGAGCCCATAGAGCTTCTGATGGTGGATATCCCTGAAGATAAAATGGGTGTGATTATGGAGATTATCGGGGCCAGGAAAGGTGAGATGGCCAATATGATCAATATCGGCCCCAACCAGCTCCGGCTGGAGTTCAGAGTTCCGGCCAGGGGGCTGATCGGTCTCCGCTCGCAGCTTCTAACTGAGACCAGGGGGCATGGCGTAATGAGCCATATTTTCCTGGGCTATGAGCCTTATAAAGGGGAAATCAAAGGCAGGTACAGGGGCGTATTGATCGCTATGGAAACCGGGGAAGCCACCCTGTACGGCTTGCATTCCGTTCAAGACAGAGGCGTGTTGTTTATTTCACCCGGGACTAAAGTTTATGAAGGCATGGTGGTTGGGGAACATACCCGCGAACATGATTTGGAAATCAATGTATGTAAGAAAAAACACCTTACCAACATGCGTTCCAGCACGGCAGAAACAGCTGTCCGCCTGGAAGAACCCCGCCGCTTTAGTCTGGAAGAAGCTTTGGAATACCTTGGCACGGATGAGCTATTGGAAATCACTCCCCAAAACCTTCGGTTAAGGAAGCAGATATTGAATAAACACGACCGGGTTAAGAATCAGAAGTATGCACAATCCGGTTTGAATAACATCTCCCAGACTGAGCTCCAGACTACATTATAGATGGCAAAGGGTTGCTCTTTCCATTGTTGGGTTGGGTAACCCTTTATTTTTACGGACATTAATTGGGGATGAAAAATTAATTAATGGTAAATAATAGTAGGAAAATTTATTTTTTTAAGAGGTAAAGTAATGATATCATTTAACGATTTCGGTCTGACCGAGCCCGTAATCCGGGCACTTAACAATATGGGTTTTGAAGAAGCTACGCCCATACAGGAAAAAGCTATTCCGGTTGGCTTGCAGGGCAGGGACTTAATCGGCCAGGCTCACACAGGGACAGGTAAAACGGCAGCCTTTGGCATACCAATGGTTGAGTTGTTGAGAGTTGATCAAGGGCAGATTCAAGGAGTGGTTTTAACTCCTACCCGGGAACTTGCCGTTCAGGTAGCGGAAGAATTAAATAAAATCGGCCAGTTTAAGGGTATTAGAGCACTGCCGATATACGGGGGACAAGATATCAGCCGCCAGATCAGGGCGCTGAAAAATAGACCCCAGATTATTGTCGGCACCCCGGGCCGTTTTATGGATCACATGAGGAGAAAGACAATTAGAGTTAACCAGGTGAATATGGTAGTATTGGACGAAGCGGATGAAATGCTCAATATGGGCTTCATCGAAGATATTGAAACTATCCTTAAGGACATCCCCAAGGAGAGGCAGACGTTGCTCTTCTCTGCGACCATGCCCGGTCCTGTTCAAACTTTGGCACAGCGGTTTATGATCAACCCGGAGGTAATTAGGATTGAATCCAGGCAAGTTACCGTTCCTATGATTGAGCAAAGCTATATTGAGGTGGAAGAGAAACAAAAATTTGATGTCCTGTGCCGTTTGTTTGACACCCAGTCGCCTGCCCGAAGTATTGTTTTTGGGCGTACCAAGCGCCGGGTCGATGAACTCTTTGAGGCTCTGAACAAGCGCGGTTATTCGGCCGAAGGGATTCACGGAGATATGTCGCAATCCAGGCGGGACCAGGTGATGCGGCAGTTTAAAGACGGCACTATTGAAATACTGGTGGCCACGGACGTTGCCGCCAGAGGCCTGGATATCAGCGGGGTGTCTCACATTTATAATTTTGATATTCCCCAGGATCCGGAAGGTTACGTTCACCGGATCGGTAGAACCGGCCGTGCCGGGCAAACCGGTACCGCCATTACTCTGGTTACTCCCAGAGAAATCAGGCATTTAAGGACAATTGAGAATGCGACCAGGGGTAAAATTGACAGGAAACCTATTCCAACAATTAAAGAAGCCATTGAGGGGCAGCAGCGCCTGGCCGTGGAAAAGCTAATGAATGCTGTTGAAAAAGGGGATATTGAGCATTACAAGGGCTTGGCCGAAGATTTATTGGATGAAACTGATTCTGTTACACTTATTGCAGCAGCGTTAAAAGTTCTCACCAAAGAAATTGATCAAACTCCGGTCAAGTTAACCGAAGAACAGCCCCTAAGGATAAAACAAAGTAAAAATTTTAGCACCGGATATAGAGGTTTTGCAAGGGGCGGCAGTAACAAAAAGGGCTTCCAGCGGGGCGGCAGAATGGGCGGTAAAAGCAGGTTCGGCAAATAAACAATCATAAGTCGGGCTTTTTTCCCGTCGTGGCGATGCTAATTTTGTTTGAGGCTTTTTAACTTTTAAAAGAGGGTTGGCTTAAAAAGCCAACCCTCTTTTAGACAACTATATAGTTATGCTCTCCACGGATAAAAAAGTGGTTAGAGCTGTGTTTTAAACTCGCCGCAATAGAATTATTAAATAGAATTATTAATAAGTTAAGAAATATTTAGGCTGGCAAACGCCCGTTATTAGGATTTGCCGTGTTGGGGGCTGTTTCTTTGGCACGGATCTTTTTAAATTCACGGGTTTCCGAGACAATCACACCGGACAGGGCGAGCAGGGCGATCAAGTTGGGAATGGCCATGGCGCCGTTTAGGGTATCGGCGATGTCCCAGACCAGGCCCAGTTTTAGTGTAGCCCCAACCAGTACGGCTATGCTGAAAAGTACCCGGTAGAAAGTGATTCCCCGCTGTCCCACCAGATAATAAAAACATTTTTCACCGTAATAAGACCAGCCCAGCACTGTTGAGTAGGCGAATAAAACAAGCCCGATGGTGACGATAAGGCTGCCGATGCCAGGAAAAAACGCGTCAAAGGACCGGCTGGTAAGAGCAGCGGCCTGTGTTTTTTCCAATCCGGGGTAAAGACCGGCCATGACCAGGGTTAAACCGGTAATACTGCAGACTACTATAGTATCCAGGAAGGTTCCGGTCATGGATACCAGGGCCTGCCGGCAGGGATGGTCTGTTTTTGCCGCCGCCGCTGCAATGGGGGCGGAGCCAAGGCCGGCTTCATTGGAGAATACGCCGCGGGCTACGCCGTAACGAACAGTTGAACCTATCAATGCACCAAAGCCTGCCTGCAAATTAAAGGCATTGCTGAAAATAATGCCAAAGGCTGCGGGTATTTTACCAAAATTGCTTAAAATAATTATTAGTCCTGCCAGAACATAAAAAACTGCCATGAAAGGAACCAGTACACCTGTTGCCTTGCCGATGGATTTAATGCCGCCCAGGATCACCGCGGCGGTTAATAAGGCAAGAATCAGTCCTGTAATCCATGTGGCGATGCCAAAAGTATCATGAATGGCGCCGGCCACCGAGTTGGCCTGCACCATGTTGCCGATGCCGAAAGCGGCTACTGCTCCAAAAAAGGCAAACAGCCAGGCCAGCCATTTTTGCCCCAGGCCTTTTTCTATGTAATACATAGGTCCGCCGGCCATTTCGCCTTTTTCATCGGTAACACGGTATTTTACTGCCAGAACTCCTTCCCCGTATTTAGTGGCCATGCCGAAAATGGCTGTGACCCACATCCAAAATACGGCGCCCGGTCCGCCGAGCACAACCGCAGTGGCGACCCCGACGATATTACCGGTGCCGATGGTGGCTGCCAGTGCAGTCATCAGGGCTTGAAAGTGGGAAATGTCTCCTTTGGATTTTTTATCCTGCTGGGCTGGTGAAAAAGCCAGTTTTAAGGCATAAGGCAGCGTGGTAAACTGTAAAAAACCAAGCCGCAAGGTAAGAAAGATACCGGTGCCAACCAGCAGGGTCAACATCCACGGTCCCCACACAAACCCGTTAATTGTCCCGATAAAGGTTGAAAATGCTTCCAATTGATACACCACTCTCCCATGATAAAATTTTTTTATTAACATTTGTATGTATTCGACATAAAAATAATATGTCCCTTTTTTAGTTGTATGAGGATATTAATTTTCTTTTGTCTGAAAGGCTTTTAAATGTTATAACCTTATTGCATTAATGTGATATAATTTTCAAGCCTTGGTCAAGTTGGACCGGAGGATTAAAAGGTTGGCAGCAAAGGAAAATATTTCTCTATACGCTCAAATAGAAGTGTGATGGCCTGAATTGCAGGTAATTCCTGCCCTGGCAGCTTTTGACCCGGCATCAGGATTTGATAGAATAATCTTGCAATTTGCACGAGTTAATGCTATTATATAGTTAAGCACCATCCTTACAGGACTCAGGTTGTGTCGATTGGCAAGTGTTTTAAGTTACTTGTTGGTTTACCCATAGTCAGAGGATAGTGTTTCTTGGTAAAAGCAAAGTTAGTCTAAGATTTTATGACCTGAAAAATCACATTTTCTAAGGAGGATTTTAAGCTAACCTTTTCTCGGTAGTTTCACGTTAGCACGTCTTAGGTATGACTGAATCGGTTGTCAAGATTGTTGCGGGAACGTATAGGCTGTAGGGATGGTTGCTTTGGAGAGAAGGCATGGCCTTCTCTCTTTAAATTTTGGCTGAAACACAATGACTTAGTAATGGCTATGTATAGATGCCCAACCGTGGAAACATTTTAAAAAGCTCCCCCAGACAAAAAGACTTGCGGTAACCCGCTAATGCATGTATAATAGAGATTGCGCAGTTGGGAAGTTAAATAGAATTTTGTATGTAGACCACGGAGAGATGGCTGAGTTGGTCGAAGGCGCGCGACTGGAAATCGCGTAGACGGCGTGAACCCGTCTCGAGGGTTCGAATCCCTCTCTCTCCGCCATATGGACTGCTTGGGGACGGGCCTTTGATTGTTGGGTCCGTCTTCGTCCATAAGTAAAAAGTTTTAAATTTGGCCGTGCTAGACGGGGAGGTAGCGGTGCCCTGTACCCGCAATCCGCTGTAGCGGGGTTGAATTCCTGCCCTAGGGTTTGGCTTGTGGGGTCCGGCTCCTGTAAGGGGTGTTGACGGCTGGGTCTTGCGCGACGGAGCCTTCTGAACCGTGTCAGGTCCTGACGGAAGCAGCACTAAGGAAGATACTTCGGGTGCCGCGAGGGAGCCTGGCCCGAGCTACCTGCAGGAGTAGCGCCCGGAAGTCATTATTCGAAGGCAGGTGTACGGCCATTTAAATTTTATCAAAACCGGCCAAAGCCGGTTTATTGCACTTTTGGAAAATATACTGGCTATAAATATTGGGGACATTCCCCTAAGGGGTGTGTCCCCTTTCCGCTTTAGCAAGGGTTAAGCCGCGTTCTAAGGGAACTTATTTAGCGCTTTTCTTGCTTTTTAAAGATATCTTTACCATGGAAGGGAAAATCGGCTGCACTAGCGAATAAAACTTGGTGGCAATAAATTGGTTAAAGGTGTGAATATTTTGAGCTACCTAGCTCTGTACCGCCAGTGGCGTCCTAAACTGTTGAGTGAAATAGTCGGTCAGAAACACGTTACTGAAACTCTGCGTAACGCCATTATTTCCGGGCGGGTCAGCCATGCGTATTTGTTTTGCGGCCCCCGGGGGACGGGTAAAACCAGTACCGCCAAAGTGCTGGCCAGGGCGGTAAACTGTTCCGGCCAGGAGCGGGGTGAACCCTGTAATCAGTGTGAAAACTGCCGGGCAGCTTTATCCGGCGCCACTATGGACATAATTGAAATAGATGCCGCTTCCAACCGGGGAATTGACGAAATTCGCGATTTAAAAGAAAACATTAAATATTTCCCGTCCCTCGGCTGCAGACGGGTATACATAGTGGATGAAGTGCATATGCTCACCAGCGAAGCATTCAACGCTTTGTTGAAAACACTTGAGGAGCCGCCGGCGCATGTGCTTTTTATCTTGGCCACAACGGAACCCCATAAGGTTCCGCTGACTATATTGTCAAGGTGCCAGCGCTTTGATTTCAGGCCCATACCGGACGAAATAATTGCCGGGCGTCTGGAGGAGGTAGCTGTTAAAAGCGGTTTAAAAGTGGACGGCGGCGCAATTAAAGCTATAGTCCGGGCTGCCGGCGGCAGTATGCGGGATGCTTTCAGCGTGCTGGACCAGGCGCTGCTGCTTTCAGGGGATGCAGCTGTTACGGATGATGTTGTGCACGGTATATTGGGTACAGTGCGTGAAGAAGCATTGTGGGCCATGGCCAGGGGTATTGCCGGGAGAGATGTGCCCGCGGTTTTAAACCTGGTTGGACGCATTGTCGCAGAGGGTAAGGATTTACATCTATTAGCCGCGGAACTAACTGAATTCCTGCGGGGGATGCTGGTTTCAATGCTGGTGCCCGGGCAAACGGGGGGTAATGTTTCAGCTGCGCGGGACGAAAATCCTGCGGTTATTTTCAGCCCCGACCGGTTGATTCGCACCATTGACCTGCTGGTGGAGGCGGAGCAAGTAATGCGGCGCAGTTCCCACCCCCGGGTGGTTTTCGAGTTGGCGCTGATCAGGGCCGGCAGGGAAACCGGCGTTGGCTCGCGTGATGAGCTTTGGGCGAGGATTGAGCGGTTGGAACAGGCGGTAATGAGTATGCCCGGCCCAACCCCGGCCCGCAAAAAAAATAAAAGAGCGCAGGACAGCCCGGTTATGGTGGAGATTTCACCTGAGCCGGCCGGTAAGAAACCGGTTTTGGAAGGAAATACTATCAAATATGATCCTATTGCTCCAAAGGATCTAAGCCATCAAGTGGAAGAGACTGCGGCAGTCGAAGAAAAAGTTGCTAAGGCAGCTTTATATGACCTGGAACAAATTCAAAAATGGTGGCCGGATCTGCTGCAAATGGTTAAAAAAAACAGCCTTGCTGCATACAATTATCTTTGCCAGGCTTGGCCGGCTGAAGTTAATGAGCACTGCCTGGTGCTTGGGGTACCGGAAGGAGATGTTTTTTCCAGGCAAATGGTGGAAGAAGCTACTACCAGAGAGTTGCTTGTGCAAACACTATATTCGTTTACCCGCAATAACTGGCAGGTTCGTTGCAATTATTATAAAGCGCCACCGCCGGGCTGGGAAGATCGGGAGAATAAACAATTGGATTGCGCTGGTACCATAAGTTTATTCCAGGCGGAGGAAATAGCTGTTGGCGAAGATATAGAGGATAATAATAAGGAGGTAAAATAACATGGGCGGTAATATGGCTAAAATGATGAAGCAGGTGCAGAAGATGCAGGCGGAGATGGCCAAAATGCAGGAGGAACTGGGCAACCGTACGGTGGAAAGCTCGGCGGGCGGCGGTGTGGTTAAAGCGGTGGCCAACGGCAAATTGGAGCTCCTGGCTGTGGAAATCAAACCCGAGGCCGTTGACCCCGAGGATGTGGAAATGCTGCAGGACCTGATCCTGACAGCGGTTAATGATGCACTGAGAAAGGCCCAGGAAATGATGACTACGGAAATGGGCAAGCTGACGGGTGGACTCAACATTCCAGGCCTGTTTTAAAAAGCGGGAGTGAATAATAAATGCAATATGCCGGAGCAGTATCGCGCTTAATCGGCGAGTTGGCCAGGTTACCCGGGATTGGATCTAAAACCGCGCAACGCCTGGCTTTCTTTCTTTTGAGCGAACCCCCGGAAACTGCCGAAAAACTGGCTTCGGCCATCAGGGAAGCCAGGGAAAGGGTCAGGCGGTGTTCCGTTTGCGGTAATCTGACAGATTTGGATCCCTGTCGAATCTGCACTGATGAGGGCAGGGACAAGGGTATTATTTGCCTGGTCCAGGACCCCAGGGATGTCGCGGCTGTTGAAAAGTACCGCGGTTTCAAGGGGGTTTACCATGTTTTGCATGGCGTACTGTCACCTCTGGCAGGCATCGGACCTGAAAAACTGAATATAAAAAATCTGTTGACCAGGCTTGAAGGCGGAAAGGTCAGGGAAGTTATTGTGGCCACAAACCCGGACGTGGAAGGTGACGCCACCGCCCTTTACCTGGCCAGGCTGATTAAGCCCCTGGGCGTAACGGTAACCAGAATTGCCCACGGCCTGCCGGTTGGCGCGCACCTTGAATATGCCGATGAGATCACTCTGGGAAAAGCTATGGAAGGCCGCAGAGAAATCTAGTAATTAATTCCACCTGCACCCCATATATTGGTAATAAAGTCTTTACTGGAGGTGCAAGCCTTGGAATGGAATTTGCTTATTATAGGAGCAACTGTGTTTGCGGGCGTTTTTTTCCTGGCGGGGCTGTTCAAACCACTGGGCTTATTAATTAAACTGGCTATACCCGCAGTGACCGGAGTGATTCTTTTATCAATCTGCAACTTTATTCTAGGTTTTTTAAACATGCATTTGGCGGTTAATTTTTTTACCATACTTATAGCTGGTATTCTGCAGGTGCCGGGAATAATTATGCTTTTAATAATCAATCAATGGTTTACTTGAATACCGTATGCAGTTGCAAAATTCTGTAAATAATCAGCTTTCTTGACGTTTTTTGGGCTTTTGAAATATACTTAAATAGTATTCTTGGTTTCTACATAAACTATTTCTAATTTATTAAAACTATTAAAATAATTTCTAGAATTTTGCGCGGGGGTGGGAGCTATTGACCCGCGGGTTGTGGAAGCCTATATCGGAGAGTATGCCAGCGGTAAAAGCGAGGTGGCGGTAAACAGGGCGCTGGACCTGGCAACCGGGGGACGCAAGGTTGTCCTGGTTGACCTGGATATTGTGGAACCCTGTTATACTTTACGCCCAATTAAAAAAGAACTTGAGGCCAAGGGTATCACGGTGCTGGCCTGGGAAACCAGGGATACTGTGGGGCTGGGTGAGACGGGTAACGTGCTCCGGGCTGAAAACCGCTGGGCGCTGCGGCGTTCCGGCGATATCATCTTGGATGTGGGTTATGGTGTGGAAGGCGCTAAAACATTGAACCTGCTTGAGGGTTCCGGGGCCGATCCGGATTTAAAGATTTTTGCCGTAATTAATATTGCACGCCCGATGACTTCAACTGTCAATGAAATTGTTCAGTACGTCAGGGATTTGGGCAAGGTGCACGGGTTAATCAATAACAGCCACCTGGGTGACGACACGGATCTGGAAATTGTGCTTGAAGGCGCCAGGGTGGTAGGTGTTGCTGCGGAAAAGTTGGGCCTGCCGGTGGTGGCAACCACGGCGGTGGACGAAATTGCGGCGTTGATTGGGCCTGTAGATAGTGCAGGAAACCCGGTAAGGAAGCTGGTAAGGTATATGCCGCGCACATTATGGTAAGCAATTCCATTAGGGATTAAAGATTTAGGAGGTGCATAAATCAATGCCGGAAAAACCTATTCAGGGAGAAAAAAGGGCGTTTATGACCGGTAACGAGGTAGTAGCCTGGGCAGCCCTGGCGGCGGGAGCCGAAATTATGTACGGTTACCCCATCACTCCCCAAAATGAGATCATGCATTACTGGACCAGAATGGTCCCCAAGTACGACCGCAGGTTTTTACAGACTGAGGACGAGCTATCCGCCGGTTTCACAACCGTGGGCGGCGTTTTGGCAGGCAAAAGGGCCTTTACAGCTACAGCCGGACCCGGGAACACTCTGATGCAAGAGCCTTTAAGCATGGCAGAGGCGATGCGGTTGCCTGTTGTCGTGGTGGTGCAGCAGCGCGGCGGTCCCTCGACAGCTACGGTTATTTATTCACAGCAGGAAGTTACCATGACTACACTGGGAGGTAACGGTGAAGGTTTGCGAGTGGTTTATTCAACCGCCACCCACCAGGAGCTTTTCGATTATACCATCAAAGCTTTCAATACCGCCTGGAAATACCGGTTTCCCACCTTTGTTTTAGGCGACGGCTATCAGGCCAAGATGAGAGAGTCTCTGGTGCTTTATGACCCGCAGACCAGGGGAATTGAAATGGTGCCCACCGAGCCTTATGTTGGCAAGCCGGGACTGCCTGGCACGGACAGGCCTCCCACACATATGAGAAATACTTACAATGTTGAAGAAGAACTGTATGAGGTGCTTGAACAGTATTTGGCCGACTATGCCAAGGCTGCGCCGCAAATAGCCGAATACGACGCTTTCGACACCGAAGATGCGGATTTGGTGATTGTTTCACACGGTGTGGTATCCAGGGCGTGTAAGGCTGCCGTTAAGGAACTCCGGGAGGCAGGTTATAAAGTTGGTTACTTCCGGCCCATTACCCTGCGCCCGCTGCCGGTGGACCAGTTAAGGGAAACAGCCGGCAAATGCAAGCAAATGATGGTGGTGGAATCCGCCAACGGGCAGCTTGACAGGCTGGTCAAAGAGGCTATCTTCGGCTCAACGGTTGAGATGCTGTCCCTGTTCAAGCCGGGAGTGGGGATAACTTCCGAGGAAGTAGTGTCCAGGGTTAAGGAGATAAAAGGTTAGTAAGTTTAGTTTAAGATATAGATATAATTTACGGCTGGTTAATAGAAAAAATATTAGATGATGACATAAAGTTGTTTTCTTGGGTACGGCGTAAAAATATTGCCGAGAGAGATTGAAAGGGGGCTTTAATTAATGTCAGTACAGCCTGCCATGCCAAAATGCTGGCGCATTGAATCCAAACCCCATAAATTCTGTCCGGGTTGCGGACATGGCCTGGTGCTCAAAGCTCTTGGGCAGGCCATAGATGAACTGGGCATTCAGGATAAGATTGTTTTCGGTTGTGATATCGGCTGCTCACTGTTGTCCTGGGACTTCTTCAATTGTGATACCATTCAGACCCACCATGGCCGCACAACTCCGGTTGTCACCGGTATTAAGCGGGCCAATCCGGACGTTATTGCTGTAGCCTATATGGGCGACGGGGGTGGGTATGCCATTGGCTCGCAGCACCTGGTAAATGCCTCTGCCCGTAATGAGCGCATTACGGCCATCCTGGTTAACAACACCCAGTATGGCATGACCGGTGGCCAGATGGCCCCAACTACCATGCCGGGGCAGAAAACCGAAACTTCGCCCTACGGTCGTGATCCTGAAAAAACCGGTTACCCCACCCAGGGTCCGGAAATGGTGGCGGCAATAACCCCGGAGGGGGCTTATGTGGCCAGGGGTACGGTGGCAAATGTTAAACAGTTGAAGGGTTTCATTAAGAAAGCACTGGAAAATCAAATAGCCGGGAACGGGTTTAGCTTTGTTGAAGCATTATCCACCTGCCCCACCAACTGGCGCACCAATGCAGAAGAAACCTGGAATTTTGTTGAAAAGGAAATGACCAAGTATTTCAAGGTAGGGGAGATTAAAGTACCCGGTCCCCGGGAGAAGGAGGGACAATAGTATGGGTAAAATGGTAAAAATCGCTCTGGCCGGTGAAGGCGGCCAGGGGGTTCAGTCCGTGGCCCAAATCATTGCTGAGGCGGCCAATGAGGAAGGGCGCGAGGCCCTTTATATACCAAACTTCGGTGTTGAGCAGCGCGGCGGCGTCTCGGTGGCCTACCTGCAAATAGGTGATGAGCCTATCGGAGCGCCCAAGTTTCAGACGGCGGATATTGTTGTGGCTTTAAGTGACAGGGCTGTCCGGAGAACGAATCAATACGTTGGCCCGGAAACAGTTTTTGTTTACGATAATGGAATTGAAAACATAGAGGAAGATTTGCCCAAAAATGCTAAAAAGGTCTTGGGTATTCCCGCCATTGAGGTTTCCAAGAAAGAGTTGCATCCGCGGGTATTCAACATTATCATTATGGGCGCGGTGATTAAAGCAACTGAAGTGGTGGCTGTGGAAGATGCCAAGGCTGCCATTGAGAAAAAGCTTGGCTATAAATTTGAGAAAAACCCCAAGCTGCGGGAAATGAACTTCCGGGCCATTGAGCGCGGCATGGAACTTGTGGCCAGCGTAATGTAAAGGGGGTATAAATGAATGACTCAAACCTTTAAAGGTCGAACCCTGGAAACAGAAAAGGGATTTTGGACATTATTCCCCGGGCTTTGCAAGGGCTGCGGCCTATGTATTCAAAAGTGTCCTAAAAAATGCATGAGCTGGTCCGATGTGCTGGGTGTATACGGCACTCCTTCGGTTGAGATAAACGATGAGTGCATCGCCTGCGGTATCTGCCAAAATTTTTGTCCGGACTGTGCCATAGCTGTAGAGAAAAAGAAGGAAGAAAAAGAAAAACAATAAAAATTTGTAAAGCTGCGGGAATTACCGCAGCTTTTGGTTTGCACCGGATCATTTAAAAGTGCATATACTAAAACAGGTGATTGATAATGAATTGTATTTTCTGTGGAGAAAAAACAGTCGCTGACGGGCTTTGGGTTTTGGGAAGCCATATCTGTGCACTTTGTGAGTCCAAAATTGTAACCATTGACGCAGGCGACGCCAATTATGATTTTTACAAAAGCGGTCTTAAAAAAATGTGGCGTTGCGCCGGTGCTTGCTCCCCGTCAGCCGAGACCATTCTGGCCAGCCTTGCCCGGCGGTGATATAATTCAATTTCACTTCTAATTCTGTGCAGCGTGGCAACATTAACTCCGGTAACCCTGGAAAGCTCCAGATCATTTAGGCCTTTTTTCCAGGCCCGGATAAGGCGGGGCACATTGGTACGATACTTGCGGCAAAGTTCCTTGGTATCGAAATTTGAACAGGACATGCCCATCAACTCCTTTACTTTATTTTGACCCGTGTTATGATCTTTATAATGTAAATGAATTGCAAAACAGGAGATCACGATTTATGATTAATTAGGAGTCAGGAATCAGGAGTCAGGAGTCAGGAGTCAGGAGTCAGGAGTCAGGAGTCAGGAGTCAGGAGTCAGAATGAGAGAACCGGCGAAAGCATTTGAAGACTGACTGGTATGGCAGAAGGCGCACTTGTTCGTGCTTGCGGTTTATCGTCTATCCGGGGCGTTTTTCGAAGTATGAGCTATACGATTTTTCGTAGCGATTATCGGGACATTTACGATTCTGACTACTGAATTCTGAGTACCTTAAAAAAAACGGGTGAAAACATTGTCTGGTGATCATAGCGAGGTACCCATAGTTATTGCCTTAGAGCATTTTAGCCGCAAAAAACCACTGCGGTTTCATGTGCCGGGCCATGGTGGTGGACGAGCCATTTACTCGGAATTGCGCAAGGCGAATTTGCCTGGCTGGGATGTTACGGAGCTGGACGGCTTGGATGACTTGCACAGCCCTTCCGGGGTGATTGAGCTGGCTCAAAAAAAAGCCGCCGGGCTATACGGGGCCCGGCATACTTTTTTTCTGGTGAACGGTACCACTGTTGGAGTTCAGGCACTAATTGCCGCTACCTGCAGCGGGCCCGGCAGCGCGATAGCGCTGCCGCGCAACGCCCACCGGTCGGTATTGGGCGGCCTGGTGCTCAGCGGGGCCCGGCCGGTTTTTATTGAGCCCCAAATAGTGCCCTGGTTTGAATTCGCTGCTGGTTTTACAGGAACAGCTTTGGAACAGGTTCTGCAATCTGAACCCCGCATTGTTGCTGTGCTGGCTGTTCACCCTTGCTATTACGGGGTGGTTGGAAACCTTGCTGAAATAGTAAAAATCTGTCGCAGCTATAATATTCCCTTACTGGCCGATGAAGCGCACGGGACTCACCTGCGGTTTAGCCCCCATTTACCGCCCGATGCGCTGGAACAGGGCGCTGACGCCACAGTCCAAAGCGTGCATAAAACGGGAGGCGCATTAACCCAGGCTTCCTGGCTGCACCTGGCGCCGGGAGGGCGGGTAGACCGGGGGGAAGTGGCGAGCGCTTTGCGCCTCCTGCAGTCCAGCAGTCCTTCTTATCTGTTAATGGCTTCACTGGATGCCGCCAGGCGGCAGCTGGCCCTATACGGGCGGGCGCGCCTTGATGAAACGCGGGACATAGCTCTGGAAGCTGCATTGAAGATCAAGACTATTCCAGGTTTGACGGTTCTGGGGCCGGAACATCTTAATCTTCCGGGGGCGGTTGATTACGATCCCACCCGGCTGGTAGTCTCGTTTAGGGGGTTGGGTCTGAGCGGATATGAGGCGGGCCGGCTTTTAGCTGATGAATACAATATTTACGTTGAAATGGCTGACGCCTACAACATTGTGGCGGTATTGCCGTTAGGGGTCAACCGGGAGGATGTGGAGGCGCTGGTGCATGCCCTGGCCGGTATCAGCAGCAAAGTACGAGGTACCGTAATTACAGGGGACAGGCCGCCGCCGGCCAGGCCCGGGCTGCCTGCGCAAATTATGACACCGCGTCGGGCCTGGCTTGCCCGCAAACGACAGGTGCGGTTGGAGGCGTCCGCCGGGTTGGTAAGCGCCGAGGTGGTAGCAGTCCAGCCACCCGGAATTGCGATAATTTACCCCGGGGAGGAAATTACTCCTGCGATTATAGAATATTTACTAATTGCCAGGGAATGCGGTTTGCAGATACATGGTGCGGCCGATCCCATGCTGGCTACCATTGAGGTTGTGGATTGCTGACTGCGGGGAGATGAAAGTTTGGTATCCGGTAAGTTTATTGTATTTGAAGGTATAGATGGTGCGGGTAAAACCACCCAGATTGATTTAGTGGCCAAAAACCTTAAAGAGCAGGGCCTGCAGGTTCTCTGCACCCGCGAGCCCGGCGGTACCAGAATCGGGGAAATGCTGCGTAAATTTTTGCTGGATCCCGCCAATGGAGATATAAATCCCCGTACGGAGGCGTTTCTTTACGCCGCTGACCGGTCCCAGCATGTAACCGAAGTGATTTTGCCTGCGCTGGAAGAGGGCAAAATTGTTATTTGCGACCGGTACCTGTATTCAACCATAGCGTACCAGGGTTGGGGCCGCGGCATAGACACCGGTTTTTTGACCAGTTTAAACGGGTTGGCCAGCGATGGGCTGGTTCCGGACAGGGTAATCCTTTTGGATATTGATGTGGATACAGGATTGCAAAGGGCCCTGGGTGAGCGTTTGCCTGACCGTCTGGAAATTGAAAAAAATGCGTTTTTTCAGCGGGTGCGCCAGGGTTATCTTGAACAGGCCAAACTCCACCCTGAAATATTTCGAGTGATCCAGGCCGGTGCAGATAAAATGGAAGTTAACCGCAGGGTGCTGGCAGCCCTTGACTGGAGGTAGGAAAATGCTGTTCTTGCATGATCTTGCGGGACATGAAAGAATAAAGGAAAGCTTGTTTAAAGCCCGGCAGTTGGAACGTATATCCCATGCTTACCTGTTCAGCGGGCCGCCCGGTGTAGGTAAAAAAACTGCAGGACTGGCCTTTGCCAGGGCGCTTTTATGTAAAAAAGGCGATACCGATGCCTGCGGCTTTTGTGACGATTGCTTGTGGTTTGAACGCGGGGTGCACCCGGATTTAAAAATCATCAGGCCCCAGGGATCTTTCATAAAAATAGCACAATTAAGGGAACTTCAAGACAGCGCTGCCCTTACTTCCTTTAGAGGGGGCAGACAGGTTTATTTAATAGAGCAGGCTGAAAAAATGACCAACGCGGCGGCAAATTGCTTATTAAAAATACTGGAGGATCCACCGGCGGAGGTGGTATTTATCCTCGTTGCGGATGACGGCACTTTAATGCTATCAACTGTAATGTCTCGCTGCCAGCATTACCGGTTCAACCCGCTCGGCGAAGAGGAAGTTCTTAAAGTAATAGGCGCGAATTTAGGTGGCAATATTGAAAAAGCCCGGGTGGCGGCAAAAATGTCCATGGGCTGCCCCGGCCGTGCTTTGTCGATGTTAAATGGATTGGATCAAAGGGAAAAAATGCTGAATTTGCTGCTGTGCCTGACCAGGCAGCGACGTTATATGCCAGTTGACGGGTTGGACGGGCGGGAAGAACTGGATAGGTTTATCAATTGCGCCAAATTGTTTTTTAGAGACGCTTTAGTGTGGAAAATTTCCGGTTCTAAGGAATTATTAATAAATGTTGATTATCAAGAAGCTATAGCCGAATTGGCCGGCACTTATGAGGAAGAGGAACTGTTGGACATACTGTTAACACTGGAAGGATCTGCGCGCAGGCTGGCGGGAAACGCTAACCGGCGCCTATTGTTTGACTCCTTGGTGCTTCAAATAGCAGGGAGCGAAAGGGAGGTATAATATTGTCGTATCTGGTCGTCGGAGTGCGTTTTAAAAAGGCCGGGAAAGTATATTACTTTGATCCCAATGGATTAAATTTAGCAATAGATGACGGGGTGATCGTAGAAACATCCCGTGGTATTGAGTATGGCACTGTGGTAATCGGCCCCAGGGAGGTACCGGAGGAAGAAGTGGTGGGTTCCCTGAAACAGGTGCTCCGCCGGGCCAATGACGAAGATTATGCGCAGCTGCAGGCTAACCTGGAAAAAGAAAAAAAAGCCTTTGATATTTGCCTGGGAAAAATAGCAACCCACGGTTTGCCCATGAAACTTGTTGATGTTGAACAAACCTTTGACGGGAATAAGATTATCTTTTATTTTACGGCGGATGGCCGCATTGATTTTAGAGAGCTGGTTAAAGACCTGGCTTCAGTTTTTAGAACACGCATCGAACTGCGCCAGATTGGCGTAAGGGACGAAGCTAAAATGATGGGCGGACTGGGCTGCTGCGGAAGGGAACTTTGCTGTGCCATGTGGCTGTCGGATTTTGCTTCAGTGTCCATCCGAATGGCCAAGGATCAAAATCTGTCATTGAATCCCACTAAAATTTCGGGTATTTGCGGGCGGCTGATGTGCTGCCTAAAATTTGAAAACGATGCGTATGAACAGGCCAAGGAGATATTTCCGGAATTGGGTAGGAGGGTTACAACTCCTGATGGTGACGGAAGGGTGACCGGTGTAAATATTTTTAAGCAAACCGTGAGTGTTGAACTGCGTGAAAGTAAGTTAGTCAAGGAATATCTCCTGAATATCGTTAAAGAAACTGAACCCGTGGCAGGTGATCAAATTGAAGCCACTAACCCTAAAAATGAAAGCGCTGGAGATCAAAGCGCAGGATCTGTTGAACGAAATCAAAGGCATGAAAAGCCTGGTCGAAACGCTGGAAACAGAAAATGAAAAACTAAGGAGGCAACTGGCGCTTTTACATGGTGTAATTGAGTCTGAAGATGCAGGCGGCGCCGGTGCTGCCAGACAGGGCGATGAGAAGGTTACGGGCAGGCAAAACCTGCTTAATTTATACGATGCCGGCTTTCATATCTGCAACCTCCACTTTGGGCAGTCCAGGCTTGAAGGCTGTCTGTTTTGTGCTGCCTTTCTACGCAAGGATCAGGAGTGATGCTTTTTGACGACACCGGAAAGCGGTGTGTTATATCTTTGTGCAACGCCTATAGGTAACTTGGAGGATATTACTTTAAGAGTGCTAAGGGTGTTGAAGGAAGTGGATTTAATTGCGGCTGAAGACACGCGCCGCACCCGCAAGCTGCTGAACCATTATGATATACGGGCTGAATTAACCAGCTACCATGATCACAACCGCCGCAGCAAGGGCGAAAACTTGCTGGAACAGCTGGCAGCCGGGCGGAACGTGGCTCTGGTAAGCGACGCCGGTATGCCTGGAATATCCGACCCCGGTGAAGAATTGGTGCTGGAAGCGTTAAGCAGAGGTATTCCTGTCGTTCCTTTACCCGGTCCCAGCGCACTAATTACGGCACTGGTTGTATCCGGCCTGTCAGCAGAACGATTTGTTTTTGAAGGCTTTTTACCCAGAAAAAACAAGGACCGGACTGAACGCTTAACCGAACTGGCCACAGAGGTTCGAACCATAATTTTCTATGAGGCCCCGCACCGGTTGCTAAAAACGCTGGAGGAACTGCTGGCTCACCTGGGAGATCGCCCGGCTTGTGCGGCCAGGGAGTTGACCAAACGGTATGAAGAGGTCAGGCGGGGTACCATTGGCCAGTTGTTGGAACATTTTAGCTCACAAGCACCTAAGGGCGAATTCGTATTGGTGATAGGAGGTTATTCCGGGTCAAGGAAAACGGTAAAAGAAGGGCAGGAGTACCGTTCCTTGACACCGGACGAACAGGTGCGGGTTTTAACAGGTGAGGGTATGCTTCCCAACGAGGCAATTAAAAAAGTTGCCCGCCAGATGGGTGTTCCCAGGCGGGAATTATACCGTCTTTTAAAAACAAATAAAAACCGATCAAGGAACTAGCCAAAGCTAGATGGCTTTTACATTTTCAAACATGGCCACGGCGCAACTTCTGCAAACCAGCTTGCCGCGATAATGCTGCACATCGGCAGCGTTGCCGCAGAATACGCAAGCCGGCTCGTATTTTTTAAGAATAATTTTTTCATTGTCAACATAGATTTCAAGCGCGTCTTTTTCATCAATGCCCAGGGTGCGGCGTAGTTCAATAGGAATCACTACGCGGCCAAGCTCGTCCACTTTTCTTACAATACCAGTTGATTTCATGATTATCCCTCCCAAAATAATACATTACATTTTTCGACATAAACTGATTTTAATACACAAGTAAATGGTACCAATGATGTAATTAAAAGTCAACGTTTTTTTGAGAAATTCTGGTTAATTATGCATAAAAGTTTAAGTTTCAGGGAAAACTTGACAAGATATAGGTTTTAATTTAAAATTTTTTTGTCAAAGGCGATGAAGAAGAAGAGTAGATCCGGAGGATCCGTTCAGAGAGCGGGGCAAGGTGAGAACCCGCCGGCAGCACGGATTGAATATGGCTTCTGAGCCGTCGGTTGAACAAACGCCATTGCCGTTTAATTAGGCCGTACCGGGTTAAGCACCGTTACCAGGCTTGGGATATCGGGAATTTACGTTCCCCGTGTCTTGCAAAGGCTTTATCCTGGATTAGGATAGGGCAAAATAAGGGTGGTACCGCGGATCATCCCGCCCCTGGGTTTCCAGGGGCTTTTTTAATTTAACTTGTAGACATCCATGTTGCTAACGCGGCACCAGCAGAGGATAAAAATATAGTTGGTCTGTCATTGCGAGGAGCGAAGCGACGTGGCAATCTCGCTACGCCCGCAATGACAGTAAGGGAAATTTACGCAGCGCGCGGCGGGGACCACCGGCCCTCAAAACACAATTTTTCAGGACAGGAAGGAGTTTATCATGGCTGACAAGAAGACTTTTTACATTACAACACCTATTTATTACCCCAGCGACAATTTGCACATTGGCCACGCCTACACTACAGTGGCCGCTGATGCTATGGCCAGGTATAAAAGGCTTACCGGCTATGATGTCTGGTTTTTGACCGGTTCCGATGAACATGGCCAAAAAATAGAGCGTTCAGCCCGGGAAAGAGGACAAACGCCCCTGGAATATGTCGACAAAATAGTAGCCGGCTTCCAATATTTGTGGCAAAAATTAGACGTCAGTAACAATGATTTCATCAGGACCACCGAGGAAAGACATAAGCGTGTGGTGCAAAAGATTTTTCAAAAGCTATATGACCAGGGTGATATCTACAAGTCCGGTTATGAAGGTTGGTATTGCACCCCTTGTGAAACCTTTTGGACGGAAGGCCGGCTTGAAGAAGGCAATTGCCCGGACTGCGGGCGGCCGGTGGAACTGCTGAGGGAAGAGAGCTATTTCTTTAAAATGTCAAAGTATGCAGACAGGATGCTCAAACACATCGAAGACAACCCGGAGTTTATCCAGCCGGTTTCCCGGCGCAACGAAATGATCAGTTTTATTAAAAGCGGGCTGGAAGATTTATGCGTTTCGAGAACTACTTTTGATTGGGGCATTCCGGTGCCCTTCGACCCAAAACATGTTATCTACGTCTGGGTTGACGCTTTGACCAATTATATCTCCGCACTGGGTTACGGGGAAGAAAATGATGAACTGTATCAAAAGTACTGGCCTGCGGATATTCACCTTGTGGGTAAGGATATTGTACGCTTTCACACCGTTATCTGGCCGATAATTCTTATGGCTGTAGGCTTGCCGCTGCCCAAGCAGGTTGTGGGGCATGGCTGGCTGTTATTGGAGAGCGGTAAAATGAGCAAATCCAAGGGTAATGTGGTGGACCCCCTGGTGCTTATTGACAAATATGGCGTGGATGCCATCAGGTATTATTTGCTAAGGGAATTGCCTTTTGGCGCTGACGGCTATTACTCGGAGGAGGCCCTGGTGCACAGAATCAACCAGGACCTGGCCAATGATTTCGGCAACCTGTTCAACCGTACCTGTGCCATGGCGAACAAGTATTTTAAAGGACGACTGGAGGCGCCAGGTGCACCGGAGGGCCCTGACACCGAGCTTATAGGACTGGCGGAAAAGACCCCTGTGGCCGTGGAAGAATGCATGGACCGCAGGGAGATTTCCAACGCACTGGCGGCAATACTGCGACTGGCAGGCAGGGCCAACAAGTACCTTGAAGAAACGGCCCCTTGGGCGCTGGCCAAAGACCCCGAAAAACAAGGCCGGTTGAATACCGTTCTATACAATGTGGCTGAAGTGCTGCGTATAACTACGGTGATGATTACGCCGTTTATGCCGGGATTGCCGGTCCGGGCTTGGCCGCTGCTGGGGATAGAAGATCGCCCTGACCTGCAGGGCTGGGATTCCCTGCAATGGGGCAAATTGCCTCCGGGCACGGTCCTGAAGCGCGGCGAGCCCTTATTCCCGCGTATTGATCCTGCGACCTTGGAGGCTGAATAAATGTCATTGGAGCTGTTCGATACCCATACGCACTTGTACGACGAACAGTTTGCAGGCGATTTGGAAGACGTGTTTGACCGGATGGCTGATGCCGGTGTTACCCGCGCATTATGTATAGCTTTTGATATTAATTCATCGGAAAAATCTGTAGCTATGGTGAAAAACCGGCCGGGTTTACGGGCCTCTGTGGGTATTCACCCCCACGATGCGGAGGACGTTCCCGCGGACTACCTGGCCAGGCTGGCTGAATTGGCCCGCCGGCCGGAAGTGGTTGCTCTGGGGGAAATGGGCCTGGATTACTACCGCGACCTATCCCCGAGACCAATACAGCAAAAGGTGTTTCGGGAACAGCTGGCCCTGGTTCGGGAATTAAATATGCCGGTAATTATTCATGTGCGGGACGCTTTTGGCGATTTGCTGGACATACTGCGTAAAGACGGCATAAGTAAGGCGGGCGGGGTGATGCACTGTTTCAGCGGCAGCTGGGAGATGGCCAGGGAATGTATGCAAATGGGCTTTTATATTTCACTGGCCGGGCCGGTTACTTTTAAAAACGTCGTTAAATTAAAAGAAATTGCCGTCCGGGTGCCGCTGGATCGCCTGCTGATTGAAACCGACTGTCCTTACCTGGCGCCCGAGCCCCGCCGGGGCCGCCGCAATGAGCCGGCTTTTGTCCGCTATGTTGCCGAGCATATTGCAGAACTGCGCGGGGTAAGCCTGGAAGAGATAGCCCAAAATACCACTTCCAACGCCATTAAACTGTTTAAAATAGAACCACAATTTTCAGGGTAGGCCACAATGCCGGGCATCAGATGGGGATGAAAATATAGTTTGTCATTGCGAGGAGCGAAGCGACGAAGCAATCTCAATAAATTATTAAATAAGAATGGGGGGTTAAGGTTGGCCAAGGAGACAAAGGGACTGGTGCTGGTTTTTACCGGTAACGGCAAGGGAAAAACAACCGCGGCTTTAGGTATGGCCCTGCGCGCCTGGGGGCAGGGGATGAAGGTGCTGGTGCTGCAGTTTATTAAAGGCGGTTGGAAATATGGTGAATTAATTGCTGCGGAAAAATTAGGGCCAAATTTTGAGATGCGCCAAATGGGAGAGGGTTTTATAAAAGATACCGGCGGTGACGGGCTGGAAGCACACCGGGCCGCTGCCCAAAAGGCATTGGTTGAAGCCGCACAGGCTGTACGTGCAGGCGAGCATGACCTTGTGATCCTGGATGAGATAAATTACGCGTTATCATACGGGCTGGTGGAATTAAAGGACGTTATTGATGTAATTAGATCCAAACCGCCCGGGATGCATTTGGTGCTTACCGGGCGAAACGTGGCTGAAGAGCTGGTGGAATTGGCCGACCTGGTTACGGAAATGCGCGAGGTAAAACACCCTTATGCTGCCGGTATACCTGCCCAGAAGGGAATAGAGTTTTAGTTTATCATTAATTATGGCCGCCCCGGGGCGGCTGTTTTGTTTTAAAATCTCCCAAGGAATGAACATTTTTATAAACCTTCTTCATATATATAGAAGGAGTTGGAAAAAATAAAAAAATATACCGGCAGGAAACAAGCTGCAACTTGGCGAATAATTTAAATTGCCAGTCTATAGTGCACCAAAGATTTAAGCTGGGCAGTTGGTCTGTTGTCGGTACCCTTGAGGAGGTAAAAATGAGCATTAATCAAAAAATGGTAAGTAATGCGTCAGCCGCCAACTTTGCTGTGAGGCGTGTAGCGGCTGTTGCGGCGGTTTTCATTCTTTCGACCGTGATCTTGCTAACCTATAATGCTTCCAAAAAAAGTATAAACCTTGTGGTAGACGGAAAACAGATTACAGTAAAAACTTTTGCTTCTGACGTTAACAGTCTGCTTAATGAGAATGACGTCAGGTTGGGCGAAAAGGACAGGGTTTATCCCGGGTTGACAGAAAAGTTGGAAGATAATATGACTGTAACGGTAAGGAAGGCTGTGCCGGTTACTTTACAGGTAGCGGATAACAAATTGAAGGTGATCACTGCTGCCGCTACTGTGGATGAGGTGCTGGAAGAAAACGCAATAACATTAAGTAAACTTGATATCGTCAATCCCGCAGTTGATCAACCGGTTAAGAAAGGTATGGATATACAGGTGGATAAAATCACTACCGGAATTATTGAAGAAAAAGTTCCGATACCAAATAAGATCAAACGTGAACAAGATAACAACCTGGTTAGGGGTGTAGTCAAGGTTGTTCGAGAGGGCAGCCAGGGCTTAGCGGTTAAAAAATGGGAAATTATTTTCAAAAACGGCAGGGAAACAGAAAAACGACTGTTGGCCAGCAATATCGTTCAGCAGCCTGTAGACAGGGTTATCAGGTTGGGAACGCTTCAAACAGTTTCCCGGGGCGGCCACCAGATCAGGTTTTCCAAAGCGTTAAACATGGTAGCGACTGCATACACCCATACAGGGAGAAACACTCACACCGGTATTGCACCAAGGGTGGGGGTGGCCGCGGTGGACCCCTCGGTAATACCACTGGGCAGCAAAATGTATGTTGAGGGTTACGGGTACTGCCAGGCGGCGGATATAGGTAGTAGAATCAAGGGGAATAGAATTGACGTGTTTATGGATAGCAGAAGCCAGGCATTAAGTTGGGGCAGGCGAAATGTAAAAGTTTACTTGCTGAATTAAAAAAGAGGGTAAAAAAACCCCTCTTTTTTTGACTTAAGGTTTAAATCGGTTAATATAATAGGTAGTGTAAAAAATGAAGCGGAGGAGACATATGGGTTCCCTGACACCGGGTTTAGTCCGGGATTTGCTGGGTCGATATAATTTCAGAATAAAAAAAGGTTTTGGACAAAATTTTCTTATTGATGATAATATAATTAAAAAAATTGTTGAGGTTGCTGGTCTTAAACCAACAGATACAGTAGTTGAAATTGGTCCAGGTCTCGGTTCCCTCACCCGCAGGTTGTCGGAAAAGGCGGGCAGGGTTATAGCAGTGGAAATTGACAGCACCCTGTTGCCTATTCTGGAGGAAACACTTTCCGAATATGATAATGTAACGATAATCGAAGCAGATGCTTTAAAAATTGATTTTAACCGGCTGGTCGGGGAGTGCTCCGGTCCTGTTGAGCGTTATAAAATAGTTGCCAATCTGCCGTATTACATAACTTCACCATTAATTATGCACTTTCTTGAAAATAGTTTTAATGTCGGCAGAATTGTAATCATGGTTCAGGAGGAGGTAGCCCGCAGGCTGGCGGCAATGCCGGGAAGCAAAGAATACGGGGTGCTGACCGTTGCTGTTAATTATTATGCCAGCGTGGAAACAGCATTCAGGGTTCCCCGAACGGTATTTATTCCGAAGCCTGAAGTCGGTTCGGCGGTTGTTTGCCTTGATGTACGGGATGGTCCTCCTGTTAGCGTTTTAAACAGGGATAATTTTTTTGTTCTGGTAAGAGCGGCGTTCCAGCAAAGGCGTAAAACTTTGCTTAATGCGCTTGGTGGAGTAGATAAGCAACTTTCCAGGGAAGACTGGTTGGGTATGCTCAACGAGGCGGGAATAGATCCCTCGCGCCGGGGAGAAACTTTGGACCTGGGGGAATTCGCTCTACTGGCTAATATATATACCCGTCGCAAGTAACTGTAACAAAAAGGAGATGGACCTGTTGGTCTTTATCAGCCCCTCAAAAGGGAGGCTTTCCTTTGATAAAATGATGAAGGACATAACTGAATATATCAAAGGTTTGCCTTTATCATCGTATAAAATTATTATCGGCACGGATTCCATGGTCAGGGAAGAAACTTGTTTTATTACTGCCGTTGTGGTGCACCGGCTGGGTAAAGGAGCAAGGTATTATTACCGCAAAATAAAACATCGAAAAATTAAAAGCATCAGGCAGAAGGTTTTTTATGAAACAGCCTTAAGTCTTGAATTAGGCGGGCAAATAGCGAAGTTTTTTTCAGAAAGCGGCTTTGCGGAATTACAGGTGGAAATTCATATTGATGTTGGTTTACAAGGGGAAACAAAAAGTTTAATTAAAGAAGTTGTGGGTATGGTAACCGGCAGCGGGTTTCAGGCAAAAATTAAACCTGAGGCTTACGGCGCATCCAGCGTTGCTGATAAACACACAAAGTAATGGTATTAATAATGCAAAACGAAAGTGGACAAGCAGGTAAAACTAACAGCACCTTTTTTATAGCCGCATATTAATTGAACTGCCGGCCAACGAACAAGCTCCCATTTATTTGAAGCTTGTTCGTTGGCCGTATTTTTATATCTAAAAAAAGTTATGCTTGATCTCTCCCTTTTCAAATTGTTCAAGAAGGTCAAAGCGCCTTTCTTTATTGTATCCGATGTATGCCTTTCCCTCCTTGACTCTGTTTCCCGGTCTTCCGTTCTGCCTGGTCAGTGCTTCAAGGCAATCTCCAATAATTGTTTCAGCAATTTTATCAACGTGATCATAGCTCCTTAACGTGGAACCAAGCAACAGGTGAGGTATTTCAGCTGCGACCGCTACCTTTAGGTTGGCCTCGGCTGATTTTGACAATAAGAGAGGCGGTACCGAGAAATCGTATGGTGTAGCCAGTTTAAGCAATTTTCTCGATACTGCATGGGGACCATGAGAAGGTGTAGCTGAGCTGATTTTATCAAATAGTTTTAGATGGCGGTTCAGATCTTTCCGCATTTCAATCAGACTTGCCGCAGTTGGGCTTAATTGGGTGCTAATATAATCAGGGTAACAATTGGTTAGGGCTAAATCGGTATCCCGGTATTTAACCGCTTGAATTAAATTCTTTAATACCTCCGTTTCAACTCCATGCATATCTCCGTCCACAAAAAGAGACCCTTCGGCGTTCATCTTTTTTGAAATTATTGCACCTATGGCACGGGGGACGTCAATCCCCAGAGATTCTTTAAAGATAACCGGTGCCAGTACAGGGCAGTTTAATTGTTTCAAAACCTCTAATGAATCATCAGTACAACCGTTTAGTACCGGAATAATTAAATCAATGGAATCCAATGGCAATTTCATGATAACCTTTTTAAGGTTTTTCGCTTCGTTCTTGGCCGGTATTATAGCCACAATCATATCCACGGCCCCTTTCGAATTATTTGCCAGGTTATTCCAGATTATGCTAAATGCCCAAAAAAGTTTCTATGTTGACTCACATCTTGAGCCGGAATAGTCATAGTATGGAAAAAAAGTTGGAGGAGCTTGCCTATGGGAGAATTAAAAGTTGGTGATGTGGTTGGGCGAAAGTCTTACGGGCTGGATATCTACTTTAAAATAATGGATATTGTCGAAGACAATGATAAAAAGATGGCACGTTTAAACGGACTTGATATGCGCCTTTGTGCAACTGCCCCAATTGAAGATTTGGAAAAAATTGAATCAGCTAAAGTGGCCGATTACTGGCGCATGGCTATGGTTAAAAACCACGAGGCGATGCGGCGGGTATTTATGCGGCGCAAACAGGAACGGGAAAGACAATTAATGCGGTCTGTGGAAGCTCATAAATCACCAGTTGAGGTGGAGAGCTTCGATATTCCGGGCAGAGTTTTGCATGTGGACGGCGACGGCGAATACCTGGATCTTTGCATGACCACCTATCGCCAGCTAAGCATACCGGCTGACGGATATAAAATCTCCGAACGTGAGCAGGCGGAAAAAATTTTTGACTTATTGCAAGAGCACCGTCCGGATTTATTGGTATTAACAGGGCATGACGGCTTTAAAAAGGGTACAAAAGATTTTTCAGATATAAACAATTACTATAATTCTTTAAATTTTGTTAATGCGGTTAAGGCAGCGCGCCGTTATGAAAAAAGCAGGGATGATCTGGTGATATTTGCCGGGGCCTGCCAAAGTCATTATGAGGCAATTTTAGAGGCTGGGGCAAATTTTGCCAGTTCGCCTCAAAGAGTGCTTATTCATGCATTTGATCCGGTTTTTGTAGTTGAAAAAGTAGCTTACACCTCTATTTATGATCCAATTCCTCTTAAAGATGTAATTACCGGCACCATAACGGGCTTCGAAGGTATCGGCGGCATGGAAACGCGAGGTAAACACAGGCTTGGCGTTCCGCGATCCCCTTATTAACCATGGTAACCATTTTTACTTCCCGTGCATAAAATGGCATCAGCAAAGGAGGGAGTGATATGGATAGGCATTATCGCACCCTGGAAAAAGTGCGCCACCATATACTTGGTTTACCTAACGTAAGGGGTGTGGGTGTTGGATATAAGCGGGTTGGCATGACCAGAACCGATAAGCCCGCTATTATAGTATTTGTTGAGAAAAAGCTGCCGGTCGGAGCTTTGCACCGGGATCACAGGGTGCCGGGTAAAGTAAAAGGCCTGGAAACCGATGTGATTGAGATTGGCCGGGTTAAATTGCTGGAGCGCCCGCAAAAAGTGCGACCTGCCGTACCGGGCAGCAGTATTGGACACTATAAAATAACTGCAGGCACCTTTGGCGCCGTGGTTAAGGACCGAAAAACAGGTGAGAAGCTGATTCTATCTAATAATCATATTCTGGCAAACGGAAGTGACGGAAAAGATGGAAGGGCCGGTATCGGTGACCCAATATTACAGCCCGGCGGCTGTGACCCTATATTGAAAAACCGTAAAAATAGCTGAAAGCCGGTTGGAAACCAGCTTTCGAGAAGTATTTTATCACTTGGGGCAATTGATGACAAGGCGTAAAGCTTTGTTGTTTTTTATTTTTCAAAGAGAATCAAGGAGGTTCACCCTGGTGACTGATCAAAGCAAAGCAATTATTTTTGGTCTACTGATGGACAAGCCGGTGGCTTATCATCCGGACGTCGCTAAAATGCTAAAGAGCGTTACGGCTTGTGTGTTTTTAGCGCAATTACTCTACTGGACCGGTCGTGGCAACGATGAATGGATTTATAAAACTCAATCCGAATGGTACGAAGAAACTGGCCTGTCAAGAAAAGAGCAAGAAACGGCTAGAAAAAAACTGGTTGAAAAAGGAATATTACATGAGCAGCGCCGGGGGCAGCCAGCGCGATTATATTATCGGCTTGATTTGGAGAGATTGGCAGAGTGTTTAAGCGAATATTACAGGAAATTTAAAAATTCTGATCCAAATGGTCCAAATTCGCCAAATATGGAAGACGAGAGTGAACATTCTAGTATGCCCGAAAGGGGCAATCTAGAATGTACGAATCGTGCAAACAAGATTGCCCCAAAGTCGCATACTATCTATACAGAGAATACAACAGAGAATACTACAGATACTGTTGTTGTTGAAGGAACGACTGTCGAAAAATGTCGAGAGGATAGTATTCCCGAAAGCTCACCTGCTGGCGAACCAGACAACAACATCAAAGAACTTCAGCAGCAAGCGGAAAAAGCCTGCGGTGTAAAGATACCTACGGTGCTGCTTCGAAAGCTTGTCGATGAATACGGTAGAGAAAAAGTGAAGGAGAAAATCCAAATGCTCGGAAGCGTTCAAACCCGAAATGCTCCGGGCTTTCTTATTGCTGCGCTAAGGGATGATTACGTTCTCCTGCCCGGGCAGCCACAGCAACAACCCAAAAGGGCCTCGCCCGGTGGACAAGCAGGCCGGAAAAAAGCGCAAACCAGGGGGCCGGATAGCCCGGAGGCCGAGCGTAAGATAGAATTGATTAAGTCACTTTACATGAATTGAGATTGTTGTATTACAGCTATTTAATCCGCTTCAAAATGTACTCGTCATGCTTGCTGACCTGTTCTTCAATGCGGGTTAGTTGTTCAGTGTGTTGCTTGTGTCCTTCAAATAAGGCGTTGATTTGAGGTTCGATTGCGTTTTCGACGCGTATGGCCAGCTTGGTTAATTTGGTGTCAATTTCATTCGTTTTAGATATAAGTGACATAACTTCTGTGGCCAGTATGTCCTGGGATTTTTCAAGCTTGTCCATGCGGGTTTCCATGCGAGTTTGGCCTTCTTTTAGGGCTTGGAGTTCTTCTGTTATGGCTTGAAATTGCTTGTCCATAGATTGAAATCTTTTGTCCATGGTTTGAAATTGTTGGAGCACTAACTCTTGAAATTTGTCGTTGTCCATATTGGTTCTCCTTTCGGTTTAATGCCGGCGGGGATCGTCGGAGCGGCCCACCAGGTAATCCAGGGAGACGTCGAAGAAGTCGGCTAGGGCAACGGCAATTTCTATACTAGGGGATCTTCTTTTATTCTCAAGATTATTGATAGCCGATTCTGCTAACCCCACAATTTGGCCAAGCTCTTTTTGTTTTACACTTCTAGATTTTCTGAGCTCTTTTAGGCGATATGAGAATTTATCACGAGAAAAAATTATAATCAACCCCTTGATACTTTTCTTAGGGAAAAGTATAACAAGTATAGGGCTTTTCTCAAAGAAAAGTTTATGGAGGTATTTATGGTTAAGTTAATCTACCTGCGACAAACAAAAGGTTTTACCCAAGAGCAACTTGCAAAGATTTTAAAAATTAGCCCTGGGCATCTAAGTAATATAGAGTCTGGTCGTCGTAACCCCTCATGGGAAGTAGCTCAACGCCTTGAACAATTCTTCGGCATCCCAGCCAGTGAGTTGTTGGCTGAATCCAAACAGCATCAACAGTAAAGTCTATCAAGAAATTTTAACACAGAATCAGTAAAAAGTAACGGTTCGGCAGACTGAGAAAGAAGCGGAACGGAAGGGTGTGAAGCTTTGTATGCCCCATAATCAAGCTGCAAAAAAGAAACGCGGCAGGCCGCAAAAAAATATTGACCTGGCCAGGGTATTTGAACTGTTGCAGGCAGGAAAAACAGACCGGGAAATAGCTGCTGAGCTGGATGTATCCGTAAGGACATTCAGATCCTTTCGCAAAAAATACAACATACCACCGGCTGCCGGTCACGGTGGAGCAAGGCGGGGAGCTGGCAGAAAGAAATTCACCTGTGGCACATATGACCCATACATGGAACGGCAACAGGCTATAGATGCAAAGGTTAACTCAATTGACGCAGGTCTTAGGGTAGGAAAACGAGGGATATATAAAGACGGCTGGCTTAGATTGGCCGGAAGCGCCTATGAATATGACAAAAGCCTGGGGCAGTATACCAGTAAAATTCCAGGCTGCGGAATACCCGCAGCAATAAAAGCAGTGAGGTGCTGAATGCATGCTGGAGAAAATTCGTGACCGGTTCCTACAGCTCCCTGCAAAATACCGCTGGCCTGCGCTGGCCGTCCTGGTATTGTTGGCGCTGCTGATCCTGTATATTCTAGATGTTTTGCTTTTGGGTACTGCCGCGGCATATATCATAGCATACGCCGAAGGATTGAAGCATTTTCCCAAGTCACCTGATTTGAGCCTGGCTACCTGGTACTGGCACCACCCGCTGTTCGTCGCCCGGGCCTGGCTGTTTGACGTGGACAAACTGTCCAACCCGGGAGTGCTTACCCTCTGGCTATATCTAAACAGCATCCTGGGGATTATGGCCCTGGCCAGCGTGATTGCCATTTGGGCAAAGCGGCTTAAAAAAGACACCGGCGACCACCGGGACATCCGGAAAATACGATTCAAAAAAATACAATTCGACATCAACAAGTACCTGGTCAATACCCCGGAAGACCGGTACTTCCTCGGCCTGGACGATAAACTGCGGCCCTTAACCGTACCGGCTGCGAGCATAACGGAGCACATTCACATCATGGGCGGCTCCGGCACCGGTAAAACCGCTTTTGGTGTTACACCCCTTTGCACGCAAGCCGTCCGCAAAGGTGCATCCCTGGTCGTCATCGACTTCAAAGAGGACCGGCAGGCCATCCAACTATTAGCCCGGGAAGCCAGGGCAAACGGCAAAAAGTTTTACATTTTCACCCTGGACCCGCGGGAAAAAACAAACACTTACAACCCGCTGGCCAGCGGTACTGCCCTGGGTAAAGTGGAGCGTATAATGACAGCATTAGAGCTGGTATTCCACGGTGAGGCGAAGTTCTATAGCTATGTGCAGCAGGCGACATTCATCCCGCTTTTGACGGCGCTGGATGCCCGGGGAGTGAAATATACCCTGGCCGACATACACAGTATACTTCAAAACCCGGGTTTGGTTTTCCAACTAACCGGCCAAAATGTCGATGAAAACCAGATCAAGGGCCTGACCGCCGCGCTGACCCCGTACAGCGAGTTAGGGCAGATCAACTCAGCCAGGCCTGATATTGACCTGGCAAAAATAATGCAGCGCGGGGACGTAGTGTACTTCGACCTCAAGTCCGCCCTGGCACCGGAGGCTTGCTCGGCCCTGGGTAAAATGATCGCTCAGGACCTGCAATATTTGGCGGCCTTTAGAACGCCCCAGTCCCGACCTGTAATCATAGCCATAGACGAATTTCAGAACATGGCCTGCCAGGCGTTCCGGAACGTTATCTCAAAAGTGCGGAGCGCCAACTACAGCTTGATACTGGCAAACCAGGCTATGGGTGACCTGCAGGCGGTGGGTGACGACTTTGTAAACACCATCCAGGTGAACACCAGGACCAAAATCATTTTTAATGCCGACACCCCGGCTGACGCTGAACTCTTTTCGCAATATACCGGTACAGTACTGCATACCGTCACGAGCTGGAGCGAAAACAAAACCATGACCAGTGGTCTGATACAAAGCGGAAACAACCAGCGAAACACCGTGGGTAAGAACAACACCGAAATAGAGGTGCCTTTATTGCACCCGAATCTTTTTAAAGCCATGCCCCCGGGCAAATCGGTGATCATCAGGCGCGGGCAGCTGGCCATGCTGGCCAATCATTCCTACCTGATTTACAAAGCCGAAAAAGACCGGCTGGAACAACTGCCGCTGCCGGAGCCGGAAATTCCGGAACAGAGTCCGGAACCAGTTAATACAATTGCAAAATTTGTAAATATTGCTAAGCTGAAATTGGTCCAAGACAAAAATATTGGTGTAGAAGCCAATGAAAATTCCAGCGTACCGGGCAATAAAAAACAGGTTATTTTGGTAAAGAATGGTATCTGGGATAGCTTTGGTGAAGCAGTAGAAGTAAATTTATAGCGGTACAATAACTGCCATGTGAGGCAGTTATTGTATTTAGCGCCTCGAAGTTCTACCTCGAAGTGCAGCCCCCCGCTTCGCTTCGGGTGCTTTCTTCGTATCCGTTCTTCGAGGCACTGGTACACTTTAGCCCGCGCTGTTGCAGTATTTCTCCAACGGGCAATGACCGCCTTGCGGCATTGCCCGTTGGAGTTGGAGCAGTCCCCCCGCCAATAGTCCGTAGCTCACTATCGTTCGCACGGACTCTAGGCGGCGCTCCGGCCTTCGGCGGCACCTTCGCTTCGCTCGGCAAGGGGGCTTCGCCCCTGCCGCCTTGGCCTTCGGGGTTCGTGCTTCGCACTCACCCGGCCTGCTCCCGCGCCCCAACGTTACCGCTGCGGCGCGTAAGGGGAAAGGGGGCGCTGCCCCCTTTCCCCTTAGAATCCCCTATCCCCCGCCGGGGGAATTTTTCCCCCGGACCCCCTTTGGGGCTTCGCCCTTTTAGTGGTGGGGATGCGTTTATACTCAAACTCCACGACGCTGTGGAATTTGAATGGAGGTGGTTTTTATCGCACGTATTACCAAAGCCAAACAGCTGACTGAACGGGATCAAGCTACTCTTACCGACCTGACCCGCTGCCGGGTGCTGTCTTTCGAACAAGTGAAAAAAGCCTATTGGCCAAATGCCAAGGAAAGGACCTGCGAGGAACGATTAAAGCAGCTTGAAAAGGCGGGTTATCTTACTGAGCATACGGTTGCCGGGGAAAAACCCGGTATGGATATTAGGGTGTACAGCTTGGACAATAAGGGCAAACGTTGGGCCACCGGCCCCGAGGGGCCTGGGTTGGATAGGAGTATTGTTTTTACTCATCCGGGCAAGGCAAATGAGGTGGTGCACCAGGTGCGGACCAATGATGTTTATTTTAATCTTTCCGGAAGTGAGCGGGAGTCTTGGCGTACCGGTGACGCGCTGGAAATTGAAAATAAGGTCTATGCCGGGGGCGGTGATGTTGTGCCGGATGCTTCTTATGTGAGTGATGATGGCGGAGAGGTTTTTGTTGAAACTGATTGCGGGAAGTATACACCCGCGCAGATCCGGGAGAAGGTGGACGGGTTTGCAATTAGCCCAAGCTCCCGATATGGCGGCAGTTAGGAACGAGGTGGTTGGAAAAATTGTAGCTACATGAAATACAGTTTCTAGCTAATAGTTTTCTTATGCTATAATTAAATTTAGAAGGGATGATGTCCTTGGCCGAGTATGATTTAATTATCAAGGCCTTGGCCGGGCGGTATAGTCAACAAATCGCAGCCTTTGTCCGGGGTATTGAAGTGTCGGTAGAGGCTGTTCGGGATGCCGACAAAGAAGCGGTGGCAGTGCAGCGCAGCTCAGATGTGCTGTACAAAATTAATGAAGATGGCTACGAATACATAATGCTGGTGGAGTTTCAGGCCCGTCCGGATAAGGAAATGCCCAGGCGCTTGCTGGAATATGTAGCCATGCACCACCGGCGGCACCAAAGGCCTGTTTATCCGGTGGTAATTAACCTTACCGGCAGCGATAGACGGCAGGATGGACGTTACGCTATAGATTGCCTGGAATTAACGGTGGTGGAATTTAACTACCGACAGTTAAATTTACAAGACATGCCTGGCCAGGACTTTCTGTATAAAGGACCTGTGGAGCTGTTGCCTTTGGCTCCACTAATGAAACAGGAAGATCCGCCTGAAGCAGTCCTTGAGACATGCGCCCGGCGGTTTGATGAAGAAGTCGAATCCGATAGCGACAGGGATGTTTTGTACGTTGCGTTGGCTGCTTTGTCTTCGTTGAGGTTTCCCAAAGATTTAATTCTAAAGGTGCTGGAGGTGATTAAAATAGAAAATCTACCATTGTTTGACGGCATCCGGGAAGAATGGAAAGCTAAGTATCTTGGCGAAGGTATTGTTGAATCCATAATAGAAACTCTTGAAGAGAACACCGGCCAAAGGCCGAACTGGATTAAAGAAAGCCTGTCTGCAGTTAATGACAAAGACTTGCTTAAAAGAATTCTTCGGCGGGCGGTCAAATCAAAGACTATGGAAGAATTCGAAATAGCACTAAAAGAATTAATGCCTAATTAAGTTAATTAGGTGCATAAATTAAGCCTCCGGAATTAATTATTCCGGGGGTTTTAATTTTGTTTCATTACAGGACAACTTATTTTCAATCTAGTTTACGCATATTGTATGACAGGAGGTGTTGAAATGGCGAATAAAAAGGCTGTACAAATCGTGGAAAATCAAGAACATATTTCAATTATGTGCGGTGACAAGAATATAAGTGATATGCTGGTGTTCCTGGCGTATCGAAAGCTGAAACATGTTTTAAATAACCAGGCGCTGCGTAGTTCACAAATTAAAGGAAAGTAAATTAAATATTTTGGGAGGTTTCTATGACTGCTGTTGCTGATGCAAGGATGGTGGCCATATATGCCCGTCTGTCTGTGAATGAAAACGGTGAGCGTGATGAAAGTCTTGAAACGCAGTGTGATTTACTGAAAGGGTATGTACTGGAGAACGGGTTGGGCCAATTTAAATTGTATGTAGATAACGATCTTTCGGGAGTTTATTTTGACCGGCCGGGGCTGATGAAAATGACCGATGATATTAATGCCGGCTGTATCAAAGCGGTTGTAATAAAGGACCTTTCACGGTTAGGCCGCAACAACGCAGAGACTTTGACATATATTAATTTTCTGGCTGAAAAAAATATTCGGCTGATAATACTTACGGATAATTATGACAGTTTCCGAGACGATGACGGAATCCTTGGCATTAAGACCTGGTACAATGAACACTATGCCCGGGACATAAGTAAAAAAGTTCGTTACAACTTGAAAAAAAAGATGCAGAACGGAGAGTTTTTGGGGCGACCGCCTTTTGGGTACCAAAAGTCACAAGTGGAAAAAAATAAATTAGTAGTGGATGAGCGCTACCGTGAGATCATCCGGAAAATATTTGACCTATACATAAAAGGATGGGGGTACCGGGCATTGGCGAATTACGTTCAAGACCAGGGTGTTCCAACACCCAGCGAAGAGAAAGGATATATCAATAAACCAAAATCCGACCGTTGGGATGAACAGCACATTCGGAGGATTATTACCAGCAGGGTATACTGCGGCGACAGTGTGCAGGGGGTTAGCGAAAAGGTCAGCTTCAAATCACGCAAAACCAGGCGAAAAAATCAAGATAAATGGATTGT
The DNA here is from genome assembly GCF_000430885.1 of Desulfotruncus alcoholivorax DSM 16058. GTDB lineage: Bacteria > Bacillota > Desulfotomaculia > Desulfotomaculales > Desulfallaceae > Desulfotruncus > Desulfotruncus alcoholivorax. Next base: position 78,418 of record NZ_AUMW01000011.1, on the reverse strand, counting down.
CGTGCAGGACACCCACGAAGCCATTATTACCAGGGATGTGTGGGAACTGGCTCAAAAGGTGCGAATGAAGCGGTGGCAGGAAGGGGGCGGCCCAAGACAAAACATGGCCGGTCAACCGCATCTATTCACCGGTTTCATTGTTTGCGCGGCTTGCGGCACATGTCATGTATACAGGAGAAAATCTTACATCTGTGGCCGGTATAACAGGTTTGGCCGCAGCGGGTGCTCCAGTCATTATATCCAGGAAAAAAAACTGGTTGATTTCATTGTCAATGACATCCGGCATATGGCCGAAGGGGTTTCATTTCATTACCAACTGATTGAGGAATTTAAACAAAATGTTGCTAATGATGAAAACATAACCGCTAAAACAAAAAAATTGGAAGCTGACCTTGCCGGTATCAAGCGGCAGCAGCAAACTCTGTATTTGGATAAACTCAAAGGAATTATTTCGGAGGAAATGTTTTTGGATACCAGTGCCATATTGAAAAAAGAGGCCGGTCTGTTGTCAGACCGGCTGAATAAATTGCAGGCCCAAATGTCTGATCTCCAACGAATTAAGGAGGATATCGGCAAAATTAACAACATGAGGCTGGAGCTGGATGCCAGCGACATTGATAGGGCCTTTCTGGAAAGATACGTTAAAAAAATCATTGTGCTTGAGGAAGGCGAAAAAATCAGCGCAAAAGTCATTGAAAAGTTTGGACTGGATTTGATATTTAGTCAGAATCAGCTGGTTAAAATGACCGGCAAAGTGATTATCCTGTATAACGTAATGCCTGTGGTCCAAAAGCAATTGTCCCCCGGCGATAGTTTTTCAATATAGGGTTACAACCCGGCCCTTATGACGGCGGCAGAGATGCTGATAAGGTTGCGGAATTATACAGGTTTATTCCTTTGGTCAGGGAATATGAACAGCCGGAGTGCTCTGTGGCGGCAAAGGCGGCCGGTATCGGCAACAGTATTATTAAAATTATACGTCCCTCGTATGAATTAAGGCTTTACAAACTTACCCGTTCTGCGAACATGGTGGACTGTGCTGTGGCTAAACCGGTCAGCCCCGGTGTGATAGACGACAGAATACTTGAAATCGGGCGGGTTGCGGGCGTAGGTGAAATTAAAGAAGGCGTGGTGGTACAAAAAAGCGGCCGGTCAAGCGGAGTTACCAGTGGTGAAATCACAGCCAGGGGGGTAACTTTAAAGGTCGATCTCTCCGACGAAGAGGCGGGCTGGTTCAGTGATCAGGTGGTTTCTGATCTGGTTTGCAAGCCCGGAGACAGTGGCTCTCTCATATTGGATCAGGATAACAGGGCCGTAGGTTTGCTTTTTGCCGGCTCGGATACTTATTGCATATTTAACCGGATCCAGAATGTCATGGATTTACTTCAAATTGAATTTTGATTAGTCCATGTCTTTTTAGACCCGGGGTCAATTTGCCGGGGAGGGTTGCTTATCGTGAAAATATACCAAACGAATGATGTTGCATTAACGTTCCTTAACGATATTCCGGCTATAGGCCCTCGCTTGCCCAGTAAGGGGGATGCACTGAAAGTGGCAAAAAGTTACTTGGGCATGATTGACCAACTTTCCCGGGAAAAAAAGGGAAACCCCCGGTGCAGTATACGCTTTTTAAAACAATCGGATGGCAGATATACCCTGGTGATCAAGGGCACGGGAATGGCGCTGGAAACGTTGAGTAATCTGGATGAACTAATGCTGCAGCGGTTTAAGAGGGGATTAAAAAGAAATCTTTTTATTCTGACCTGTTTTTTTGATGAACCGGACGGAAAGCTTTCGTGTCTGGCCCTGACAGAGGGTATGGGGGCCGTGCTTTATTCACCCGGGTAAACCGACCTTATGGGCATTTTCTGGCAAACAACGCGTGCGCAATATACTGATTGACGCGCGCGTTGTTTGTATTAATGAGTCCCCCCCTGAAAACTATCATATAGCGGTGCTTTGTGCTGCCGGAGGGTTGCGTAGGGGCTTTATTCAAAGAACGAGCTAGCCCGGGGACAAGCGCTGGTGAATAAAGTGCACCAAAAATAACCATACTGCCGTTTTTTTAGACAAGAAGGTTAGTAAACCAAAAATTGCAGGTTTATCATATATTTTGGAGGTAATCATTATATTACCCGGTTTGCTATAGTAAATCTGTTCTGGTACGATTAATCAGATCTCCATACTTTGGACAGACACATTGTATTTGATCTCGGGTATGGTGCAAAAAATTGACATTGGAAAGGAGAGTGTGAGTTTTGCACTCGCGGACAACTTGGGCCAAAGTTATACCCGCGCTGCTGGTAGTGCTGGTTATGGTTTTTATGGCCGTGTCGGCACTGGGCAGTGAGAATTTTAACGGGAAAGGGGTGCCGGCTTGTTCACCGGTAGTAGTAGCCGGCACTGAGACAGTTAATTTATCAACTGATGAAGCAAAATTAATTGAAGCTATTAACGGGTCCAGAAAACAAGCCGGTGTTCCAGAACTGGTGCCAAATCTTATGTTGACTGAAATGGCTCGCGTGAAGGCAGAAGATATGGCGTCCAGAAGGCAGTTATCCTATCAATCTCCTGCCTATGGCACTATGGAGGACATGTTACGCCAGGCCGGGGTGAAGTACCAGGAAGTCAAAGTAAATCTGGCCAAGGTCGGCAGCCCCGGCTCAGCGCATAAATATTTCATGCGTTATAGCTCTACTAAAACATATATCCTGAACCCGGCCTTTGACCAGCTGGGTATTGGGTGCCAGGCAGACGGTCATGGTAATTACTACGTTGTGGAAGTGTTTATTGACAGCCTAAAGGACGATTCAAACACGCCTTCTGCCGGTGGTAACAGCCAGGGCAGTAACGGCACCGGTGCGCAGCCAAATCCCGCCCCTAAGCCTGATACCGGGTATACGGCCGACGAACAGCAAATGCTGCAGCTTGTTAACACCGAAAGGGCCAAGCAGGGTATTAAACCTCTGCAAATGGATTCTTCGCTGTTAAAATTAGCTCGACAAAAGGCCCGGGACATGATTGACAATAATTATTTCGATCATACCTCGCCAACTTACGGTTCACCGTTTGAAATGATGCGCAATGCCGGCATAAGCTACTCCTACGCCGGTGAAAACCTGGCCAAGGCAGCTACGGTAAACGGAGCCCACACCGCTTTGATGAATTCTTCCGGACACCGGGCGAACATTTTAAATGAGAACTATGACCGGGTCGGTATCGGCATCATCGGCAGCGGCGGCTACAAGTACGTTGTGCAAATGTTTACCGGTGGCCAGAGCGGGGGGAGTTCCGTTCCAGCTCCCCGGCCCAAGCCGGCTCCGGCACCGGAGCCTGCACCCAGTCCTAACCTGGCTCCGGCACCGGGCCCTGCTCCCAGTCCAAGCCCAACTTCCGGGGCTGACCAAAATTTTGGAACTAATATTTTAACGGCGGATGAATTAAAAATGTTCCGACTGGTTAATCGGGAAAGAGCAGCGAACGGTGTAACCCCGTTGAAAATTAATGAAAATTTAGTTAAACTGGCCAGGATGAAAGCGCAGGATATGATCAAATACAATTATTTCGATCATAATTCTCCTACCTACGGGTCACCTTTTGAGATGATGCAAAAGTATGGAGTAAGTTACAGCTACGCCGGGGAGAACCTCGCCGGCGCCCCCACGGTGGATTCAGCTCATACCAACCTGATGAACTCAGAGGGACACCGGCGCAACATATTGAACCCGAACTTTACTGAAGTTGGAATTGGTGTTGTGGATGGGGGACCTTATGGAAAAATGTTAGTTCAAATGTTTATCAAACCGTAAAGGACAGTAAAAAAATCCATATAAGTAAAAAGAAGGATGTAAAATCCTTCTTTTTTTTCCTTTTGCTCCTTCCTTTTGCTCCTTCCTTTTGCTCCTTCATACAAGATATTCTGCACATTTTAATAAATCACTCATATATTATTATAGAAATCTCTTGAAAGGGGGAAGTTTTATGGCTGCTAATAATGCACCGGTTAAGGAAAGAATTACGGTTAACCAAGTCGTTAGTGAAAATTCGCAACAAACGGTAGTGCGTGGGACCTTTAAAATACCTGATCCCAAGCCGGACGTAGAGCAGATTATTTCCACGGATAGTACGGCCACCGTAAAAAATACCAGCCTTTTACCGGATAAAGTAGTGGTTGAGGGGTTGATAACTCTTCATGTTGTTTACGTTGCCTTTGAACCGGCGCAATCAGTTCATTCGATGCACGGGCAGGTTCCCTTCACTGCTTATGTCGATCTGCCGGGCGCATTGCCGGATATGGACGTTAAGGTTGATGTTGCAGTTGAGGATGCCAGGCTTGTTCCCAGCGATAAAGACGTGCGATTATACAATGTGACGGCGGTATTGGATGTTTCAGCCAAGGTCACCGAAACCCAGGATGTGGATGTGCTGGTCGAAGTGCCCGGCAATATGGAAGCTGATTATGATTTAATTCATATTGATGACGTGGTGGGTAAGGAAAGCACCCAGGTTATCGTAAGTGACGAGTTTGACAATCCACCCGAGAAACCGGAACCCGAACAAATTTTGAACGTTGATTCAACTGTTACAATTACCGACACTAAGATTGTGGCTGATAAAGTAATTATTGACGGGGAAATCACCCTGCAAATTATGTATGTGGGTGCGGTACCGGAACAAAGTGTGCATGATATGCACAAAACAATTACTTTTACCGATTATGTTGAAGTGCCGGGCGCAAAGCCGGACATGGATGCTGTGGTGGATGCAACGGTTGAAAATTGCGATGTACAAATAAAAGGTGACCCGTACTTTTCGGCGGATTGCGTCATCAAGCTGGACGCCAGGGTTACCGAGCCCAGGGAGGTCAGGGTCGTTACAGGATGTGCCGGAACTACGGTAAAAACCGTTGAGTTGAATGTTGAACATCTGGTTGGTGAAAAGAGCTCACAGGTAGTAGTCCGGGAAAACTTTGCAGTCCCTGACGCCAAACCCTGCCCGGAAAAAGTGCTCAACGTGACCATCGATAAAACAAAAGTCACAGAGAAAAAAATCATCAAAAACAAGGTAATCACCCGCGGCTATGTCGAGGTCAAAATTATCTACGTATCCATGAAACCGGACCAGGCTGTGCACGCGATGCACCAGCGGCTGAATTTCCGCACCTTTGTGGAAATCAAGGGCGCTGAGGCAGGCATGGATGTAGATGTTAAACCTGTTGTTGAATATATTGATGCGGAACCTGCAGATTGCGATGTCAATATTGAAGCGGTGATCAAGGTCAAGGCCAGGGTTACCGAAACGATGCGCAAAGAGGTTTGTGCCGAGATTGTCGGGGAAGAAGAGGAGTGTCCGGTTGGCCAGGTGATCAGTTACACCATCAAATCCGGTGATACCCTGTACGAACTGGCAAAACGGTACGGCACTTCCGTCAACCAGATTATAGCCCATAATCCGGGTATTGACCCCAACAATTTAAAGGTTGGCCAGGTTATTCAAATCCCCTGCGGGGCCAAGGGTTAATGTTTACTTGATTTTATAAGGAGGTTCAATTTATGCCTATAGAGTACTTCTACAGTGAGCCGGAAAATGTATTATGCGTGAAAGTCAATGTTCCGGTAGTTTTAGCCGATACCGAAATTCAATTTATAGTTGATAACGTTGCTACTCTGCCTGAACTGGCTCAGAAGGTGGATCACATTGACGCGATGCTGAAAGAATTTGATGCCAGGCCGATTTTCATACATGAAAACGGCGATAGGTGGATTAGTGTAATTGAAGAAGAAGGTTGGGACCGCTTCGGCTGGCGTTGGAGCGAACACAGGCAGCCGGTGGTTAAAAAAATACTGGTCAGCGGAACGCTGCACAAGCAAATCTTTTATGTTGACAAAAATGATGTTGTCAAACACGTCGGGGAGGATATTCCTTTTGCCGACCACGTAACTCTGGATGTGCCGCAGCCTGTGGTCAATGAAAATAATGTCTATGTTAAAATACATCACAAAAAAATTGATATGCGCTGGGATTTGAGAAGGGGATCGAGGCTGCAGCAGACCGGCGTAATGATTTTTGAAATAAAAGTTGTGGAAGACAGGCAAGTTTTCGTTAATGTTTGCCCACAGCTTGATAAAAAATGTGTTAAGGGGGTTAACCTGCTGAAGGACGGTAACCTGGAATCGTGGGCAACCGATACCACTCCCGTATTCTGGGGTGCCAGCAATGTCATACGTGAAGGTACAGCAGGCGCTGAATTGGGCAATGTAGCCAACAGAGCAGCTTCATTGTTCCAGACCGTCAACGAGGGTATTGTTCCCACCGGGACATACCGGCTGTGCTTTGATGTAACGGATGAGGCTGCAACTGGAGCCGGCCAATCGGCCTATACCCTGACAGCCGAGCTGGTGTTCTATGACAGGGCCGGCAGGGTGGTGACCAGTGAATCCCAGTCATGGACTGCCAGCCAGCTTCCGGATAATACCAGGACCAGGTACTGTATTAATGCCATGGCGCCGGAAGAAGCCAAGAGCGCGCTGGTAAGGTTCAACTTTGATCCCAATACCGCTGTTAATACCGCCCAAGTGTTGATCGGCAATGTTATGCTGGAGTGCACCAGGGTTCAAAACGAGTATTATGAAAAGTATTACACCGGTTAAATACTAGGTTGTGGAAAGGGATGGTATTTATACCATCTCTTTTTTATGGATTTTCCACATATATTTGTAAAGAGATCAAATATGAGGGGGAATTGCTAACCATGATGGGAAATATGGATGGTATGCTGCAAATGGTTAAGCAGCTGCAGGAACAGTTGCGAAATATGAATGTCAAGGTCAGTGCCGGCAATGGAGCTGTCCAAATAACCATGAACGGCAACCAGGAAGTTGTGCAGATACATTTTAAACCTGATGTTCTAAAGGACCCTTCTCAACTGGCCCAGTTAACGGCAGAAGCGTTTAATGAAGGCATGCGGGAGTCTAAAAAAATGGTGCGGGAGGAGCTTGCCAAGCTGACCGGTGGTATGAATATCCCTACAATTCCGGGGCTGGTTTAAAGAAATGAGGCGGTGCTATGCCGGGTTCTGAAAAGGGATTGGAACAAGCGGTTACCGAATTGCTGGAATTAAAAAGCAAATCCAATATGAGTGATGAGCATTTCTTAATTATGCTGGGCATGGTGAATTTGATGGAAATATTAAATCTACTCGATCGGCGGGCTCACGGCACACAAAAAAGTGAAGGGGGCCGTCGACCGTTTTCGCCGGCGGATGCAGCTCCGTTTATGGGCATGTTTGGAGGTCCTAAATTTAAACAGCAGAATGAAAGTTAGGGCAGCGAAGGAAGCTGCCCCGGAGCATTATTTTCTATTGTACCGGATTGTCGGAAGAGCTTTGGGGGGTGTTTCCGTTGCTACTTCAATAGCTGGAGGCTCTTTAGTGGCTTCATTTTGCATTGTTTTATCCGGATGATCTATGGGAGCACCTTCATCTTGTTCAACCGTGTCCGGTTGAACAACGGAAATACCTTCATTTTCGATTTGATTCCCTTCTGGTTTTAGTATAGCAGGTGCCGCTTTCTCGCTTTTCCCCGCATTGCCGGCCGGTAATATGGCGAACCGGCGCGTTTCGTAACTAAGGCTGTGAATACCGATGCCAAACAGCACCGGCATTAAAAAAAGTATTAACGGGTTTACAAACCTTGTTGGGTTATTCAAATATCAATACCCCCTTTTATTTGGAAAAATTATTTTAAACATCCTATGAAATTTTTGAAGCATTTGTTACAATAGTCACGCCTCTTTAGGGAAAGGAGTGGTGTTTATGGCCGTTGAAGAGCAGGAAAAAATGGAAAAAACCTTAATTAAATTATTGGATTACCAGAAAGAACATAATGTTAACATCCAGGATTTAATGACCATGATGAGTCTTATCAGCTTAATGACCATGATAGACGTTTTAAACAGGGATAAACCTGCCGGTGCGGCGACTTTCGACTCGAACAGTTTGCAAGCCATGCTTGGGCCACTTTTGGGGTTAATGGTGGGTGGCATGGGCAGTGGCGGAGGGGATGCCGGCAAGCAACCACCGTTTAATCCAGCTATGCTGTTCAATCTTTTAAGTGCTTTGGGAGGAGGACAGTCCAAAGGCAGTCAGCCCAAAGGTGGGTCGCCGGATTTGTCGGGTCTGATGTGGCTATTAGCACCTCTATTGGGGGTGCAGGGTGGTGTTTTTAAGCCAAGTCCGGTTCAGAGCGATGCAGCAAGTACTTCAGGCAGCCCGCCCCAGCCAGTACAGCGGGAAATTAACCTCGATTTAAAAGAAAATAAAATCAAGGAAAGCAAGTTTAAGGATAACAAACCCTCTACAGAAATAATAAAGAGTGTTGGAGATGGTGAAATTAGAGAAAAACTGCCCAAGCCCGGTGAGGTATTGGAATGGAAATTCGGGGCATCTTAAGGCTATAACCTTTTCGGGGGTGGGTAATTTGGACGTTGTAAAGAATGGCACCGGAATGTCAACCCGGGTTGGCGGGTTGAGCGACGAGGATGGCAAAAAGGAAATTGAACACAATTTGATCCAAATTGACGGGGTTCAGGAGGTTGAGGTTTCCCTGAACGACAAGACAGTTACCGTAAATTTTGATAAAACTGTGATTAATAGCGACTATATTCTCCGTACACTAAATTCACTGGGGTATTCTCCGTACATTTAGGTAAGGGGCACACCTCCTCTTTGAGGTCATGGCTTTGGGGTCGGAGGAATGAAGCGCTACGCTCGCTTTAATCAGATCACAGTTGGTTATATTTTCTATACGGCTGCTGACCAGTGCTGTCAGCGGTCTTTTTATTTATGCCAGGAATTAATCCCATGCGCCAGTAACATGATCAAAAACATATTTACACCAGTGAGCATTATTGTTTGATCAACAGCAAATAATAAAGGCGTTGTTTGTGATAGGGGGGATATAATGAGCATAAAGGTTTTGGCCCTTTTGATCGCCGCCTTATCCGGGGTTACCATGGCGGTTCAGGGTTCATTAAATTCCGCGCTGGGGAAGATTATCGGTTTGCTGGAAACAACTTTTATTGTCAATTTGGTGGGGCTGGTGTTAGTGGGAATTTTGCTTTTTGTTTTCAGCCTGGGAGGCGGTAACTGGCAGCATTATGCCGGTGTTCCCTGGTACTTTTATTTGGGTGGGGTTCTGGGCGTTGCGATTACTTATGGAGTGGTAAAAAGCATCCCCAGTTTAGGAGTGGCGGTTGCAACCACAGCGATTATTGTAGGGCAGGTACTGACGGCCGCATTGATCGATCACCTTGGTTTATTCGGTCTGGAAAGAATTCCATTTAACTGGTACCGGGTGGCGGGTACATTATTAATGGCATCAGGGTCCTGGTTGCTTTTAAAGAAGTGAATGAAGTCCATACATAAATAAAAAGCCTGTAACCAGGCCGGTTAAGGCCGCGAAACCGTTGTTGCCGATCGATGCGGGCAACAATTTCTCAAGAATGATATAAATCATGGCGCCGGCGGCCAGAGCAAGCAGTAGGGCATTCATTTCTTTTGAAACTTGCAAAATAAAAAGCCCAAGTAAAGTGCCCAGGGGGGTGACCAGGCTGACCAGCGCGTTTAAGGCCAGCACAAGTCTGCCGCTGGCCCCGCCGGCCTTTAACGGCGCGGCTGTCGCCATTCCCTCAGGGATATTATGCATGCCAATGGCCAGCACCAGAACAGGCCCTAACGCTGTAGAGGCTGAATAACCCGCTGCTATGGCAATTCCCTCCGGCAGGTCGTGCAGAGCAATCCCGAGAGCTATCAGATAGCCCATGCGCAGATAGATTTGTTGTAACCGGTGTCCCGGAATTGCTTTGCCCATAAAATAGTCCATTCCCGTAACGAAAAGAAAACCGGTTAAAAAGCCCAAAATACAAATAACCGGCTGACCATAATGGAGCGAGGTGGGAAGCAAATCTATAATTACCACTGCCGCCATTATTCCCGAGGCAAATCCCAGCAGTAATGAAAGGACGCCGCTGCGCATCGGGCCGAAAAGCAATACTGCTCCGGCGCCAAGGCAGGTTCCGAGGCCCGCGACGGTGGATTGTAATAATATTTCGACCAATAAAATCTTACCCCCGTTTCGGGTCAGGGGATTATAATCACCTGCCCGGGATGGATCTGATCAGGGTTGCCGATGTTGTTGGCAGCAATCAATTCGTCAAGAGAAATATTGAAGTTCCGGGCAATCTGCCATAGGGTGTCCCCGGATTTAACCGTATAGGTTCTTTTGCCCGGGACGGGTTTATTGGTAATTGACCAGTCAGTTTTAGTGCCGCTAATATGTACGGGAGTTCCTATGGGGATATTGGGAAAAAGCTCCTCAACGTCATGGTTATACATGCGCACACAGCCCAGAGAAGCGGCTGTGCCAATAGAAGCGGGGTTGTTGGTGCCGTGAATGCCGTAATTACCACCGGGTATGTCCATTCCCATCCACCTTGTGCCCAGTACACCCCCGGGGTTGACCACTTTGTTTTTAATTTTGTAACTGCCACTGGGAGTAGGGGTGGACGGTTTACCTACCGCCACCGGGTATTCCTTGACCAGCCGGTTACCGTCAAAATGGCTTAAACGCCGGGCAACAGTGTTGATAGCAAGGCGCTTGCCTGCGCTGCTTGCTTTATCCGATCTCATATCATCCCTCCTTAAAAATAAATATATGATCAAAGTTGCAGGTTAATGAATTCTCTTGGGTTGCTTTACGCTCCTACTTGCTTGTCCGGTATTTTTTGGATATACTTTAATTGTTATGTTGGTGAAAGCTTATGCAAAAATTAACTTGGCACTAAATATAACCGGAGTTAGAACCGACGGTTATCATGAATTGGAAACTGTCATGCAAACCCTGGCTCTTCATGATGTTCTGGAGCTGAGCCCGGCAAATTGTATTGAAATTACAGTAGATGGCGCAGATTTGCCGTCCGGACCGGAGAATCTTGCCTACCGGGCTGCTGATTTGTTGCGTTGTGAAACCGGCTGTCGCGAGGGGGTTCGGATCAGGTTAATTAAAAGAATTCCTATAGCGGCGGGTTTGGCCGGCGGCTCTTCGGATGCTGCCGCAGTTTTGCGTGGCCTTAACCAGGTTTGGAGGTTGGGGTTGACCCGGGAAGAGCTGCTGAAACTTGCCGCCAGTATTGGCTCTGATGTTCCTTTTTGTTTATCCGGAGGTACTGCCCTGGCCCGGGGCAGGGGGGAATTAATTGAGTCTTTGCCGGATCTGCCCCCATTTGGTGTTCTTTTGGCTAAACCTCCTTTCGGCGTGAATACTGCAGATGTTTACCGGAGGTACGACCAGGCTGTCGATTTGCCTGAGCCCTGCTGCTTGGAAATGGTTGAAGCGATTAGGCGGGGTGAAACCGGCCAAATTGCAAGCCTGCTTGCCAACGATCTGGAAGCAGTAACGATCGCCATGCACCCTTTAATCGGTGATATTAAAAATAATATGCTGGCTGCCGGGGCCCAGGGTGTTTTGATGAGCGGCAGCGGTCCAACTGTGTTTGGCATTTTCCCTGACCGTAGCACCGCTGCACGGGCTGTAGAAAAATTTGCGCGCGGCGATAATTGGGTCTGTGCAACAGAATTTACCGGTCCAACACTCTAACTGGTCCGGCTTGCTAGGTAAGCTTAAAAAAGGTAGAATAAGTGAAGTAATTTTTTAAGGAGGCGGGGGGAATGGAACAACCCAGGTTGGTCCCCATTAAACTTGATAATTATAAGCCCCTGCGGGAAATAGTTTTCGAGACGTTGCGTGAGGCAATTATTCAGGGCCGGCTTGAGCCGGGCGAGCGCTTAATGGAAATCCAATTGGCCGAGGAAATGGGTGTTAGCCGCACTCCAGTGCGGGAAGCTATCAGAAAACTTGAGTTGGAAGGTTTTGTGGTGATGGTTCCTCGCAAGGGAGCCTACGTTGCGGGCATATCAGTCAAAGATATAGTTGATGTTTTTGAAGTTCGGGCGGCGCTGGAGGCACTGGCGGCCGGACTGGCAGCGGAGAGGGCCACTGCCGAGGAACTGGAGGAAATGGAGAGAGCCGTGCTGCAAATTTATGAGGTTAGCAACGGCAATAATCTTAATACTTTGGTTGAACGTGATACCAATTTTCATGAATTAATCTACAAAGCCAGCCGCAACCAGCGGCTAGTGCAGACATTGGTTCATTTAAAAGAGCAGATACAGAGATTTCGCACCACGTCTTTGGCCCTTCCCGGTCGCGGCAAACACGCAGTGGAGGAGCACAAAAATATTGTTGAGGCCATCAGTAGCCGAAACGTAGAACTTGCTGGAAATTTGGCCAGGGAGCATATAGAAACAGCCGAGCAATTATTCTTAACTGCCATGGGGGAGGTCAAGGAAAAATATGATTGACGCCCTGGTTCTTGCCGGCAGTCCCAACAATGGAGCACTCAGTTCCTGTAGCAAAGCAGCTTATGAGGCCATGATTACCATTGGTGACAAGCTAATGGTGCAATATGTGATTGAGGCAATAAAAGAATGCAAGCGGATTAACAGGATTGCCATTGTGGGGCCGCGCAACGAGCTAGCCAAGTATATCACTGAAGATGATCATATTTTGCTGATTGACCACGGCAGTGAGCTAACCGAAAATGTGCTCCTGGGGCTAAAAAAGTTGCCGGGATCAAAAAAGGTATTATTATTTACTTCTGACATTCCTTTAATCACGCACACTGCCATTGAAGATTTTATAAAACAATGTGAAAAAGTTAAAGCTGATCTTTATTACCCAATTGTGCCCAGGGAAGTTATTGAAAAGAGATACGCTTTCTGCAACCGAACCTATGTCAGCTTAAAGGAAGGGTCTTTTACAGGGGGTAATATGTTCATGTTTAACCCCGGCATTGTTGAGGAGTGTCTACCCCGCGGGCAAAAGTTGGTCGAAGCTAGAAAAAGCCCGATAAAGCTATGCAGAATTGTAGGGATTATGTTTTTAATTAAGTTTTTAATGAAAAATATAACCTTACAGGAAGCACAAAGGAAAGTATCCCGGCTTTTGGGAGTCCATGGCCAGGTAGTAATCAGCATGTATCCCGAAGTTGGGGTTGATGTTGACAAACCCAGTGATTTGGAACTGGTAAATGCACAATTAGGTTTGGCTTAGAGGAAAGGTGACACACCTCCTCTTTAGGGTGTCAATGCTTTGGGGTCGGAGGTATGTCCCCAATTGATACGATTTTTCTGGGTAGTTATTTAATTTGCCCCGGCTTTTTTACAAGCGCGGGGTTTATGTATTTTAGGGCTAAAGGTGGGGGAAAATAGTGGAAATTGATAAAAGCGGAGGTTGGGACCGGATGTCCCCGACCATTGCCGGAATTATTGAAGCGGCCGGGATATTAAAGGGAGTGATTTACAGGACTCCCGTCGATTATTCGCGTACTTTTAGCGGGCTGACAGGCAGTAACGTTTATTTTAAAACAGAAAACGTTCAAAAAACAGGTTCCTTTAAAATTAGAGGGGCGTATTGCAAAATTTCCAAACTAACCCCGGAGCAGCGGGATAAAGGGGTAATCACGGCCTCGGCGGGCAACCACGGCCAGGGTGTAGCTTATGCTGCGGCAAAAGCAGGCATCAGCGCCACAGTGGTCATGCCGTCCAATGCCCCGATAGCCAAGGTGGAGGCTGTCAGGGATTACGGAGCGGTAACCGTGCTGGCGGGTAAGGGGTATGATGATGCTTATGCCCGGGCTATGGAGCTGCAGGCAGAAACCGGGGCGACTTTTGTGCACGGGTTTGACGATCCCGAAATCATAGCCGGGCAGGGTACCATTGGTTTGGAAATACTTGAACAATTGCCGGAAACCGATGCCATAGTGGTGCCGGTCGGCGGCGGCGGACTGATTGCAGGGGTGGCGCTTGCCGTTAAATCCATACGCCCTGATGTGAAAATAATCGGGGTGCAGTCGGAGGCTGCACCGGCCATGTATTTAAGTCATCAATCAAAATGCTGGCAGGAATTGCCTGGCCAGGTTTGCACGCTGGCGGACGGTATTGCGGTGCGCCGCCCGGGCCGGCTTAATTTTGACTTGATCTGCCGTTGTGTTGATGAAATGGTCACAGTGGAAGATGAAGAAATTGCCCGGGCAATTACTATGCTACTGGAACGCTCTAAAATGGTGGTTGAAGGCGCGGGCGCCGTAGGCCTGGCTGCAATGCTGCAAAAACGGGTGGTCATGCCGGGTAAGAACGTAGTGGTGGTGTTAAGCGGGGGCAATATCGATATTAACACTGTTTCTATTTTAATTGAACGCGGTTTGCTCAGGTCAGGACGCAGGGTATATCTGAGAGCTATTGTGGATGACCGGCCGGGAACTCTGCAAAACTTACTGGGGGCAATAGCGGAGTTGCAGGCTAATATTATTTCGGTAAGTCATGACCGGGTTGACCCCCGGGTACCATTGAAAAAGGCTGAAGTAAAATTGCTTTTGGAAACTCGCAATGATTTACATGTCAGGGAAATCAGCAATTTATTAATGGCAAAAGGCTACGAAATAATAAGTGACAAAAATATTTAGTAAAGTTTTCCTAAATTTTTTGGAAAATTGCAGGAATTTTCATTTGCATAGAGAAAAATATGCAAAATCAGGCATATTTGGATAGCGGAAGGTGGTGAGTAAATGAATGTTACCGACGTGAGAGTGCGCAAAGTACTCACTGAAGGTAAAATGAAGGCTATTGTATCGGTAACCCTGGACGACATGTTTGTCATCCATGATGTTAAGGTGGTGGAAGGCCAGAACGGCCTGTTCGTAGCCATGCCAAGTCGAAAGACACCAGACGGGGAGTTTAGAGATATAGCTCACCCCATTAATTCTTCAGCCCGGGAAATAATACAAAACGCGGTATTGGAAGCATACGCAAATGCTATTTAAGAGAGCGCCAGCTCTCTTTTTATGTACTTTGGAAAAGTATATTTCAGGGACATAGTACCTGTCTACATGTCTACATGTCCCTTTTTTACCAGGCAGGGGATAATCATGTTTTGTTGAATAGATAGGAAAGGGGACACAACTTAGCGGTTAGGGGACACACCCCTTCGGGGAATGTCCCCAACGTATGAATGTCCCCAACTCAGGTACGAATATTTCAGGGGGTTATTAAATGCAGTTAGCTGCGGTAATACTTGCTGCCGGAAAGGGGACCCGGATGAAATCCCAACTGCCCAAAGTAATGCACCGTGTATGCGGGAAGGCCATGGTGGAACATGTGCTTTTATCCGTTAAGAACGCAGGGGTGCAAAAAATCGTTATGGTATTGGGTCATCAGGGTGAACGTGTAGCCAATTTAGTGGGAGACAAAGCAGAAATTGCTTATCAGGTTGAACAATTGGGTACCGCCCATGCATTGCTGCAGACGCGGGGCCTGCTTGGTAAATATGAAGGAGACATTCTTGTTTTATGCGGGGACACTCCTTTGGTTCGCCCGGAAACCCTCAATGAACTTTACCGGCAGCATATTAAGCAAAAAAACTCGGCCACTGTTCTTACCGCTATTCTTCCCGATCCGAAAGGTTACGGAAGGATAATTCGGAATAATGAAGGTAATCTGGAGAAAATAGTGGAACAAAAAGATGGGAAGCCCGAAGAACTGGCGGTTAATGAAATTAACGCGGGTATTTACTGTTTTTGTTCGGAGGGTTTGTTTGAAGCGCTTGCAGCTTTAGATGCCAACAACGCTCAGGGAGAGTATTACCTTACTGATATAATCCAATACTATGCCCGGGAGGGTAAAAAGGTTGGCGCAGTGGTCATTGCAGATCCGGAAGAAATTACCGGCATTAATGATCGCTGCCAGCTGGCTGCAGTGGAAAGTATGTTACGCCGCCGGATTTTGGAGCGGCTGATGATGTCAGGCGTTACGATAGTTGATCCTGCTTCTACATTTATTGATGATTCAGTAGAAATCGGGCCGGATTCAGTTATTTATCCGTACACATTCATAGAAGGAAAATCGAAGATTGGCGAGAATTGTATTATTGGTCCTTCTACCCGTCTGGTAAACTCAACTATTGGATCCGGGGTTACAGTTCAAAATTCTATTATCCTGGAAAGCAGCATAGCAGATGGCTGCAATATCGGGCCGTTTGCCTACATCCGGCCCGGTTGTGTGCTGGAAGCCCGGGTTAAGGTCGGGGACTTTGTGGAATTAAAAAACGCGCGGTTAGGCCAAGGCAGCAAAGTGCCCCATCTGAGTTATGTGGGCGATGCCCGGGTCGGATCTGGAGCCAATATTGGCGCCGGTACGATTACATGCAATTATGATGGTGAGAAAAAGTCTTTGACGGTAATTGGCAACAAAGCGTTTATCGGCAGCAACACTAACTTGGTGGCTCCTGTTGTGGTTGGTGAGGGAGCTTATACAGGCGCAGGTTCCACAATAACCCGGGATGTACCTGCCGGGGCGCTCGGGGTGGCCCGGGGTAAACAAAAAAATATTAGCGACTGGGCTGAAAAAAGAAAAAGGTTGCCCGGCAATAATCAAGGCGATCAATAATATTTGGAGGTAAGCTAAGAAATGTCATCGCGTCAACGGCTTAAAATTTTTACCGGTAACGCCAATCCTGCTTTGGCGGAGGAAATAGCCCATTACCTGGGTGTTTCGGTTGGGGCGGCCAAAGTAACCCGCTTCAGTGATGGAGAGATTCAGGTTAGAATAAATGAAAGTGTTAGAGGTGCGGATGTTTTCATTATTCAGCCGACCTCGGAGCCCGTCAACGAGCATTTAATGGAGTTGCTGGTAATGGTTGACGCCGTACGCAGGGCATCGGCACGGAGAATTACAGCCGTCATGCCTTACTACGGGTATGCCCGGCAAGACCGCAAAACAAGGGCCCGTGATCCCATAACTGCTAAGTTGGTGGCAAATTTGCTATATGCCAGCGGCACCAGGCGGGTTATTACAATGGATTTGCATGCGGGGCAAATACAGGGTTTTTTTGATATACCCGTAGATCACCTGCCCGGTGTACCGCTGATAGCTCAGTATTTTCTACAGCAGCAATTAAGTGATGTTGTTGTAGTGAGTCCTGATTTAGGCGGAGTGCAGCGCGCCAGGGATTTGGCTGAAAGAATTGGCGCCCCCCTCGCTATCATCGATAAGAGACGCCCGGAGCCCAATGTAGCCGAAATTATGAATATTATCGGAAGCGTTCAAGGTAAAAAAGTAATCATGATTGATGATATTATCGATACCGCCGGTACCATCACCCAGGGGGCGGCTGCACTGAAAAAGTGGGGCGCAGAAGAAATTTATGTATGCTGCACACATCCTGTGCTGAGCGGTCCGGCGGTGGACAGACTGCCCAAGGCGCCAATAAAAGAAGTTTTGGTAACAAATACGATTGCCTTACCGCAGAGCAAAATAATTGATAACCTTAAAATTCTATCGGTAGCGCCGTTGCTTGGAGAGGCTATCATCCGGGTCCATGAGGACCTGTCGGTAAGCAAGCTGTTTGATTAAGACCTAATAGCCGTTCACTTAGCATCAGATTATTGCTTGGGAGGTTCCTCCGGGTTAGCCTCATCCTGAGGTGAATTATCATCTTTATTCCATTTTAGCCGCGAAATAGACCTGGTTACATTGGAGCCTAAGTTTGATCCGATACGTTTACTTTTCTGTACCGTGGTTTCTAACAGCTTGCCGGTGGTTTTACTTACTCCCCGCAATCTGTCCTGCAGTCCGCCGTCAAGCTTGACCGCTTTTTCCATGGCTTCATCTGTACATACAATCATTTCCTTGCCGATGGTAAGGACATGATCTATGTCCAGAAAAGCTGACCCACTGTAAACGCCGCTTAGATAACCGCCCCCGAATTCCAAGCCTACAATATCGCCTGAGGCAAGATTGACATAATAATCGTCCACTATCCCAAGCATGGTGCCGCTTTCTGATATTATGCGAGCGCCGCTGATATTGTTTTTTTCCTTAACCAGGCCGATTATTTCCGGTAGACTGTTGCCTTTTTGGATTATAGCACTGCGATTTACGGTTACGGCGTCTTCGCCGACACTGTGTATTTTCCCGTAGGGGATAAATTTTTGGTCGTTAAACCAGCCCTTTTGGTCAACGGCCAGGGCTACAACTTTTTTGTCGGCGGGGTTGATAATCAGCCCCTTAATTATCCCTATTTGGGTGCCTTCTTCCAGGCTTATTACAGGCAAGTTATAAAATTGTTTGCTTTTACGCATGGCAAACCCCCCCCTGCGTTCTTAGGAAAGGGGACACACCGGAGGAATGTCCCCAATAAGTATTTAATTAATGTTATGATAATAATGTGTTTGATATAACTTTAAACAGGGAATATTATCCCAAAGGAGGTTACATATATGGAAAATGTAAGTTTACAGGTTAATTATCGCACTAAAACCGGTAAGGCGTACCGTAAGGAATTAATTCGCCGGGGTATGGTTCCCGGGGTCGTATACGGTAAGGAGGTTGGCGACGGCGGCAGCATTCCGGTGGAAGTGGAGTTTAAGCCACTGAAAAACGTTTTGGCTAATGCCAAGAATTCAATTATTGACTTAACCGTTCAGGGCGTTGATGCGCCTAAGAACTTCAAGGTATTAATCAAGGACATGCAGTATGACCCAATCAATAGGGCGATAATGAATATAGATTTTCATCAAATTTCAATGAAAGAATCCATTACCACTTCCGTGGCTATAACTTTCAATGGTGAAATAAAATCAGGTATTCCTCAGTATGGTATAAGAGAGCTTCAAATTTCCTGCCTGCCTTCTAATATTCCGGCGGAAATTGCGGTTGACTTGGACAGCCTGAATGTTGGTGACACGGTGGCTGTCAGGGACATCACTGCTTTAGATAATGTCACAATATTGGATGATCCTGATGCTTTAATTGTTACTGTGTTGCCCGAGCGTAAAGCAGAAGAGCCTGCCGGCGAAGAACCAGCCGGCACCGGAGAAGGGGCAGGTGCAGTGGCCGCCGAAGAATAAATCTATATAAGTTATATCCGTTAACAGATCATCCTTATTTTGCATAATATGGGAGCAACATGATGTTCAAGGAGGAGATTCTTATGGCTGATGCCACTGGAGCTGGGGGGTACTACCCACCCGGGGGAAATTATGGCCCTGGCTACGGCCCTGGTTATGGAATGACACTTTATGAAAGGCTCCAAAGGTGCGTTGGGAGAGTTATCACAGTTTATGTCGGTGAAGGAAATGTGCCCGTAATGGGAATGCTGCACGCTGTGGGACCAAACTATTTGGAAATTCACCGGGCAACAGATACTAATGCCCATGAGGCGGTTATCATTCAACTGCCGGCAGTAGCATCGGTGGTAATTCCCATGCAGCAGCCACCTATGACGATGCCGCCGGAGACACCGGGGAGGTAATTTCAACTCAATAAGCTGGCTAAACCCCCTCCCCATCGTGCGGGGAGGGGGTAATTTAATAGCCGGGGCAAAGCGGAGGGAGGTAGATAAAATTTGAAACTGGTGGTGGGCCTGGGAAACCCGGGGATTCAATATGCCCGATCGAGGCATAATATTGGTTTTATGGCCGTTGATCTGGTTGCCGGCCAGCTTGGTATCAAGTTGGACAAAAATTTTATGCGGGCTGTTGTGGGACAGGGTTTACATAAGGGTGAAAAAATAATACTGGCCAAGCCTCAAACGTATATGAATTTGAGCGGCGAGGCTGTGATCAAACTACTCAACTGGTATAAATTAAGTACGGGCGATATGACGGTAATTTATGATGACATGGATCTTGAACCAGGGAAACTAAAAGTACGACACCGTGGCGGGGACGGTGGCCATCGTGGGCTGGCATCAATAATTAGTTTACTGGGATCCGGCGATTTCAACAGGATCCGCATTGGCATCGGCAGGCCTCGTGAGAAGGGGCGGGACGTTGTCAACTGGGTATTGGGGCGTCCGGACCCCGAGGAGACAATCGCACTCAACCGGGCATTGGAAATGGTGCCGGAGGTGCTTTGGGAAATCGTTGAAAATGGTGTCGGGGCAGCCATGAATAAGTTTAACGGCATGTCTGTGGTATAATCTATCTTCAGGGTGTCAATACTAAGCATAACATGATTTGTAACTACTCAGGAGTCAGAAGTCAGAAGTCAGAATGAGAGAAGGGTTTATCGTATCGAAGTATTTTTGAATTCTGACTACTGTATTCTGAATACCTAAATAGTAACACGTGATTTATTACCTCATTTCAGGTTTTTTTTCCGCACTGTCGGCAAGGGTTATCCTGGGAGCGGTCGCTGTTAACAGTAACTCAAAACCGGTAATCGTGTTGCTTGGGCCTGTGGTGGAGGAAATAGCGAAAACAGGGTCAGCGATGCTCTTTAATGCCGGCATATTTTACACCCATGTGGTTTTCGGCAGCCTGGAGCTGGTTATGGATACCCTGCGCCGCCGGGGAGTGTGGCCCGGATTGGCGGCACTGGTGCTGCACAGCATATTGGGGTTTGCAACCCAATGGCTTCTTGGCCTGTACGGATCGCTGGCCCTTGCCCTGACGGTGGCCGTGCTGTTGCATGCGATGTGGAACTATACATCAGTGGTGCTGCTGGGTCCCAATCTTAAAAAAAGTAAATAGATTTGCATGCCCGACGTGTCAGGCACCCGGGATAATCTGTAAAAGTTTTTTAGGATAGCACAGAAGCAAACATAATGGAGTAAACTATGAAAACTTACTATATCTGTGAATGCTGCGATTGTGTTTTTAAAACAACTGAATCAAGCCCTGACCTGGAACAATCTGGTATCGATGACTTGACGGGGCAGGAGGCCAGGGGTATAATAATGGAAGAAAATGAAAGAAATAATGGCTTTATCACTGGTCTTTGTGAAGAATGCCGAGCAGAGATATACGGGACTGATGACCGTATAGTAGTGTATTCTTATCACGGTTTGAATTAAAAAAAGAGTCAGAGGTCATGGAGAAAAGCACAATTGTTATACCGCATTTTTGAATTATGACTCCTGACTCCTGAATACCTGCAAATATATTAAAGGTAATCGGAGCTTTAGCCCGAAGTGCTAAAGCTCCTTTTGTGATGCCTTTTTCATGGTGATGTAATGAAAGGTTTGTTGTCCCGAATTATCAATACAACAGAATATACCGGGCTGGTTAAGGCTTTTAATACCGGACGCAATCAACAGCAGGTTTTCGGGCTGACCGGTGCCCAGCGAAATCTATTAATCGCAGCACTGGTGGAAGATTTTAGCCCTGCCGGCCTGGTGATAACAAACAGTGAAATCGAGGCGGGACAGGTTGCTGACGACCTGTCTTCACTGTTGCCCCGGGACCGGGTTGAACAGCTCCCGGTATATGAATTATTGCCATACCAGGTACTGGCCCACGGCAGGGAGGTTATCTCCCGCCGTTTGAGTATTATGGAAGCTCTTTGCCGTAATGAGCCTTTGGTTGTTGTTGCACCGGTCGAGGCTTTAATGCGCAGGCTGACGCCACCTGACGTTTTTAAGTCAGTTGTTGTAGATATCGCTGTGGGAGACCGTTTGGAGACGGAGGAACTGGTCCGGCGCCTGCTTGTTATGGGCTATGAAAGGGTAGACCTGGTGGAA
This sequence comes from Desulfotruncus alcoholivorax DSM 16058, assembly GCF_000430885.1. GTDB lineage: Bacteria > Bacillota > Desulfotomaculia > Desulfotomaculales > Desulfallaceae > Desulfotruncus > Desulfotruncus alcoholivorax. The sequence continues at coordinate 56,783 of NZ_AUMW01000011.1, read as the reverse complement.
AACCCCGGACATTTTAGTGTGCGTGGCGGTATTGTAGATATTTACCCCATGACCTGGGAAACGCCTGTAAGACTGGAATTCTTTGACGACGAGGTGGATTCCGTCAGGCTTTTTGAAGTGGGGTCCCAGCGGTCGGAGAAAAAAGTTTATCAATGTTCTGTTTACCCGGCCAGGGAGTTTATCATCCCTCCGGAAAAATGGTCCATCGGCAGGGGAGCGGTTAAGGCAGATTTCAGGATTCAGCAGCGTAAGCTGGCCAGGTCAGGCGATACCGCAGCACTGCAGTTTTTTGAAGAACATTATGGCCAATTGGTGGAAATGCTGGATAATGAGGTATACTTTCAGGGTTTGGAGTCCTTTGTGCCTTATTTTTATCCCAGGGTCTCAACCCTGCTGGATTATCTACCGGCAAACGTTCCTGTTTACATTGACGAACCCCAAAAAATTAAAGAAGTAGTGCAAAGTATTCAGCGTGAACGAAGTGAAACATATGCAGACCTCCTTTCCAGGGGTAAGATTTTGCCCGGTCAGCTTAAAGGGTATATTGATTGGGAGGATTTATACGGGAGCATTGGATCAAGGAGAGCCGCATATTTTACATTCATGCCCCGCCAATCGCCTTTTGTCCGGCCTCAAAATATTGTGAACCTTACCGCCAAGTCGATGCATAGTTTTCTTGGCCATACTGAAATGCTGGCAGAGGAAATTAAACAGTGGCGGCGTAACGGTAATGCAGTAGTCATGCTGGTAACGGGGCAGGATAGGGGCAGGCACCTGCTTGATGCTTTAAGGGACGAAAAAATTGATGTATTTTATGTCAGCAATCTGGACCAGGAGGTTAAACCCGGCAACGCGGTGATCTGTCACGGGCAGTTGTCCAACGGTTTTGAATTGGTTAACGCCCGGTTGGTGGTTATTACCGAAGGCGAGATTTTCGGACAAAGGCGGCGTAAGCGCCGGGAGCAGCCCCGCGAAGGGAACCGGATGGAGCCCTTTACCGACCTTAAAGTAGGGGACTATGTAGTTCACGTTAATCACGGAATCGGCCGCTACCAGGGGATAGTGCCGCTGGATATAGGGGGTATTCGCAAAGAATACTTGTTAATTAAGTATTCCGGTGAGGATAAGCTTTATGTTCCAACGGACCAGGTATCATTGCTGCAAAAATATCTCGGCGCCGAGGCTGACGCCCCGCGGCTGTCAAGGTTGGGCGGCGCGGAGTGGAGCAGGGTAAAGAGCCGGGTGCGGGAAGCGGTAAGGGATATGGCCCAGGAATTATTGGCCCTTTACGCAGCCCGTGAAACGGTCCAGGGCTATGCTTTCGGACCGGATACGGTATGGCAAAAGGAATTTGAGGATGCCTTCCCCTATGAGGAAACTGCAGATCAGATCAAGGCCATAGAAGATGTTAAACGAGATATGGAAAGCAAGCGGCCCATGGACCGGTTGCTTTGCGGGGATGTGGGCTACGGAAAAACTGAAGTGGCTTTGCGGGCGGCCTTTAAGGCGGTGATGGAGAGCAAGCAGGTTGCGGTGCTGGTTCCTACAACCATCCTTGCTCAACAGCATTATAATACCTTTAGGGAACGCTTTTCAGGTTACCCGGTAAGGGTGGAAATGCTGAGCAGGTTCCGGTCACCCCGTGAACAGCGCGCCATCATCAAGGACCTGAAGGAAGGGCGGGTTGATATTGTCATCGGCACCCACCGCCTGGTGCAGGAAGATGTTGTATTTAAGGATCTGGGCCTGCTGGTGGTGGATGAGGAGCAAAGATTCGGCGTCGCCCACAAGGAAAAATTAAAAAGAATGCGAACCAATGTTGATGTTTTAACGCTGACAGCCACACCCATACCCCGGACATTGCATATGTCTCTGGTGGGGGTGCGCGATACCAGTTTGCTGGAAACGCCTCCTGAAAACAGGTTTCCTGTTCAAACCTACGTGCTGGAAGAAGACCCGGTTTTAATCAGGGAGGCCGTACGAAGGGAGTTGGGCCGGGGCGGGCAGGTCTTTTTCGTGCATAACAGGGTCAGTGACCTGGACAATATTACCCTGTGGCTTAAATCGCTGGTGCCTGAGGCCAGGATCATTACCGCCCACGGGCAGATGCGGGAAGAAGAATTGGAACAAATAATGCTCGATTTTATTGATGGTGAATATGACCTGCTGGTATGCACCACCATTATTGAAAGCGGCCTGGATATACCTAACGTAAATACGCTGATTGTCAAAGATGCCAATAATTTTGGCCTGGCGCAGCTCTACCAGCTTCGCGGCAGGGTCGGCCGGGCCAACCGGCTGGCTTACGCTTATCTTACCTTTCGTAAGGACCAAGTTTTAAACGAAGTGGCTGAAAAAAGACTCTCCGCCATCCGGGAATTTACCGAACTTGGTTCGGGTTACAAAGTGGCTATGCGTGACCTGGAGATCAGGGGTGCAGGCAATTTGCTGGGTGCGGAACAGCATGGCCATATTGCAGCGGTCGGCTTTGACCTTTACTGCAGGCTTTTGGAAGAAGCCGTGCAGGAAGCGAGGGGCCGGAAAATTGAACAGCCTGTGGAAACGGTGGTGGAATTACCTGTTGAGGCCTATATTCCCGATGATTATATTACCGATACCAATCAAAAAGTGGAACTTTACAGGCGAATAGCAGCTCTTAAAAAACCGGAAGAGGTTCCGGACCTCGAAGAGGAACTGGTTGACCGTTTCGGGGATTTGCCCCCGCAGGTACAAAACCTGCTGCGAGTTGCCCGGATACGGGTTATGGCCGGCAGCTTTAAAATTAAGTCCATCAGCAGGCAGCAGGGTTTTTATCGAATGGTATTTGCTCTCAACCATAGTCTTACCGGTGATAAATTGGTCAGGATCGGGGAGAATTATGAAAACAAAGTAAAATTTAACAACACCGAAGAAGGGTTTGAAATCAGGTTGAAATACAGAGAGGCCGGTAGAACTATTGAAAAGCAACTGGCTGATTTGGAACGTTTTTTGGAAGAGTTTAAATGATAATATCGTAAATGTAACTACTCAGGAGTCAGAAGCCAGAAGTCAGAATGAGAGAACGGTTTATCGTTTCGAAGTATTCTTTATTCCGATTACTGAATTTTGAATACCTCGCGCGGAAATTATCGCTTGTTGCTGTAGGTGTTTATTTGCTATATAATTGAATGAGTTGGTGCCGCCCACAGGTGGCATTATTAATTATGGGGAGGAGATAATTTGCGTAAAAGTTTTTATATCCTGGGATTGATTATAATACTGGCTTCCATCATCCTCTGGGGCTGCGGAAGTAAAAACGTGGTGGCATCAGTTAACGGTGAGGATATTACAGCCCAAGAACTGGACGAGCAGGTGGCCTTGATGAAAACAAACCTCGAGCAGCAAGGCTTCAGCTTTGAGGGAGACCAGGGTAAACAGTTGGAACAAGTGCTTCGCAAAAACCTTGTAGACCAAATGATCGATCAAAAACTGCTTTTGCAGGATGCCAAAAAGCGGGGTATGATGCCAAGTGACAAGGAAGTTCAAGCCGAAATCGACAAGCTTAAAAAGCAGCTTGGCACTGAAGCTGATTTTAAAAAATTTTTAGCTGCCAACGGGGTCAATGAGCCTAAATTAAATGATCTGGTCAGGGAACAACTGGCCATGAAGAATTTACAGGAAAAAATAGCGGCTGAAGTTCCGCAACCCACCGGTGAGCAAATTAAAGCATATTATGAGCAAAATAAAACACAGTTCAGCCAACCGGAGCAACGGCAGGTAAGTCATATTTTAATCGGTGTGGGTGATTATTCAAACGGTAAAAAACGTTCTGAAGTGGATGCCAAAGTGCTGGCACTTCAAGTTATCCAAAAAATTAAGGCAGGGGAAGATTTTGCCAAACTAGCCAAAGAGTATAGTGACGATCAGGGCAGTAAAGATAACGGCGGCCAATATCCTCCGTTTAGCAAGGGCAGCGGTTTTGTCAAAGAGTTTGAAGATGCCGCCTTTAACCTGAAGCAAGGAGAGTATACTACAGAGCCGGTTAAAACAACGTTCGGTTACCATATTATTCGCCTGGATAAAATTATCCCGGCCCAAACTAAAACATTGGAAGAGTCAAGGGCCGGTATAATTTCCTCTCTTAAACAGGATGCAGTTAACAAAAAAACAGATGAATATATGAAAGATTTGCGGGATAAGGCCAAAATTGTGAACAACCTGGAAAAGACCCAGCCGGATCAGGCTAAAAAAAGCGATTCGACAAAAAAATAACTGATTCATGCAAAGATGAAAATAATTTGTTGCGATTGGAAAAAAATGAATAATTTCTTCCCTCCGGTTATATACTAACATAGAAGGTTTTTAGTCGTGATTATCTTCAGGTAAAGGAGGGAAGGGGCGGCTGATGAAAGCAACCGGCATTGTGCGACGTATAGATGATCTTGGCAGGGTGGTTATCCCGAAGGAGATAAGGAGAACGCTTAGAATCCGGGAAGGCGACCCCTTGGAAATTTTTGTTGACCGGGAAGGTGAAGTAATTTTAAAAAAATATTCTCCCATTGGTGAATTGGGTGATTTCGCAAAGGAATACGCTGATTCATTACACGAGGCCCTGGGCCACATTGCTTGTATAGCCGATCGGGATACTATTATTGCCGTTTCCGGTGCACCCAAAAAAGAATTTTTAAATAAACCAATAAGTACTGCCGTAGAAAAAGTAATGGAAGATCGCAAGGCGGTAATAATCAATAATCCTGGCAAAGACCCCTATTGTAAGGAATGTTTGATTACGGGGGACGGTGAATGTAAATATTCCGCAGAGGTCATAGCGCCGATAATTGCCGAGGGTGACCCAATTGGCGCAGTGATCCTGGCTTCCCGGGAAAGTGATTTAATAATGGGGGAATTGGAATTAAAGCTGGCCGAAACTGCCGCAGGGTTTCTGGCTAAACAAATGGAACAATGAAAACAGCCCGTTGTGGGCTGTTTTTTATTACTTTATAAATATATAAACTGCCATATATGGCAAGAGACACGCGGTAATGGAACTGATTTTAGCGCGTTTTTTTAATTGTTCTTAAAGGAAATCAGTAAAATTTGTGGTAATTGGTAAGGATAGCGGTAAGAAATTGCATAAATCCAGGGGGTTCTTAAAATTGGCGGGAACAATTACCATAGTTGGGTTGGGACCTGGTGGCAAGGATTCACTGCCCCTGGCCAACCTTTATGCTTTAAAAAATGCAACCAAGTTATACCTTCGCACAGAAGTGCATCCTGTGGTTGATTGGATCAAAGAACAAAGCATATTGTTCCAATCATTTGATAAATACTATCAACAAGCTAACAGTTTTGAAGGGGTTTACCGGATGATAGCTAATGATGTTTTAGCTGCTGCTGAGTCCTGTCCGGTAGTATATGCCGTTCCCGGGCACCCGTTGGTGGCGGAGTCTTCAGTAAGCCTCATTTTGCAAGAGTCGGAGCGCAGGGGGATTGAAACTAATATTGTTCCAGCCATGAGCTTTTTAGATGCCGTCTATGCCCTGCTCAGGATAGACCCCGTGCAGGGTATGCAAATTGCGGACTGTTTGCAGCCGGGTGAATTAAAATTGAACCCGGCGATTGCCGCGGTGATTGTTCAGGTGTACAGCCGCCTGGTGGCATCAGATTCAAAACTTGCCTTGCTGGAAATCTACCCTGCCGACCACTCCGTGTATTTAGTACGGGCTGCAGGTGTTCCGGGTCAGGAAAGAGTTGAACAACTGCCGCTTTATGCTATCGACAGGGTTGATTGGATAGATCATCTTACCAGCCTGTATATTCCTCCTGTTGATTCTAGTTTATACAAGGGTTCAAGCCGGTATCCCCTGGACGAACTGGTGGAAATAATGGACCGGCTGCGTGGAGAAAACGGCTGTCCATGGGACCGTGAACAGGATCACCATACCTTGACCCCTTACCTGCTGGAAGAAACATATGAAGTGCTGGAAGCCATTCAACAGGAAGATATGTATAAAATTTGTGAAGAATTGGGAGACTTATTACTACAAATTGTCTTCCATGCCCAGATAGCAAAAGAGAAAGAAATATTCGACATCAATGACGTGGTGGACGGCATTTGCCGGAAAATGATACGCCGCCATCCCCATGTTTTTGGCGATATAAGCGTCAAGAACAGTGCTGAAGTGCTGGTTAACTGGGAAAAAATTAAAAGTACCGAAAAGGATGGTGATACAGGTCAAAATCAATCTATACTTGACGGGGTGCCCTGCGGCCTACCGTCCCTGACACGCTCTTTAAAAGTACAGGCAAAAGCTGCGCGGGTAGGTTTTGACTGGCCTGATTACAGGGGCGCTTTGGAAAAAATTAAAGAGGAGCTCGATGAGTGGGAGGAAGCGCTGGACAGCGGCATCCGGGAAGACATTGAAAATGAAGCAGGGGATGTATTGTTTGCGGTGGTTAATACCGCCAGGCTGGCCGGTATTGATCCTGAAGTTGCTCTTTTAGCTGCCATAGGTAAATTTACCCGGCGTTTTAAATATATTGAAAAGAGTGCTTCCTTAATGAATAAGAACTTGGCTGATATGTCGCTGGAAGAAATGGATAAACTATGGAATGAGAAAAAAAAGAATGAAAAAATAGAAAAAATGTAGGAAAAATTTACTGTTTAGAAGGAACTTGAAGCTGGACAGCGAATAGTTTAGAGCATGTTTACCACGTTTAATCTTTGAGGGGGGTATCTATGAACAAAGCAGAACTCATTGCCAGTGTGGCAGAAAAGGCAGAACTGACCAAAAAGGACGCGGAAAAAGCTGTTGGGGCATTTTTAGCAAGCGTTGAAGAAGCCCTCATAAACGGTGACAAGGTCCAATTGGTTGGTTTCGGGACTTTTGAAGTAAGGGAGCGGGCTGCCCGCAAAGGCCGCAATCCGCAAACCGGTGAGGAAATAGATATTGCGGCGGCTAAAGTGCCGGTCTTTAAAGCCGGCAAAGTTTTACGCGAAGCCATTTCCTAATTTAGTAGACAAGGCAGAGGCATTTTGAGATTAGACAAGTTCTTAAAAGTGTCCCGTATAATTAAACGCCGCACCCTGGCCAAGGAAGTGTGTGACCGGCAGCAGGTAATGGTTAACGGCAAAATCGCTAAGGCTGGTACTGTTGTTGGTGCCGGTGATGTGGTTGAAATATCATTGGGTCAGCGACGGGTTAAGATTAGGATTGTTGAGGTGCGGGAAACAACTCCTGCAAGCCAGGCTAAAGAGTTGTATGAATTAATTGAAGATTTTAGGTTGAAGGAATAAGTAAGGTCCCCAGGGGCCTTTTTTGTTTTGTTTGGCAAGCATTTGCGAGTATATGATAATAAAGTGGTTTAAGGCTAAGAGAGAGTAATATATTTTTAAAATTTGGCATTTGACTTAATATGGTAATATTTACAATAAATACATCGAAGCGGACGACCCTGTCCGCCCGCTTCGATGGGTTGGGGGTGCTGCTAATGTTGCCTTCAGGTCATAATTATAAAAAGCTGGGGGATGTCTGGGCTGTATTGCCACGGTTAAACTTAATTCATAAGCGGGGGCGAAAATTAACCGGCTGGCTAATCGATAAGTTTGGCTGCTTAATGGCAATTTACGTTAATTGCCGTGTTGTTTATCCGGAGTTCCCTCCTCTGGTTGCTTACCCAGGTTTGTATGTGCCATCATTTGCCGGAGGTCTTCGCTATGAGGGGGCAGCGCGTTTAAAAGGAGTGCTGAACTACTTTACCAGGGGGCCTGATCAAGAGGGAAGGGGAAACACTAGAATAATTTACAACCTTCCCACAAAAGATATAGAAAAATTAATAACGGGAGGGATGGTTATGCGGTATATCAAAATTATAGCAGCACTAGTAGTTGTCTTAGGAATATTATGGGCATGCAACTTAAACCCCCAGCGCAAACCCCTGGAACGTGTTCCCGGTGCACCCGACAAAGAGCCAACAATTAGTCTTTATGTTAATGAGAAAGGCACCAGGGAAAATATTAAGTTGGAAGATTATCTGGCCGGTGTGGTGGCTGCAGAGATGGAACCCACCTGGTCAATTAACGCATTAGCTGCCCAGGCCATTGTTGCCCGGACGTTCACCATGGAGAATATCCAGGCAGGGAGGGTTAAAAAGTTGCATGGAACAGACGCATCTACCAGTGTTGAGGAATTTCAAGCTTACGATCCTTCCCGTATCAATGATAACGTTCGCAAGGCAGTTAAAATGACCAGAGGCAAGGTTATTACTTATCAAAACGATTATATCAAAGGGTGGTTCTCAGCTTGCGACGGTGGCATTTCCGCCTCAGCCCAGGAGGGGCTTGGGTATAATAAAGGGCCCACAAAATATATTAAGGCTGGTGCGCGGGACGGATGCCTGGCGGTAACTTCACCACAAAACAGAGACTGGCATGCTGAAATACCATTGGATCGCGTGCGTGAGGCTGTTAAAAATATCACTGGAACCGACCCTGGTGACGTAAATAAAGTAAAGATAGTAGAAAGGGGGCCTTCAGGAAGAGTCACAAAAATTCAAATTGGCTCTGCAACAGTTGGCGGCTCTGAGTTAAGACTCGCCCTTGGCAGTGAACAAGTTCGTTCCACACTTATTTCCCGGGCTGAAGTTCAAGGGAATAATCTGTTGCTGGAGGGGAACGGGTTTGGACATGGAGTTGGGTTATGCCAATGGGGTAGTCAAAAAATGGCCAATGAAGGAAAAGACCCTGAAGAGATAATTAAATTTTATTTTAGGGATGTTAAAATACAGAAATTATGGGATTGACAGGTTGCAAGGTGGTCCAAATTGGGGCCACCTTTTTGCGCATATTCCCGGCTAGGCGGCATAGATATGATATGAAAGGTTACCCGTATTCGGGCCGGGAGGTGATACTGGTGGTGGAACAAAAACAAGGATTCAGCAACCGGTTGACCCTTACCGAAAGGAACCACCTGGTGGTTCAAGGAGTAGAGTATGTCGGTAAATTTAACGAAAGAGAAATAAACCTTGATACTAACTTGGGTTTTTTGGTGCTAAGAGGTGAGGGTTTACATATAACTAATCTGGACTTGGAAACAAAAAATATGGTTATTGAAGGACGAATATCTGCTCTTGAATTTTATGATCGAAAAAGCGGGAAGAGCATAAAAGGGAAAGGAATGCTGGATAGAATTTTTAAATAACCACCGGGTGGTGCGCTGCACGGCATAACTGGAGGTATTATGTGTGACACAGCCGGTAACCAACCAATTTATGGTGTTTCTGTATACGATTATGACCGGGGTTCTGGCCGGTCTTTTCTATGACGTTTACGCCGGTTTGGCACAGGTGTTCAGGTTGAGAAAAACCGGGGTCCTGGTGGGCGATATTATTTTTTGGCTGATACTTACGCCTTTAATTTATGCTTTGGTGCTATTTTTCAATCGAGGTGAAGTCAGGTTTTTTGTTTTAATTGGATTTAGTCTGGGTGCAGGCAGTTATTTTTTGATCTTTAAACGCAATGTAAGGCTGGTAATCATTAAATTTATTGAACAGTTAATAAAATTTTGCCGGTTGGTTGCCAGGGCTTTTGTATTGATTGCAATGGTGATGGTATTTCCTTTTAAAGTACTGTATATGGCGGCAGCCTTTCTTTTCAGGATGCTGGGCCTTGGAATGCGTTTAGCCGGCCGGGGTGTAAGGGTTATGTTCAAGTTTATCATTCCGGCGCCGGTCAAAAGGCTGGTTGGAAAAATAGCTGGTAAAGCTGCTAATTTGCTAAAAAGGAAAAAACCGGGGCCATAAAAAACCGCCTGTTACGGGCGGTTTTTTATGGTCTTGGTTTTATTCTTTATTAATCAGTGAACGGAAAAGTTCTATGGCCTTTATCCTGTATTCAACCCGGGGTTTCGAACCGTAATACTGACCTTGAATTTGCTTTTCTGCTGCTGAGGCCGCTGCAATCGAAGCGGTTGGTGCGGATTTGGCCAGGTCTACAAAACACAGGGGCGGATAAAGTACACACCACCAGTTGGCACCCTTGCCATCCCCGATAATAACCCGTACTGCTTCATATTTTCCGGGGGGAAGGGTGAGTTGACTTATCTGTCCGGATTCTTTTCTAATTGTATATGTTTTAGCCGGGAATTGAAATGTTCCCCGCGCTACCTTTACAGGGTAGTTATACCCCTGGCGTTTAATTTCATCTGCGGCCGCCATTGCTATTGTCCTTGCGCTGCTATCGGCTATTTTACGGGCTTCTTCAATATTTTTAGCTTTGCTGAAATCATCCCTTGTTTCTAAAACAATACGATCTTTAATCCGGTATTTCAATTGCTGATCATAAAAAGAGTTACTGTTGGCAATCACATGAAGTCGGATTAAACCGGACGGAACGGTGGTGCACCTTAGGTAACTGATATAGGCGCAGCTTGCGGCGGTCATAATCATTAATAATAAAGCAATTTGTTTTAGCTTGTGCATGACATCACCTGCTTTTTTAGTTAATTAGTAATATTTTTTCCATAAATTTCTTAAATAAACCCGCAAAAAAATTTGCTTAATGGCTTATTAATTAAGAAAAAAAAGTCAAAAATAGATATATAGGAATGGGGACACACTTGAAGGCATGTCCCCAATAAGGGAATAAAGGAGGTATGCAAGTTGATTGGCACTACTACATTGGCGGATTACCTGGTAAAGGCCGGTGAAAGACTTCCCGAGGAAGCTAACAGAGTGTTAGAGGCACTAATTAACGAGGGTAATATGAATAAAGAAGATCTTTCATTACTCTCCAGGGTTAAAAGAGCTGTTTTGGATCATGTAATCATGCAGTTATATGCCCTGGGCCTGGTTGATGTTTCAACAGAAGGTAAAAGTAAAATCTGCAGTCTGACCAAGCTTGGCGAGGAATACCTGGCCTTGGTAGACGAAAAGGAAGCCGGCTAATCCAAAGACCGGCTTTTATTTTTTATCAGTTTTCCAAATTGTTTCACCTGTAGGGGCGGCATGCCGCCCCTACGCGTTTTTTGAAAAAAGTTTTTGGTACTGGCAGGAAATATTATGGATATGTAGAAAGATTGTACGCAGTTTGTAATTAAAATGTGGGTTAATCATTTACGCTAACCTGGTTGACCGGGGTGAGCTGAATTGAAAATTGAGATCAGAGGTGTTGAGAAGCTCAGCTTTCGGGAACGGCAAGTTGTTGCTTTAAAGGAAACGGGTTATTCAAACGACCGGGTGGCAAAACAACTGGGGCTAAGCGCCAGTACAGTGGCTACGCTTTATGGCAGGGCACGTACAAAGGGCTATGAGGTGGTTATTATAATTCCCGGTGAGAGCCTGGGCCTGTTTGGGCCTGAAGAAGAGGAGTGAAAAACAACGTGACAGGTTCGCCAAATCCAGGACTTAAAAATGTGGTAAATATAAAAGATGAACCAGGGATTCGGCGCCGCAGAGTCTTCCGGCCCGGAAGCAGCAAACTGCCATTGCTGATTGTGGCGTTGCTTTTAATGTATATCTCTTTTTCTCTTGTAACGCGTTTTGACCAACTTTATTCAATGCAGAGAGACCTTGACGCGATGCAGAAAGAAATTGCGGAAATGAGGGATAAGAATCAGGGGCTGCAAAAACAGCTTGAACGTCTGCAATCAGACGCTTACGTTGAGCAAGTGGCCAGGGAGAAACTGGGACTGGTTAAGCCAGGTGAGGCTAGAATTGTACCTGTGCAGCCCGGTGGGTCTAATGCCCAGGGTTCAAATGCTGTTCACGGTGTTCGGGATTAAACACTGCTTGACACATGGTGTGGCTTTGATATAATTAATCAAGGTCTTTCAATGTGGGAGGAACTATTTCCGATATGCCAGTCCAGCTGGGAGAGATTATAGAAGGCAAAGTCACCGGCATAACAAGCTTCGGGGCTTTTGTTGAATTACCTGACGGGAAGACGGGTCTGGTACATATTTCCGAAATTGCCGAGGAATACGTCAAGGATATAAATGACTTTTTAAAACTTAATGATGTGGTTAAGGTTAAAGTTATATCTGTTGACCCCAAGGGTAAGATCGGGCTTTCAATAAAGCAAACAATTGAACGAAGGCGAAAGCCTGCAAGGCCGGAAGTTTCGTTTGAGGAAAAGCTATCTCGTTTTTTAAAGGACAGTGATGAACGGTTGCAGAGTTTACGGCGCAACACCGAATCGAAGCGGGGTGGCCGGGGTTCAGCGAGAAAAAGCTAATGTGAAGCATTCTTATAAAGAATGCTTTTTATACTTTTGGGGACATACCTCCGACCCCTGCGGGCGGACAGGGTCGTCCGCCCCTACTCCGACCCAAAAGAGGAGGTGTGTCCCCTTTCCTATAGCGGGGTGATTTCTTATGTTAGCTGCAGCCATTGATGTGGGAAGCAATTCTACCCGGCTGCTGGTTGCGGATATAACAGGAGGCAAAGTTGTACCCATTATTACGGACATGAGAACAACGAGACTGGGACAGGGTATCATGGAAGGCCGGCTGTCGGATGAGGCTGTTTCCAGGACAATTGCTGCCATTGAAGACTTTGTCCGCCGCTCATGTGAGCATGGTGCAAAAAAAATTAATATTGCCGCCACCAGCGCGGTAAGGGATGCTAAAAACAGCAGGGATTTTATTAATGCGGTATTATCAGCAACAGGGATAAAGCCCAGGGTGTTGTCGGGTACTGAGGAGGCCAGGTTAAGTTACGAGGGAGTTATGGCAGGAACGGGATACAATGAGGCAGTAACTGTGGTTGATATTGGGGGAGGCAGCACAGAATTTACCTGGGCAAGCAGCGGCCGGCCCCAATCCATTAGCATGAATGCCGGTGCAGTGCGGATGACCGAGTGGGGTTGTGGTCAGGAACAAGTTGAAGCTGTGCTGAGAAAAGCTATTGAGACCGTTAAGCGGGATTGCACCGGGGATGTGGTCGGGGTTGGCGGCACGGTGACAACTTTGGCTGCCATGGCTTTAGGCTTACGTGTTTATAACCGGGAAAAAGTGCATGGTTATAAATTAACTTTGAACATGGTTGATCAGATTTATAGTGATTTAATTCGTCTTTCGGTGGAAGAAAGGAAACAGTTGCCCGGGTTGCAGCCTGAACGGGCCGATATTATACCGGCGGGAGTTTTGATATTAAGCGTAATTTTACACGGGCTGGAAAAGGAATACCTGTTGGTAAGCGAGGCGGATATTTTGTACGGACTGGTCTTATGTTGTTGGTGCTGAAAAATGTCGTAATAAAAATGGCATAAAATTCCAAATAAGACATTACATTTTCACCCACCTGTAATATAATGGAAATAATATTGCGGGCCAAAGGGGTGGATTTTTTGTTTGAAAGAGTCGAAGTCAACATGTTTCAGCGTAATCGAAAAAGCAAAGAACGAGCCACTTTTAATGATAACCGGTACGAAAGGGGCAGTCGCCTAAAGCTTTTGGCGATTCCCGAATTTAAAAAACTGGCCGTTAATTTAGGTATACTGGCATCGGCTTTTTTGCTTGGAAGGGCGGTTTTGTTGGGGGAGATCTTTCCGTTTGGCGCTGCTTTTGTGGCGGCTTCTTTTGCTTATAGGCACAAAATTGTCTGGGCGGCACTGATGGGTTCAACCTTGGGACTGGCAACAGCAACCCACGGCTGGGATCTGTTGATTCATTTCATTTCTCTGATGGCCGCTGGTGTGGGTGTCCTGGCTTTACCGTCAAAAGCCCCCAGATTCCGAATAATGCTGGGCGGCATAGTTTTTGCGTCGGTGGTGGTTACGGGAACCGGCCATGCGGCTTTTGATGATCCAACTGCTTATGCGTATGTCAGGGTTCTGTTTGAAGCCATTTTTGCCGCATTTTTTGCTTCAGCTTATTATACTGCGCTAACAGGGTTTGACCGGATTACCCGGGGGAACCAGGTGTCCGTTGATGAATTATTTTGTATTATAACTCTGGTAATATCCGCTGTTGCCGGGGCAGGGCAGGTGCAGTGTAACGGTGTTAGCCTTGGCGGTATCCTGTCCGGAATCGTGGTAATGACTGCGGCTTTCCTGGGTGGCCCTGGATTTGGCGCCGCTGCCGGAGCCATTATGGGTGTGTTGCCCGGGTTGATCTTCGATGTTTCGCCTGCGGCGCTGGGGGCCTTTGCCTTTGCCGGTTTTTTGGGAGGGCTTTGCGGTGGCCTGGGCAAAATAGGGGTAGCAGGTGGTTTTTTATTGGGCAACATTTTGCTTACGGTCTACCTGAGCAGCGGTCAGGATATAGCCGGTGTAATTTCAGAGTGCTCGGCGGCAGCCTTAATCTTTTTGTTGGTCCCATGCTCATTAATTAATAAAATTAAAAAATTTTTTCCAACGATCAACCCTTGGGTGGAAGCTTCACCTGCTGCCGAGAACGGCGTGCTGACGGGCTTGAAGGAACGGGTCAGCGATTGGGGGTCTGTTTTTAAAGAAATATCCAGTGTTTATGAGCAAGTTGGCGGTGCATTGGAACAGGGGCAGGATGGCCGGGGATGGGTTCCATTAATTAACGAAATTAAAAACATGGTTTGCTCAAACTGCGTTTTAAACCGGGTCTGTTGGGAAAGGGAACAAACACTTACTTACCAAAAGATGCAGGTGTTATTGGACTTAGTTGAGCAAAAAGGTACAGCCGGACAAGACGAATTGGAAGAAAATATGAGGACCCGCTGTTCACGTGCCGGAGAGCTGGTTGTTGCCGCGAATTGCCTGTACAGAATGCAAAAAATGAACCAGTTTTGGGAAAGCCGCTTGCGTGAAAGCAGAAAATTGGTATCGGAACAGTTGCGAGGCATGCAGGGGATAATTGACAATCTTGCTAGAAATATGGAATTTGAAGACCAAAATTGGGCGCGTCGCGGTGAACAAATGAAGCAGGAGTTAAAACAGGCCGGCCTAAACGTTGCCTCTTTATCTATATTCCCGGGAGTCGGGGCTATGGAAATTGAAATTGTCTTGCCGGCCTGCGGCGGAGGTAAAAGATGTATTTATGATGTTGCTCCTATTTTAAGCGATCTGACAGGCCTAAATTTAGCCCCGGCCATCAATGACTGTACGCGTTATAAAAGGGAAGATTTTTGTACGGTCAGATATTACCCGGACTTAAAACTCAGGTTGGGTTTGGGTGTGGCCGGTGCGCCTAAAAAGGGTAATGCAATTTCCGGAGATGCATATGAGTTCATCCAATTGGGAGACGGCAAAATTGCTATTATGATGAGTGACGGAATGGGGTCAGGTCCGGGTGCGGCGGCTGAAAGCAGAGCTACCTTGGCCCTGCTGCAGCAGTTGCTGAAATCTGGCTTTAACCAAGATCTGGCAGTAAGAATATTGAATTCCGTAATGATGTGCCGTCTGCCCGAGGACAATTTTACCACCGCTGACTTGCTTATAGTAGATCTTTACACCAAAAACGCCGAGGTGATCAAAATTGGTGCTTCTCCAAGTTTTTTTGTTCATCGCAGCCAGGTTGAGGTCATTAAAGCGAATTCCCTTCCGGTAGGTGTTGTTGACGATATAAATGTTTTTTCCGTAACGATGAATATAGCTGCAGGCGATATGCTGGTTATGGTGACGGACGGGGTTGCGGATGTGCGCCCGGGGGAAAGTGAGAAAGATGACTGGATTAGTGCGGTGCTGGGGGAAATCATTGAACTCCCTCCCCAGGAGGTGGCGGAATTAATTTTACGGCTGGCGATTAGCAGCGCCGGCGCAGGGAACCGGGCGGCGGACGACATGACTGTGCTTGTGGTACGGGCGGAAAAGGTCAAATAATAAAAAGAAAGGGACAACCCGGGCTCGCTTAAGCGGGCCTTTATATATTTTACTTGTGAAATTTTTTATAATAGAAGGAAATTTTTTCTCCGGTGTTGAAAATTAAAACAATAAAAATGTGGGTGATAAAATGCCTCTGGTCCAGCTGGTGGCTGAAAAAATAAAAGAACATGCAATGGTCACCGCAGGAGAAACAATTGTAGTAGGAGTTTCAGGCGGGGCAGATTCAGTTTCATTATTACATATCTTATACAGGTTGAAAGATGAGTTAAAAATAAGATTGGTTGTGGCACATCTGAATCACCGGTTCAGAGGTGAAGAAGCAGACGCTGATGCGAGGTTTGTTTCGGAGCTGGCGGAACGCCTGCACCTGGAAGCTTATGTTGAATCCCGCGATGTTCCTGCCTATAAGAATGCCCGGGGCGTATCGGACCAAGTTGCGGCCCGTGAAGTAAGGTATAATTTTTTAAGTGAAGTGGCTGCCAAAACGGGGGCGGCCAGAGTGGCGCTGGGACATCATGCTGATGACCAAACCGAAACAATCCTGTTGCATTTTATCCGGGGTACGGGGACGAGAGGCCTCAGGGGGATGTTGCCTGTCAGAGATAATTTTTTTATCAGGCCTTTGCTCACCATCAGGAGAAAGGAAATCGAGTCATATTGCCAGCAGCACGGACTGGCCTACAGGCATGATGCCAGCAATGATAAAACAAAATATTTTCGCAACAAACTCCGGTTGGAGTTGGTTCCTTTGCTTGAAAGTAATTATAACCCCAATTTAATTCAAGCTATCAACCGGCTGGGAGAAATTATCAGGGAAGAAGACATCTACTTGGATCAACAGGCCGGTAAAGCCTACCGGCAGGCCAGGTTGGAATCCGGTGGCGGCACGGTTAGGCTGGAAAGGGACCGGCTGCTCGCGATCCCGCCCGCACTGAGAAGCAGGGTAATACGACTGGCCTGGTTTGAGCTTTGCGGTGACAGGGATGACTTGGAATATAAGCATATTAATAAGGTTTTGGAAATAATAAAAGATGGAGGGGGTTACCGGCAAATTGCATTTCCCAGGGGTGTGACGTGTGTAATAAACTACAATCTGGTAGAACTCACCTTGAACCACGACAAGGAGGCGGTACCCTTTTACCAGTACCGTATCAATATTCCGGGTATAACTCCCATACCGGAAGTTGGGATGTCTATTGGGGCTCAGCTTCTTGCCAGGGAAGAGGTGGCGTATCTTTCGGGCGCCGAGCCCTGGGAAGCCATATTGGATTACGATAAACTGTCCATGCCCCTGGTGGTAAGGAGGAGGCTAAACGGGGACAGGTTTATGCCGCTGGGACTTGACGGAACAATTAAACTTAAAAAATTTTTCATTGATAATAAGATACCTTTAAAAATCAGAGATTATATCCCGCTCGTTGTATCCGGCTCAGATATCGTTTGGGTTGCCGGGCAGCGCCCGGGTGAGAAATGGAAAGTTACCGGTGAAACAATTACTGTTTTACGATTATATATAAATAATTACGGAAAAAATTCTTGTATAAGCTAAAAAACGGGCTTTTTTAATTGAAACAATTATGTTTTTTTGATAAAATTGCCTGGGATTTGAGAGGAGTGGCCGTGTTTGAACAAGGTCATGAAGAACCTTAGTATTTATCTATTGATCGTCCTGGTTACCATTGCCCTGATCAAGTATACCTCCCACCCTAACACAACAGTTCAAGAATGGCGATATGACGAATTTTACGCAGCCTTGAACCAGGGCAAGATAAAACAGGTAACACTGCAGCCTGAAGATGGGACCGTTCTGATCACGGGACAGCGGGTGGATGGAACACAGTTCAAGGCAAGGACCATAACCCCGGGCATCGAGGAGTTAGGGAACATTTTGCTTGAAAAAAAGATAAGCTATAATGTGCTTCCTTTGCCCCAGCCGGGTTGGTGGACCGGTCTTTTAACCACTCTGCTGCCAATTTTAATTTTTGTGCTGTTGTTTTTCTTCCTGATGCAGCAAACCCAGGGTGGGGGTAACAGGGTGATGTCTTTCGGTAAGAGCAGGGCCAGGCTGCATACCGACGACAAGAAAAAAGTTACTTTTGCCGATGTGGCCGGAGCTGATGAAGTTAAGGAGGAACTGGAAGAAATTGTAGAGTTCCTTAAAAACCCAAAAAAGTTCAACGAGCTTGGCGCTCGCATCCCCAAAGGAGTTTTGCTGTTTGGTTCACCCGGAACGGGCAAGACCTTGCTGGCCCGGGCCGTGGCCGGGGAGGCCGGGGTTCCGTTTTTCAGCATCAGTGGTTCTGATTTCGTGGAAATGTTTGTAGGTGTGGGGGCCTCCCGGGTGCGCGATCTTTTTGAACAGGCCAAGAAAAACGCCCCCTGTATAGTTTTTATCGACGAAATCGATGCCGTCGGCCGCCAGCGCGGGGCCGGTTTGGGCGGTGGCCATGATGAGCGTGAGCAGACCCTGAACCAGTTGCTGGTGGAAATGGATGGATTTGAGGCCAACGAAGGCATTATCATTATTGCCGCCACCAACCGTCCGGATATACTGGACCCGGCATTGCTCAGACCGGGGCGCTTTGACCGCGAAGTGGTGGTTGATATACCGGATGTCAACGGCCGCAAGGAAATCTTAAAAGTTCACGCCCGGGGCAAACCGCTTGCGGCGGAAGTGAATATAGATGTTTTGGCCCGGCGAACCCCCGGATTTACCGGGGCCGACCTGGCCAACCTGATGAATGAAGCTGCGCTGCTGGCGGCCCGCCGCAATAAAAAAGAAATTGGCCAAAGTGAACTGGAGGATTCAATAGAGCGCGTTATTGCGGGCCCGGAGAAGAAATCCAGAGTCATCAGCGAACAGGAGAAAAGGTTGGTTTCCTATCATGAGGCCGGGCATGCCGTGGTAGGCTACCTGCTGCCACATACCGATCCGGTGCACAAGGTTTCAATTATTCCGCGGGGCAGGGCGGGAGGCTATACCCTGTTATTGCCCAAGGAAGACCGTTATTACATGACCAGATCCCAATTGTTTGATCAGGTTACCATGCTGCTGGGCGGTCGTGTGGCTGAGGCCCTGGTTTTAAAGGAAATTAGTACCGGAGCACAAAACGATTTGGAACGCTCCACTGAACTGGTGCGCAAAATGATTATGGAATACGGGATGAGTGATGAACTGGGTCCCATGACGCTGGGACGCAAGCAGGAAACAGTATTTTTGGGACGCGATATAGCCCGTGACCGCAACTATGGTGAAGAAGTTGCTGCAGCAATTGACAGGGAAGTCCGGCATATGATCGAAAAAAATTACAACCGGGCTAAAGACTTGTTGAATAAGCATATGGAAGTACTCCATTTAATTGCACGCAATTTAATGGAGAAGGAAACGCTGGAATCGGAAGAGTTTGGAGCACTTATGCGGGAAGCCGGCGTTGAAGCTAACAAAGCATAAGGAGGAAGCAAATTGGAACGCACTTACGTAATGGTTAAGCCTGACGGCGTACAAAGAAATCTGGTGGGAGAAATAATCTCCCGTTTTGAAAAAAAAGGATTAAAAATTGTCGCGCTGAAAATGCTGCAAATCTCGCGAGAACTGGCCGAACGCCATTATGGAGAACATAAAGGTAAGCCATTTTTTGAACCTCTGGTGGAATATATAACCTCCGGGCCGGTCGTGGCAATGGTTTTGGAAGGTAAGGATGCGGTAAGTACGGCCCGGGACATGATGGGGGCTACAAACCCGCTTAAAGCAGTGCCGGGTACGATACGCGGAACTTTTGGCATGGATATCGGCAGAAATGTAATCCACGGATCCGATTCGGTAGAGAGTGCAAACAGAGAGATAAACATATTTTTTGCTCCTGAAGAAATAATTGAATATAAAAGAGATACAGATAACTGGATTTATGAGTAAAAAAGCGGCAGGGCCGCTTTTTGTTTCACTTATCAGGAAATTATATCTGGCCATATTTATGGCAAGAGCTGAGGATTTAAGTATAAAAAAGCGCGCATTAAGGGAACTGATTTAGAGCGCTTTTTTTATTGCGCAGCAAATTATGTTTTGGATTTGCAGGAAATGTTCTCTACATGTAGAATTTATTCCTTTCAAAGAAATAATGAGGTGAGGGATAGCTATGTCCTTAACCGCCAAAATTGAAACCGGGTTAAGAGGTGCGGCCAGAGAAGAAGTTAATGAAAAAAATACCGCCATTACGTATGGCAGCGGCAGCATTAATGTGTTCGCCACTCCGGCCATGATTGGTTTGATGGAAAAAGCCGCGCTCAGTTCTGTCGACCAGTTGCTGCCTGAAGGGCACTCAACGGTTGGTATTAAAGTGGATGTGGAGCATGTGGCTGCCACTCCCATTGGTGGCTTTGTTGAAGCCCGCTCCGAACTTTTGGAGATTGACGGGCGCCGGTTGGTATTTAAAGTTGAAGCATTTGACGGTAAAGGTTTGGTAGGCCGGGGCCGGCATGAACGGTTTATAGTTTCCACTGAAAAATTTTTAATGAAAGTTAAGGAAAGATTATGAAAATATGAAGGGAATGTTTTGGCCCGGTAGAAATATACTATAGTTATTTATTAATGTATTGTGTATGAAATAAATAATTTCCAAAAACAATAAATAAGTATTAGGTCTAAGGCAGATTATTTCTTTTGTGCAAATAAAAAACCAAAAATGCCATAAGGGGGGTTAAGTAGGGGGTTAAAGATTAAAATTATCAAGAACTATTAGCGAGAGGAGAGGAAATAATTAATGGCATACGATGCAACTAAACTTAAGGATTTTGAAATTGCCGAACTGGCGGAGAAGAATATGCCCCTGCCCTATGAATGGGCTGAAAAACTAGGTTTACAAAAAGACGAAATTATTCCAATGGGCAGGATCTGTAAACTTGACTTCATGAAAATTGCCGATCGCCTTAAAGACAAGCCCGACGGTAAATTTATCGAAGTAACCGCTATTACCCCAACTCCGCTGGGCGAAGGTAAAACCACCACTACCATGGGCTTGACGGAAGGACTTGGCAAGAGGGGTGTAAACGTAGGCGCTGCGATTCGCCAGCCCTCCGGCGGACCCACCATGAATATCAAAGGTACAGCTGCCGGCGGCGGCAACGCGCTGGCCATCCCCATGACTGAATTTTCACTGGGTCTCACCGGCGACCTGAATGACATTATGAATGCGCATAACCTGGGCATGGTGGCGCTTACCGCCAGGATGCAGCACGAAAGAAACTATGATGATGCCGAATTAGCCAAGCGTAATTTAAAGCGCCTGGATATCGATCCCACCAATGTTCAGTTTGGCTGGATCATTGACTTCTGTGCCCAGGCACTGCGTAACATTATTATCGGTATTGGCGGCAAAATGGATGGATATATGATGCAATCCAAATTCGGTATTGCCGTTAGTTCCGAAATTATGGCCATTCTTGCCGTTGCCACCGACTTAAAAGACCTGCGCGAGCGCATTGGCAGAATTATTGTTGCTTACGATAAGAAGGGCAATCCTGTAACTACCGAGGACCTGGAAGTAGCCGGTGCCATGACCGCTTTCATGCGCAATGCCATCAACCCGACCCTGATGAGCACTGCCGAATACCAGCCTGTGCTTGTACATGCCGGTCCGTTTGCCAACATTGCCATTGGCCAGTCCTCCATCATTGCCGACCGTATCGGCCTGAAGATGTTCGACTACCACATCACTGAGAGCGGATTCGCCGCTGACATTGGATTTGAAAAGTTCTGGAACGTAAAATGCCGTTTCAGCGGCCATATTCCCAACGTATCCGTGCTTACAGCCACTATCAGGGCCCTCAAGATGCACGGCGGCGGCCCGAAAGTTGTCGCAGGCCGTCCTCTGCCCGAAGAGTATGTCAAGGAGAACGTCGGGTTGGTTGAAAAGGGTTGCGAAAACCTGGTGCACCACATCAATACTATCCGGAAAGCCGGCATCAACCCGGTTGTCTGCATTAACGCTTTCCACACCGATACCAAGGAAGAAATTCTCGCTGTCCGCAGGGCTGCTGAAGCAGCCGGCGCCCGCTGCGCCCTGTCCGAGCACTGGCTCAAAGGCGGCGACGGCGCTCTGGAACTGGCCGACGCCGTTATCGACGCCTGTAACGATGAAGTCAACTTCAAATTCCTCTATCCGTTGGAAATGCCTCTGCGCCAGCGTGTGGAAATTATCGCCAAAGAAGTTTACGGCGCTGACGGCGTAAGCTGGACTCCGGAAGCCGAAGCCAAGGCTAAAATGTTTGAAGAGAATCCTGCCTATAAAGATTTTGCTACAATGATGGTCAAGACTCACCTGAGCCTGTCCCATGACCCCACCCTCAAAGGTGTGCCCAAGGGTTGGACTCTGCCCATCCGTGACGTCTTGATCTATGCAGGAGCCAAGTTCCTTTGCCCGATGGCCGGTACCATCAGCCTGATGCCAGGTACCAGCTCCGACCCGGCCTACCGGAGAATTGATGTAGATACCGAAACCGGTAAAGTTCAAGGTCTGTTCTAAAAACAATCCAAAATTAAGGGGACTTCCTAAAAGGGAGTCCCTTTTTACTTTTAATCAACAATATTTTTAAATATGGGCAGGAGAAAAATTGGTGATAATAGAAGTATATAAATTCGGGTTGACTTAATTTTTTTGATCAGATTGGAGTGCTTAATAATGTCTCGACCACCAAAATGTCGCAGGGTTGAATTTATGCCCGAATTGACTTTTTTTAAACCTGCTGGAGTTCCGCTGACCGATTTGGAAGAAGTCCAGCTGACCGTAGAAGAACTTGAAGCAATACGGCTGAAAGACCTTTTGGGGCTGGAACAGGAAGGCTGTGCTGAAAAAATGGGAGTATCACGCCCCACCTACCACCGCATTCTTTCTTCGGCGCGCTCAAAGGTGGCTGAGGCTTTAGTAAACGGCAAGGCCATTCGGGTTGAGGGCGGAAATTTTGAGGTTGCTGTTCGCAACTTCAAGTGCTTTAGCTGCAATAAGCAATGGCAGGTGCCCTGTGGCATGGGAGGCAGGGGGACGGAAATGATCTGTCCGGATTGCAAGAGTGATGAAGTATACAGAATCAATTCAAAAGGTGAGGCATTCGGCTGCCGCTGGCAGGAAAGACAAAGAAATAAGGTTAATGAATAAGTAGTTATTGGAGGGGTAAATCCTCTCCATTTATTTTTGTTTAAGAAAATAATGTGTCAAAGCTACTATCCTGAAAAATTGTGGTTTGAGGGCCGGTGGTCCCCGCTGCCCCTTTTTTGCTTAAACATCGAAGGTTTATTTGTACCATCCTACGCGTGTATTGACAGAATTTTTAAAATATAATATATTATAGATGACAAACCGGCCAGCCGGTATTCAGTTGTCACAGTGTCATATAATGGTTCATAATTAATGCATAATAATCAATTAGTTATTAATAGTTATTGGATACATAAAGTGAATTTTTGTGGTTACTATTATTAATTATATTAGAGGTGGTTTTAGTGGCACTGCCTAAAGTGGGAGTAATGTCACCTAATGATAATTTCAGCAAAGCGGCCTATGATTTAGCCTGTGAACTTGGGATTAACTTAATAATCAATAAATATGATGGCATAAACATGGAAAAAGTCCTAAAAAAATGGGAAAATGGTATGGCCGTTGAGGCGGTAGTCACTGGATCTACAATAGCAGCATTATTACGGGGCAAAACTAAGCTGCCGGTTGTGCCTGTCAGAGTTTCCGGTTATGATGTGCTGGCTGCTTTAAATAAAGCCAAAAGTGTAGGGCGCAAAGTGGTAATGGCTGAGTACGAGTACCTTTCGTATCGGGAGGATATTTCAGGGTTTGCTTCGATGTTGGGAATGGATGTGCAGCTAATGCGCTACCGGGAGCGGGAGCAGCTTGTTGAAGCGCTTACTAAAATGCGGGGACAAGTTGACGCAGTTGTTGCATCAGCCTTGACTGCGATTGAAAGCGCGCGGGTAGCCGGGCTGCCGGCATTTCTGGTGCAGGATGACCCTTTATTTATCAGGGATGCGCTGGAAAAGGCGGTGCAAATTAGCCGGGTAAGGCGAAGAAATGCTAAACTTTGCCGGTCTCTTCAGGCTATTTTAGATAATGCTTACGATGGTATTTTAGGTATTGATGAACTGGGCAAAGTGGTAATATACAATCCGGTGGCTGAAAGGATAATTGGTCTTTCTGCAGAAAAAGTTCTGGGGCAACCATTGAGCCGAGTAATTAAATTTAACGGTTTGTGCAGGGAATTGATAGGTGACGGTGGGGCTGCCAGTGGGAAAGTGTTATCTATCTACGGCCTTTCTTTGGTGGTAAACCGTGTTCCTATTACTTTAGGGAATCAATCCGGGTTGGTAGTAATTTTCCAGGTAGATGAAAAAATTAAAAAAATTGATACTACGATTAAAAAAGAGATTAATCGCCAGGGGCTTGTGGCTCAATTTCGTTTTAGTGATATTTTAGGGCGAAGCGCGATGATTGAAGAGACGGTAAAAGAAGCTCGCAAATACACTCGTTCTGATGCTGCCGTGCTTATAACCGGGGAAAGCGGCACGGGAAAAGAACTTTTCGCCCAAAGTATTCACAACGAAAGCGCGAGGAGAAATGGCCCGTTTGTGGCAATAAACTGTGCTGCCTTGCCGGAAAGTTTATTAGAAAGTGAACTCTTTGGTTATGAAGACGGGGCGTTTACCGGAGCCAGGAAGGGCGGTAAGCAGGGGCTGTTTGCCATATCCAACGGTGGTACCATATTCCTGGACGAAATTGGCGATCTTAGCCCTTCTCTACAGGCCAGGTTGCTTCGGGTTTTGCAGCAGAAAGAAGTTTTGCCTGTTGGAGGGACGAGGGTTATACCCGTTGATGTCAGGGTTATCAGCGCTACCAATCGTAACCTTCAGGAGGCTGTAGAAAAGGGGGAATTTCGGATTGACCTTTTCTACCGTTTAAATGTTCTTCATCTTCATATCCCGCCGTTGCGTATGCGTTTGGAAGACGTGCCTCTGATGTTTAAACACTTTTACCGGAGGTTGACAGGGAATGATTATTACAATGAGCTGGTGCTGGAGGATTTAAAAACCTATCTTTGGCCTGGCAACGTTCGGGAATTGGAGGGCTTTGTTGAACGGTATGTGGCACTGGGCGAAGATGACGAGAAAGGCGTGACAACTTTTAGAAAACTGCTGAAAAAAATGAAGCAAAACCGGCATGGCGAATCTTTTCCCTGTGACAGCGGCCAGGTTCTGATGGTTAAACTGAGCAGTATGGAAGATATGGAGCGCCAGGTTATTGAGCAGGCTGCGGATATAGTTGAAGGCGGTAAGGGTGAGTTAGCCAAAATATTGGGTTTAAGCCGTACGACGTTATGGAAAAAGTTAAAAAAAGCAGAGGCCCACCGGGCCTAGGAAGGGGGAGAATCTATTGGAGCTTAAACAAGCCATTGAGCAGCGAAGAAGTATACGTAAATATAAAACCGACCCTCTGACGGCAGGTTGTATTGAGGAATTGCTGGAAGCGGCTAGATTGGCTCCGTCGGGCACCAACATCCAACCTTGGAGGTTTGTTGTGGTGGAGAGCGCTGAAATGAGGAAAAAATTAAGCCAATGCACCATGGGAATTAATTTTATTGAACAGGCACCAGTTACAATAGTATGCTGCGCTGACCTGGATGCTGTGGAAACAAGACCTAAAAGAATAGCTGAACTTAGAGAAGCAGGAGCTTTTGCAGAAACTGTTTTTGAAAAACTAAACATGGAAGATTATTTAAACAAACGTGAAATGGACCGCAATGCCGCCAGAGCTTACGTTAGCTTAAATGTCGCAATTGCCGCGGAACATATCGTTCTAAGGGCAGCCGACCTTGGTTTAGGCACTTGCTGGGTTATGATGTTTAATCAAAAAGAGGTGAAAAAGCTGCTGGAGCTTGGCGACAACTTAGTTGTCGTGGCATTAATTCCGGTAGGCTATCCTGACCAGGCTCCGCCTCAAAGGCCCAGGTTTAAGCTTGAAGATATTTTGCTCAAAAGGGTCTAATAGTTAACATTTTTAACAAGCTTGTTTACACAGGGGGTAGGTAAAATGCTGATTGAATTAAACGGAAAAAAACCAAAGGTTTCCGAAAAAGCATTTGTCGCGCCAAATGCGACCTTAATTGGTGATGTTACGGTGGAAGAGGGGGCCAGTATCTGGTTTGGAGCTCAACTAAGGGCTGACTTCGGCAAAATCGTAGTTGGGCCGAGGAGCAGTATTCAAGACAATGTAGTGGTGCATATGCTGCCTGGCGGGCAGACCATCATTGAGGAAGGAGTAACTGTTGCGCACGGTGCGGTGCTTCACAATTGCACATTAAAAAAAGGCTGCATCATCGGTATGAATGCGGTTATACTGGATAATGCAGTGGTAGGGGAACAAGCTATGATTGCCGCGGGCAGTGTGGTAACCGACGGCACGCAGATTCCCGACCGGCACCTTGCTGCCGGGACCCCCGCAAAACCCAAAAAAGAACTTTCGGGTAATTCCCTCTGGTGGGTTGAACAAAGTGCCAATGCGTATGTGGCGTTGGCCGAAAACTATCTAAAACAGGGGATAGGAAAAGTAGAAGAGTAGATATTGTAAATCAACTGAAATATTCTTAAAGAAAACCCCGGTGTATTCCGGGGTTTTTGATATTCCTTGGTGTCGCTTTTCGGCATGGTGGTCTACCCGGAAAATGCTTGACAGCTTGTTCCTGATCGGGATTTTGTGTTATGATCAAAAAAATACAGCTGTTTTGTCAGAAGGTGATAGATTGCACCGGGTGGGCAAACTTATGAATGACAATTATTACAGGGAATGCCTGGAACACAATGCTGTTGCGGAAGTTGAACGGCGATTTTGCCGGCATGACCTGCAGCATATGTTGGACGTAGCCCGGATTACTTATATGCTGGTGCTGGAAGATGCCTGCCAAAAGGGACATGACACAGCCATGCTCACCAGGGAAATTATTTATGCTGCCGGTTTGTTGCATGATTTGGCCCGCTGGCTGGAATATGAAACGGGAGAGGACCATGCCGTGGCAGGGGCGCGTTTGGCCGGCCCTGTGTTGGACAGGTCGGGATTTAACGACCGGGAAAAGGAAGTGATTTTAACCGCCATTCGCGAGCATCGCGCCGGAGCAGAAGAAAAAACCAGCTCGCTTGGACGTTATATGGCCAGGGCCGATGACCTCTCGCGCCCGTGTTATAATTGTAAGGCCAGGAATGAGTGTTACAAGATTGGCCGAATGGAAACATCAGGAAATTTACTTTATTAAAGTAATATCAGGAGGGGCAAGTGGTGTCTTTTAATTTACATAACGTAGTAATTATCAACAAGGCCGGGATTTTGGAAGAATTCAAAAAAATCGGCGTAGACGGAGGCGGGGCCGGGGTAATGGCTCCCAAGGCATTTCATTATTTATTTAAGGTGTACGACCTTACTCCCCGGCAGGCCAACATTCTAAAGCAAGAGATGCTGGGCAAGGGCGGTGACGCCGCTGTGGCCAGGGGTTGTGTGGATGCTTCCATAGAAAAGACCGATGTTTTGCTGACCGGTACCGAAAAGCAATACCGGGCGGTGATTAAAAAGCTGCGCCTGCAGCCCTTCGGACTGGCCAAAATTGCTGAACAACTGGAAGAGGCACTGGCTAATCTCGGGGGACGCAAAGTCAGGGTGCTCGAATGCCGCGGCAAACACCTTGTGCTGGGTGAACGGACCTTGGTTATGGGTATTCTTAATGTAACACCTGATTCGTTCTCAGATGGTGGAAAGTTTAACAATCTTGAAAGCGCTGTTATGCAGGCCCGGCGTATGGAGGATGAAGGCGCCGATATAATTGATCTTGGCGGTGAATCAACCCGCCCGGGACATACTCCGATCAGCTTGGAAGAAGAATTGGGACGGGTTATTCCGGTGATCAAAGCATTGGTTCAAGAGGTTGGGATACCTATAAGTGTGGATACTACCAAGGCTGAAGTTGCGCGCATTGCTTTGGAGGAGGGAGCCCATATTATCAACGACCAGTGGTCACTCAGGGCGGATCCCAATATGGCCGCCGTGGTGGCTGAGCACGGGGCGCCGCTGGTTATGATGCATAACCAAAACGGTACGGAATACAAAGATCTGATGGGCGATATGATCCGGTTTTTCCGGGAAAGCATCGATATAGCACTAAAAGCCGGGATTGAGCGTAATAACATTATTGTTGACCCGGGGATTGGCTTTGGTAAAACAGTAGAACAAAACATAGAAGTAATGCGACGGCTTAAAGAATTGGACTGCCTTGGACTGCCGGTTTTGTTGGGAACTTCACGCAAGTCGATGATCGGGAAAACATTGGATTTACCGCCGGATCAGCGGGTTGAAGGAACCGGGGCCACTGTTGCTCTGGGCATAGCGGCCGGAGTTGACATTGTCAGGGTCCATGATGTAAAAGAAATGGTTCGGGTAGCCAGGATGACCGATGCCATAGCGCGGCGTGCCAGCCACTGAAATGGGGTGGTATAATGGACAAAATTATTATGAGAGAAATGGCTTTTTACGGGTATCATGGAGTGCTTCCCCAGGAGAGAGATTTGGGACAAACTTTTCTGGTTGATGTTGAGCTTGGCTTGGATTTGCGGGCGGCCGGGGAGAGCGATGATCCTGAAATGACCGTTAGTTACGCTGACGTATATGAAGTTGTGCGGCGGGTGGTAACAGGCCGTCCCTGCAATCTGATTGAGACGGTGGCGGAAAGAATCGCCGGCCGGCTGTTGGACGGGTTTTTATTGCGCGAAGTGTTGGTAAGGGTAAAAAAGCCGGGAGCACCGGTGCCGGGACATTTTGCTTTTATGGGAGTGGAAATTAAACGGTCAAGGGAAACAGTGGAGGAAAACTCATGCTAACGGAAGGAATTCGTTGTTTCATCGGGCTTGGCTCCAACATGGGTGATGCCCGGGCCAATATAAGGGAGGCTCTAAAGCTCCTGGTTAATACCAGGGGTATTTCTGTTGTGTCATCAGCTCCTTTATACCGCACCGCACCGGTGGGGTACACTGACCAGGATCATTTTATCAATACCGTGGCGGAAATATATACGACTCTTTCCCCGAGATCATTGCTGGACAATTTGCAGGACATTGAAAACAGGCTTGGGCGAGTCAGATTGATACGCTGGGGCCCGCGCACGATTGACCTGGATTTATTGCTTTACGGTGATGAATCGATTCATGAGCCGGGCCTTGAAGTTCCCCATCCCAGAATGCACCAGCGCGCTTTTGTGGTGGTGCCGCTGGCGGATCTATGTCCTGATTTGTTGGTCAACGGGGAGAGGGTTGATGAGCTGGCGCGGCGGTTGTCCAGTGAACAGGATATATACGCCATTGCTTAGGAATAAAGCTTTAGCCGGGTTTTAGCACTGCTTTCATTTTGAAACCTTAATCAGTCAATTACGAAACAGTTTCAAGGACATTCCTTTAATAAAGTTGAACCTTTAACAGGTACTATTTTGCAATATTCATTATATTTGAGTCATATTGTATAGCTGCTTCGCCAAAGTAAACACAAGGCATGGCGTATGGGAAGGAGTGTCCCCTTTCCTAAATTATAGACGGAAAAAAGGTGAATGAAATTATCAATAGCGGCTTTATTACCGGGACCAGGTCCATTGTTTTTGCTGGATTGGCAATGGTTTACCTGCTCAATACCGTGCTGCATAATAGCTATTTAAACTATATCTTAAGCGGAATAAGCGTGTTGTGCCTATTGGTATGCCTGCCTTTCGCCAAAGGAAACGCGCGTATCCTGACTTTAATTTTGTTAATCGCAGGAGCTTTAGTTCTAATTGACTCGGGCGCGGACTACGGCCTTTGGATCAATGCACTATCCCAAAATGCCAACCTGATTACACTGTTGATTCTGGTACCCGTTTTCGGCCTTCCTATACAATACGGCGGATACTACGAGGTTTTGGATGCTTTGGTAAATAAGTACATGAGTAGTAAGCACCGGATTTATTGGGTCCCTGCGTTATTGTGCCATTTTTTCGGCGCGTTGATGAACATGGGGGCAATACCGGTTGTTTACCAGATTATAATTCATGGAAAACTGCCGAAAGAGTTCCGGAAAGTGCCGGCGGCAATTTTAAGGGGTTTTAGCGCTTCCATCTTTTGGTCGCCCAATATGATCTCTGTCGCCCTGGTTACCCATTATCTGCGGGTATCCTGGGCAGAGTTTGCCAGGGTGGGTATTATCTTTACCATTTTAACCCTAACGGTGGGATGGCTTGTTTATCTGATGTTGGATAAAAGCGCTCCGGATTGTAATGAGCCGTCAATTAATCAACAGCCGAGCGGCCGGAAAATTGCTGAGCTGCTCTTCTTTTGCCTGGCTTTTTTAGGCTCAATTGTTTTTATTGCAACTAAAACATCACTTACTGTTCTTCATGCCGTACCTGTTCTGGCACTTGTCTTTCCTGTTTTGTGGTTATGTTCTTTGCGCAGGGCAAAGTCAATATTACCGGCTTACCTTGATTACCTGGAGAATACACTGCCAAGGTTTACGTCGGAAGTGGCCATATTTATCGGGGCCGGCTTTTTGACGGCAGCAATGTTGTCCTCAGATTATAGTGATAAAGTAGCACTGCTTTTTCGTGATTACTTGGGAGTGAATCTATATTTTCTTTGTTTCTTTATTGTTTCATCAATTGTAATGTTATCCATTGTTGGAATTGCGCCAATGATAACGGCTATGGCTTACAGTGCTTCGTTAAAGCCGGCCCTGATGGGTATCTCTCCCCATCTTTTATCTTTAGTCATTATTGGCGGGTGGTCTGCGGGTGTAATTGTTTCCCCGTTTTCCGGGGTAACTTTGATCATGTCCGGTTTAACGCGCCAGTCTTCTTTTGAGGTTGCCCGCTCAAATTGGCTGTTTAGTTTAATTATGATTTTGCTGCTTACTGCTGTCCCATTGCTGCAAATAATTAATATTTAACCTGTTGCGGAGGTTATTCAGATGGTTATGGATTGTGTATTGGAGGGTTCATTAAAAATAATTGTCTGCGAAGATTATGGTTAAAACTGGGAAAATGAAATAGTTGTCAGCGTTAAAGCTAAATTTAATTCATCTTAATGCAGGAAGGAGATTAATATGACGGCACCGGTGGTTTCAATTGTAAAGCATACTGATGCTTACACTTCGGTTAAACAAGCAATTGAATTGTGTGATGGATTAAAGGAATTTAATCAACGAGATAGCATTTTAATTAAGCCCAATATTGTTGCCTGGGACTTTGAGCTTCCTTTTCCGCCCTATGGGGTAATCACGACTACTGCGGTAATTTTTGCGCTGGTTAGAATTCTGCATGAAGAAGGTTTTGGTAATATTGCCGTGGGTGAAGCCACCCTTGGGGTTAGCGGTTCTATTGCCAAGAAAATTTTTAAAGAACTGGGCTATGAAAAACTAGCCGAAGAATTTGGCGTTGAACTGGTTGATTTCAATGAGGATGGTTTTGACAAGGTTGATGTTGGCGGTTTTGAATTTGCTATTGCCAAAAGGGCTCTCCAAGCCGATAAAATTATTAATGTGCCGGTCCTCAAAACCCATAACCAGTGCCAAGTTTCCCTGGGAATTAAAAATCTAAAAGGATGTCTCAGCCGCAAGTCTAAAATGCAGTGCCATGGCAAAGAGCTGGACCTTGAACACGCCTTTCCTTTGATCGGGGAAAAGCTGCCCATTGCCCTTACCGTAATTGATGGCATTTATGCACTGGCCAAAGGACCGGGGGCTACCGGCAAGGCTTATAGGAAGGACTTGCTGGTGGCTTCCCGGGACATGCTGGCCTGTGACGTGGTTGGGGCGGCTTTGATGGGCTATAATGCCTCGGATGTTGAATACCTGAAATTTTTTGCCGGGCGCAGTGGGCGCAGTGTTGTTGGGCTGTCCGATATCGAGTTGCGCGGTGAGCGATTAGAAGATCATGCGGAGAAGTACGAATATGATTGGCCTTGGGCGGAAGATGATTCCGGCCCGGCCGGCTTTAAAAAACGAGGCATTACAGGGATAGCCATTAGAAAGTATGACAGCTCTCTTTGTACATCATGTTCCAAGCTTTATAACCCTTTGCTGATTCTGTTGTCTTCTGCCTTTAAGGGAGAACCTTTTCCGGGCATCGAGGTTTTATCCGGGAAAAGGCAAAGTGCCAGCCCCGGATTTGAAAAGACATTACTTTTTGGCAAATGCGCCTGTCTTCAAAATAAGGATAATCCGAATATCAGGCAGGCTATTGCTGTTAAGGGTTGCCCTCCGGATTTGGGCCAGCTTCAAAAATTACTTGCTGAACAAGGCATTCATTGTGATTATGACCAATACATCAATTATCGCCGCTATATTTTTAATCGCTATAAAAAAGAAGACGGTTTTGATATGGATATGTTTATAATGTAAAAATTTTATAGTTTGACGCTATCAGTGTAGTAACTGAGAGCGTCTTTTTTTAATCTGTGTTTCAAGGTGAAACATTAAGAATTTTATGATAAACTAATTAAGTGATCTGATTTTTTTGAAAAGGGGGGTAATTCATGTCTGACGTAAAGATTGGCGTAATATCTACCTACCCGGAGCTATCTGATTATATAAAAAAAATAGCCGGCGAAATGAAGCTGGATTTGCAAATAAAAGAAGGTGTCCTTGAAGAAGGCGTCTCTTTGGCCTATCAATTTGAACACCAGGGAGTAGACGTTATTATCAGCAGGGGTGTAACCGGCAAAAAAATTAAAAAAGCGGTTTCCGTGCCTGTGGTATCAATAGAAATCACATCTTTCGACATCCTGCAGGCCCTTCATTCCGCCAAGATGATGGGGAACAAAATAGCTTTTCTCGGTCATAACCAGGAGTTTTGTCCCGATTTTGAGACTATAACCAAAATTCTTGGAATTGAAGTTGAGTGTTACCCTTACAGCGATATATATGAAATGGAAGAACAGGCCGCTAAAATGTTGAGGTCCGATGCTGATGTAATGGTAAGCACGGGCTTGTGCATTTACGAAATGGCCAAGCGTTCGGGGGCCAACGCCGTTCTTGTCCGGTCAGGCTATGAAGCGATCTTCAGCTCGATGAGAAGAGCGATAGAATTGGTACATGGTATCCGCCGGAACCAGGCACGTTTAAAACGGTTCCGGTCTGTGCTGGAAAACAGTAATGACGGCATTCTTATTGTTGATGAATTAAAAAGGATATCTTTTATCAATCCTGCCGCGCAAAACCTGTTGGAAACCGATGTTAATCATTTTATCGGGCGGAACGTGGAGGAATTACGCCGGTCGTCTATTTTGGGTCCTTTATTTAACGGTACGCAAGGTGAAGAAGAGTTTAAAGAAATAGGCAGAAAACAATTTTGGGTCAGCAGTATGCCCCTTTCCGCCGACGATAAGGAAAAAGATTTACTGATACTCTTTCAAAGTGCCGATAGAATTCAGGTGATGGAACAAAATTTGCGGCGGCAGTTGTTTAAAAAGGGCTTGTACGCCAAACATACTTTTAAAGATATTATCGGAAACAGCGCGGTGCTGAAAGACACCATAAAAAGCGCCAAAAAATTTGCCGCCGCCAATGCCACAGTGCTGATTTGCGGTGAAACAGGGACCGGCAAAGAGTTGTTTGCCCAAAGCATTCATAATGCCAGCGACAGGCGCAAGGCCCCGTTTGTAGCCATAAATTGTGCCGCGCTGCCGGAAAATTTGCTCGAGAGCGAGCTTTTCGGTTATGAGGAAGGCGCCTTTACCGGAGCTAAAAAAGGTGGTAAAACCGGCCTTTTTGAAATGGCGCACGGCGGCACCATATTTTTAGATGAAATAGGGGAAATGACTTTGCCGGTGCAGGCCCGGTTGCTGCGGGTCTTGCAGGAACGGGAAATTATGAGGCTTGGCAGCGACAGGGTCATACCTGTTGATGTCAGAGTTATGGCGGCCACTAATTATGAACTCTACCAGGCAGTGGCGCAAGGAAATTTCCGCAGCGATTTGTACCACCGGCTGGAAGTGTTAAACCTGGATATTCCACCGCTGCGGGTGCGGAAAGAAGATATCGACCTGCTCGCCAACCATTTTATAAAAGTTTTTGTTTTTGAAGAGAAAAAACATGTACCTCTTTTATCGGAGCCAGCTTTGGAAAAATTAAAAAAGTATAGCTGGCCCGGTAATATCAGGGAATTGCAAAATGTTATGCACAAGTATGTTCTTTTGTTTGAACCCAAGCAAAGCTGCGAAAATTTAATTGATAAACTTATTGATGAAAAGATTAGAAAAACCTTTAAAGTCCGTACCGGTGATGAGAATTCAATAACATTAAAAATAGGCAAGCTGGAAGATATGGAAAGGCAGGTCATTGAATATCTTCTTTCTACCGGGGCCAGCATCAAGGAAATTTCAGAACTAACCGGGGCCAGCAGGACAACTTTATGGCGCAAAGTTAAAGCCTTGGATAAGGCTATATATTGATGGGCCGGTTTTATCATACTGGTTACTGACACTTGCGAGTAGTTGGTGCTACAGCTAAAATTAAAGGTAGCGGAGCCATGGGGACGGTTTGAGCGTCCCCATGGCATAGCGAAGGGCCGCAGGAAGCCCCTCACCTTTTCGGGTGAGGGGCTTTTCAAACGGCTGTGCATCAGCATTTTACACTATTGGTTAATGGAGGCTCGCTGTTCCAGCATAATATTGAACAGTTCGGTCCGGTTTTGTATTTTATACTTGGCATAGATATTCTTGATATGGGTTTTCACTGTGTTCTCGCTTATATGCAGCTCGGCTGCAATGGCTTTGTAGGTTTTCCCCCTGAAAAGCAGGTTTGCAATTTCACATTCACGCTCCGTAAGCTGCTCCAGGGCAATGGTACTATTCAAGAACCTGCTTTTCTCTTCCGGAGGCATTTCGGAAAGCACTGTGAGATAAACATGATCTTTGAGCACCACGGACAGCCGCTTGTGTAATAAAGGAAGGATAACAAGCGTAATGCAAACCACTCCCAGCGCTATAAGCGTTGAATTCTGGCTATCTCCGCCCGCCAAAGTGATAGCGGTTCCGATCAGTCCGCCTAACAGCACACCCAGTACATTGGAAGAGAGTCCGATGCCAAAAACCTTTGCAGGATTTCTGTCAAACTCCAGCATTTCTCCAAGAATGCTCCACCAGAATAAATCGTACACGCCGCAGGCGCCCAACATTAGCGTATCCACTACCAGGTAGCTTGCCGCAGAACGGTCAAGGCTCATAAATGCAATAAAGGAAAACCCGATCATAGCGATAGCCACGTAGAGTATGTAGGCTCTGTTTGTTTTCGGGGGGAGATTCCTCATAACAAACAGCGCAATAATATAGGGAATAGCCCAATACCAGCTTGTCAGCCATTCCAGATGAGCGAATGCAGGGTTTAAGACCTGATACATCAATCCAGAGTTGATGGTGATGATTATAATAAATAAGCACAAAAAAATTAGGGGTTTAATAATACTGACCCTGGTGTCCGCCTGTTCAGAGGAAGATGGAGCAGCCTTGTCTCCATCCGCGGGAAGCCGGAGTGCGAAAACAAACGCAGCCGCAAGCAACAGCATGGATAAAGCGAGTCCGGCGTAGGGTGACAGGTGAATGGCCGACATGTTAAGGATTATCATCAGTAAGTTGGAATAGATTAGTCCATCGGCAACAGTTTTGATGCGCTCGTTTTGGGGAGTGGCGCTTTTTAGATAAAACCCCCAGGCCGCCACACAGCCTCCTGCCAGAAAAGCGCACAGAATCAGTGCAATATGCCAAAGAACCGAAGGTGCAAAGAAAAACACACCTGTCCCCAATATGCAACAAACAATGGAAGACATCATCAGTCTTTTTGCGGACCGCATGGTTCTAATAACAGCTCCGCACAAAAACAGCCCTGCAAAATGACTGGCAATCGCCCCAAAAATAATACCGTGAGGCTCCAGATTAAAGTTGCTTGCAAGCGCATATAATATCTGTCCCTCAAAGGGGAAGGCCAGCAGCCAGGAAAAAAAAAGCGAGAAAACGACAACAGATAATCCGCGATCGTCCATATTAATTTGCAAAGTCCTGCCGTGCCCTCCATCTGCCATACCGCTACCCACCTCGTTAATTAGATATGTTCATCCTTCTTTTTTTAAATGATGTTTTTTGAGTAAATTTTTTTATATTATACTACAAATTTCTTGTTTGTTTCTATCATCATCTGTCCAGAGGACTCCCGCCTCTAAGGCGGGAGGTGAATGAACCACAGTAATAACCTTAACACCCTGCAATAGTATTTAGCCAAGTTTCAAGCAACGGCAGTCAAATGTTTCATCAACAAACTTTATAGTTGCAAAATGAAACATTAAAAATTAACGCATTATTCAAAGTTAACAAAAGATTATCCCCAAAGCCTTTATAACAGAGCGTTTTTACCATATATCCATGCTTTTATGCTATGGCATATGTTTTGCTCCAAACATATAGAAATTTTAAAACTTTCGTATTCTTTGGGGAGGTGTGCAGCTAATTTAATGTAGTTTTTCATGCTGTTGCATTATTGGGTAATTTAGGGAGGGTTTAGATAATGGCTGAATTCGCTTACGACATCAGGGATTTAAAATTTATTCTCAATGAATGGCTTGATATGGAAGAAGTCTTCGGTCTGGAAAGGTTTAAAGACAGTTATGAAAAGGGCGATATCGATTTTATATTAAATGAAGTTTACAAAATTGCCAAAGAAGTTGTTTTCCCCATTAATAAAGAGGGTGACGAAATTGGCTTAAAATTTGAAAACGGCAAAGTTACACTACCTCCCGCCTATGTTGAGGCGTATAAGTTTTTACAGGAAAACGGTTGGGGCTCGGCCAATGAATCGCTGGGTTCCGATGAATTGATGCCCTTAACGTTATACAGGGCCTACAATGAAATGCTGATGGCTGCATGCCCGGCCTTGACTTCTTACATCAAGCTGACCACGGGTGCGGCAAACCTGATTTATAGATTTGGCACCGATCAGGACCGGGAAATGTTTATTGAAAATATGCTCAACGGGCAGTGGAGCGGCACCATGTGTTTAACCGAACCCAACGCCGGTTCGGATGTGGGAGATGCCACTACCAGGGCTTTTCCCACTGACGATCCCAGAATCTATAAAATTAAGGGCACCAAAATGTTTATAACCGGCGGTGAGGTCGACCTTTCTGAAAATATTATCCACATGGTCCTGGCCCGTCCGGAAGGCGGAGCGCCGGGCTCAAAGGGACTGGGACTGTACATTGTACCTAAAATATGGGTCAATGAAGACGGCAGTTTGGGTGAACCTAACGATGTTGTCTGTACCGGCATCGAGCATAAAATGGGTTTAAAGGCTTCCGCCACAGCAATGCTTAGCTTCGGAGAAAACGACAACTGCCGAGGGATTCTGGTCGGCCCTCCTCCGGATGGCGAAGGGGCTTCCAAAGGTTTGGCCATGATGTTCCATATGATGAATGAGTCCCGCATCGGAACCGGTCATAATGCCCTGGCCCAAATGGCGGCTGCTTATTATTTTGCCGCCAAATATGCCACCGAGCGCATCCAGGGACGCCTGTTCACCAACCCTAAAGCCGGCCGGGTACCCCTGATCAAACATGAAGATATCAAAAGAATGCTGCTGGAAATGAAAGCCCAGGTGGAAGCGATAAGGGCAATGATTTTTAGGGGTTTTTATTATTTGGACATTGCCGAACATGGTTCCGATAAAGAAAAGGCAAAAAGGTGCCAGGGACTGGCGGAAATTTTAACGCCATTGATCAAAACATATGCCGCTGAAACAGCCTGGCAAATGATCGGGCAGGCTATCCAAGTATACGGCGGCGTGGGCTATACTGAAGAATACCCCGTTTCACAGTACGCAAGGGACGTTAAGATTTTATCAATTTGGGAAGGAACCTCATTTATTCACGCCATGGACCTGGTGGGCAGAAAAATGAGAATGGGCGACGGCGTTCATTTTGCCAACTGGATGAATGACAGGAAAGCATTTATTGATGCAAATAAAAATATTGAGGGTTTTGGCGCCGAGCTTAAGCGGCTGGAAAAGGCTTATCAATCCGTGGCTGAAATCAAAGAACTTTACTCCGCTTATTATGCCGACAAGGCTCAAAAAGGCCATTTAATACCTTTATACGCTCACCGGGTGCTAACCTGCTGCGCCCAGTTGTTTGCGGCTGAATCTATTTTGGACCAGGCAATGCTGGCCAAGCGTAAAATTGAAGAGCTTGGTACCGGTCACCATGATTATGCTTATTACGCAGGCAAGGTTAACTCCGCTAAATTCTTTATCAACAATATCTTGCCCAACGTTGATTACCAGGCCGGGCTGATTAAAAATGCAGACGTCTCCGCCCTTGAATGTCCGGAGGAAGCTTTTATCGTCAGCTAATTAAAATTAAAAACTTCGGCAAGGAGGTCTGTTTGTAGATGAGAGAGGTTTATGTGGTTGAAGGTGTCCGGACGGCGATCGCCAAGGCGGGAAAAAAATCCTGGTTTGCCAACATTAGGGCCGACGACCTGGCCGCCAAGGTAATTAATGAAGTATTGGAACGGGCCGAAATCACCGGGAAAAAAAGGGAGCAGGTCGATGATGTTATTCTGGGCGGAACGGCATTAATGAAAGAAATGGGGAGCAACATCGGCCGTTACGCAACGATTATGGCCGGCATGCCCTACAGTGTACCCGGCTGCACTGTAGACCGTTTATGCTCCTCGGGTCTTCAGACTATCGCCTTTGCGGTGTCTACCATAGCCATGGGTTGGGCCGACCTGATCATCGCCGGCGGGGTCCAGCATATGACGCATATTCCCATGGGGACGGGTACCGACCCTAACCCCAGGCTGGGCGAATTCTGCGACCCTAATATGATTTCCATGGGTTACACAGCCGAAATGGTGGCCCGCAGGTTTAACATCAGCAGGGAAAAACAGGACCAGCTGGCGGTGGAAAGCCATGCCAAGGCCCACAAGGCAACTGTGGAAGGCTTATTTAAGCAAGAAATTTTGCCGGTTGAGGCGGATGTCCCCACCGATGACGGGGGAACCCAAAAGATGGTGGTTGACCGCGACCAGGGCATCAGGCCGGGTACCAACCTGGAAACACTGGCCAAGTTAAAGCCGGTGTTTATGCAAGATGAGCAGGCTACGGTAACAGCCGGGAATTCAAGCCAAACCAATGACGCGGCGGCAGTTGTGCTGGTTGCCGGCAAAGAAAAGATCAAGGAACTGGGCTTAAAACCTAAATTAAAGCTGGTGACCTATGCGGTAACCGGCGTGGATCCCGCCATTATGGGCATTGGGCCGGCTGTGGCCATACCCAAAGCGTTAAAACAAGCGGGCATGACCAGGGAACAAATTGATCTCTGGGAAATTAATGAGGCTTTTGCCTCCCAGGCAGTTTATTGCACCGAGGAACTCGGCATCAGAAATCACCCGCTGTTAAATCCCCGGGGCAGCGGTATTGCTTTGGGACACCCCCTGGGCTGCACCGGCGCTCGCATTGCCACCACGATTATGCACGAAATGCCCTATTACGGAGCCAGATACGCAGTTGAGAGCATGTGCATCGGCCACGGGCAGGGGGCGGCGGCAATCTGGGAATGGGTCGGTTAATCAATAATTAGAGGCAGCAAGGGAGTTATTTCTTATGGGATATACAGACGAATACAATAGAAAGCTTGTTTCAGCTGATGAGGCCGTAAAAGTGGTCAAATCCGGCGACTGGGTGGCGTACAGCCATTTTGCCATGACGCCGGTGGTATTGGACGAAGCACTGGCCAAAAGAAAAGATGAATTAACCAACGTTAAAGTCAGAGGGATCTGCTCCGTTTACCCGGTCAAAGTGGCTTTGGCAGACCCTGATCAGCAGCACTTTATTTACAACAATGGCTTTTTTAGCGGCTATGACAGGAAGCTGCAGGATCACGGATTGGCTTACTTTATGCCTGGCTTGTACGAGGAAGCACCTGCTATTCTCAGAACCGGTCAAGCTGAAAGACCTAACGTGGCCATGATTGTCACCACGCCAATGGATGAGAGCGGGTACTTTAACTTTAGCGTTTCCAACTCCTACGAAAGGGCGGCCACCGAGAAAGCAGAAACAGTCATTGTTGAAGTTAACCGGAATGCGCCCCGCTGTCTTGGTGGGGACCATGAGTCTATTCATATATCTGAGGTTGACTATATTGTTGAGGGCAACCATAATCCATTATTTGAGGTTCCATCCCTGCCGGCTACGGAAGTAGATAAAAAAATAGCGTCTTTGATCGTAGAAGAAATTGAAGACGGGGCCTGTCTTCAATTAGGCATTGGCGGGATGCCCAATACCATAGGCCAGATGCTGGCCGAATCCGGCCTAAAAGATCTGGGAGTACACAGCGAAATGTTGTGCGATGCTTTTGTTGATTTGTACGAAAAAGGGAAAATTACGGGTGCCAGGAAAACGATAGACCGCTTTAAA
Source organism: Desulfotruncus alcoholivorax DSM 16058 (assembly GCF_000430885.1). Lineage (GTDB taxonomy): Bacteria > Bacillota > Desulfotomaculia > Desulfotomaculales > Desulfallaceae > Desulfotruncus > Desulfotruncus alcoholivorax. Next base: position 16,499 of record NZ_AUMW01000011.1, on the reverse strand, counting down.
ATGGTGTTTACCTTTGCCTTGGGTAGTAAAAGGCTGTATGAATTTATTCATAACAATCCCGCCTGCGCCATTTATCCTGTTGATTACACCAACTCACCCGCAATAATTGCTCAAAATGATAAGCAAATATCAATTAATAACGCTATTGAGATAGACTTGTACGGTCAGGTGTGCTCTGAAACGGTTGGCGCCCGGCAGATATCAGGAACGGGTGGGCAGTTTGATTTTGCCTACGGCGCCTTTCGTTCCAAAGGCGGGAAATCCTTTATCTGTCTGGGTTCCACCAAAAAAGTCAAAGATACCGTTGTATCAAGGATTGTGCCAACCATTACCCCCGGCAATATAGTTACATTGCCCAGGTCGGTGGTTCAGTACGTGGTTACCGAACATGGTAAAGCTAATTTAAAGGGGAAACCAACCTGGCAAAGGGCTGAAATGCTGATTAGCATCGCCGATCCGGAATACAGGGAAGACCTGATCAAACAGGCTGAAAAAATGAAAATCTGGACTAAAACCAATAAAAAAATTTAGTTCTTGATGGTACAGCCAAAAAGCAAACGAGGAGTGTAAAAAATGGCTAATTTTGAAGTAAAAACAATTTGCGTTATCGGAGCGGGCAATATGGGCCACCAAATATCGCTATCCGCCGCATTGGCCGGGTATACGGTAACTTGTACTGATATTAACCAGGAGATACTGCAAAAAGCTGAAAATTTTGCTGACACCTACCTGCCGGAAAGGGTGGCCAAGGGTAAACTTTCGGAAGAGGACGCTAAAGCGGCCAGGGCCAGGCTAACTTTTACAGGAAGTATGGCAGAGGCGGCCAAGAATGCCGACCTGGTTATCGAAGCAGCTATTGAGAAACTTGATTTAAAGCGCAAGATATTTGCCGATCTGGATAAAATTTGCCCTCCCCATGCCATTCTGGCCACCAACAGTTCCTATATTGTCAGCTCCAAAATTGCTGACGTAACCGGGCGGCCCGAGAAGGTCTGCAACATGCACTTCTTTAATCCTGCGCTGGTGATGAAGCTTGTGGAAGTGGTTAAAGGGCCCCACGTAGCGGATGAGACAGTTGAAGTTGTAGTTGATGTATGCAAAAAAATGGGGAAAATACCCGTTGTTTTACAAAAAGAAATCTACGGTTTCCTGGTCAACCGTATTGTGGCGGCGATTAAAACGGAAGCTCTTTATATTTACGATATGGGTGTGGCCACCCATGAAGACATTGATACCGCGGTGGTATACGCTTTGGGACATCCCATGGGCCCGTTCAGGCTGATGGACCTGACAGGTATTGACCTTAGCTACTATGTCGGAATGGAACGTTATCAGGAGACCGGTGATCCCAAATATAAGCCCTCACCGGTAGTTGTTGAGAAATTTGTCAAGAAAGAGTGGGGACGTAAAACCGGAAAAGGTTTTTATGAGTACTGTAAATAAATAACCCCGGGCAATGGCAATGGCCGGAGAATTTGCCCGCCCGTTGCCGTGCCTTTTTTTGAAGTGGCGTAATCTTAAATAACCAAGTTAGCGCCGTTCGCACGGCTATTGGCCGGTACGGCGGCCCCTGAGGCTGATCGCCGCCGGTGAACTGGGAGATATTGTGGTCAAGGAAGGATTGGCTGCCGTTTGCGTAAGGGAGGCGGGCAAGGAATGGTCACCGTATTGAGAACCTATAATTATGTTAAGTGAGGTTGTAAATATGGAATTTAAAAATTTATTGCTGGAAAAAGACGGGCATATAGCTTTAATTACTTTAAACAGACCGGAAGTTCGTAATGCGCTGGATCCCCAAACTTGGGCGGAAATCCGCGCAGCCATTAGGGAATGCCGTTTCGACAAGGAAGTGCGCGTAGTTATTATTACCGGTGCGGGCGGCAAAGCTTTTGCCTCCGGCGCCGATATCCGCTCCCTGCGGGAACGCGAAACCCTGGAAGTATTGAAAAGTGAGGCACAGGAGTGCTTAAACGATGTTGAAAATCTGGAAAAACCTGTTATAGCCGCCATAGACGGGTTCGCTCTCGGCGGCGGTTGTGAGCTGTCCCTGGCCTGTGATATCAGGATAGCCACTGCGCGTTCCAAGCTGGGCCAGCCCGAGGTTAACCTGGGAATTATTCCGGGGGCCGGCGGTACCCAGCGGCTGCAAAGGATTGTAGGCATAGGAAAAGCCAAAGAATTAATTTTTACGGGTGATATTATCAGTGCCCGGGAGGCCAAAGAAATCGGGCTGGTGAACAAGGTAGTGGAGCAGCCGGAAGACTTGTTGCCTGCAGCCAGGGAAATGGCTCAAAAGATTATCGCCAAAGGACCTGTGGCCGTAAGCCTGGCTAAAACCGCCATTAATGTAGGCGCCAATACCGACTTGAATTCCGGATTATTGTTTGAGAAATTTGCGCAGACAATTGCTTTTTCAACTGAGGACCGGGTCGAAGGAACCTCTGCTTTCCTGGAGAAGCGCAAGGCTGATTTTAAAGGTAAATAGTTGAACCGGTTTGTCATTGCGAGGAGTGAAACAAAGAAGCAATCTCAAATTTAAAAAAGGAGTGCTGGTTATGGATTTTAGCATACCCGAGGAAATTCGGGATATGAAGCGCACCATCAGGGATTTCGTTGATAATGAAGTTGATAAATACAGCCAGCAAATTGAAGAAGAGGATAAGATTCCGCAGCACCTCATCGACCAGGCCAAAGAGATGGGCTTGTTCGGCATGAGCATACCTGAACAATACGGCGGGCTTGGTCTGAGCATGCTGGACAAATGCCTGCTGTTGGAGGAACTGGGCCGGGCCAATATGAGTTTTACGACCCTCATCGGCGCCCATACGGGTATCGGCACCACCGGCATTGTGGAAATGGCCAGTGAAGAATTAAAGAAAAAATACCTGCCTGACATGGCCAGCGGTGATAAGCTGGGCGCTTTTGCCCTGACCGAGCCTGATGCCGGCTCGGACGCCTCCAGTATGAAAACAAATGCCGTACTAAAGGGTGATAAATGGATCTTAAACGGCATCAAGCATTTCATTACCAATGCTCCCGATGCATCAGTCTTTACAGTTATCGCGGTAACTGACCGTGAAAAAGGAACCCGCGGGGGTTATACAGCTTTCTTGGTGGAAAAAGACTTTCCCGGCTTTTCCATCGGCACCATTGAAAAGAAAATGGGTTTGCGCGGTTCACATACTTCAGAGGTAATATTTGAAGATTGCGAAGTTCCCAAAGAAAATGTTATAGGTGAAGTGGGCCGGGGTTATGCCGGCGCTTTAAGAATTCTGAGCAAAGGACGGGTTGCCCTGGGTGCCCGCTGTGTAGGCGCCTGCGATAAACTGGTGGAGCTGTGCGCCAGGTATGCCCAGCAAAGGATTCAATTTGGCAAACCGATTTCCTCTTTCCAGGCCATTCAGTGGATGCTGGCGGAAATGGCTACCGATACCGAAGCTGCCCGGGCCCTGACCTACCGGGTGGCCTGGATGGTTGACCAGGGGCTGCCGGTGGTGAAAGAGGGCCCGATGGTAAAAATGTTTGCTTCCGAGGCTTTGGCCAGGGTGGCCGACAAGGCGGTTCAGGTTTATGGCGGTATGGGATATATGAAGGAGTTTCCGGTGGAACGCTTCTACCGGGACGCCAGAATTACCCGTTTGTACGAAGGAACCAATGAAATCCAGCGGATGGTTATAGCCGGCAGATTGCTAAAAGAATTTGAAATATAGCTTGAAGATGAAAGAAGGTGTCACTATTGGAAGGCGTGGCAATTATTGGAGCAGGCCAGACAAAATATGGTGATTATCCAAACAAGGGCGTTAAAGAACTTTTTGCCGAAGCATATTTGGAGATGCTGCAAAGCATTGATCAAGGATTGGAGCCGCAGCAGATCCAGGCTGCTTATATCGGGTGCCTTAGTTCCGGCAGCGGTTTTCAGCTGGGACAGCTGGCGCCGCTGCTGATGGGGCACGTGGGCCTACCCAATGTAAACGCGGTTCGGATTGAAAACGCCTGTGCTTCCGGGGGGTATGCGCTGTACAATGCCGCCTGCGCAGTGGCATCAGGGAAATACGACCTCGTCATAGCCGCCGGGGTGGAAAAAATGAGGGACGTATCCTCCAGCAAAGGGCGCTACTGGCTGGGAGTGTCCGGGGACACTGAATATGAGCGCCTGGCCGGTTCTACTTTTGCCGGCATCTATGCCTTGATGGCGGCCAGGTATATGTACGATTACGGGATGAAAAGAGAACATTTATCGATGGTGGCGGTCAAAAACCACCGCAACGCTGTGGCCAACCCCAAGGCGCAGTTTCGTAAAGAAATTACAATGGAACAGGCACTTAAAGGAGTTCCGGTTGCGCATCCCTTTAACGTTTGGGACTGCAGTCCCACCACTGACGGCGCAGCGGTAGTGTTGCTCTGTAATGCCAAATTAGCCAAAGACTTTACAGATAAACCAGTTTATTTGAGGGGCTTTGGCGCGGCCAGCGATTACCTGGCGATACACGACAGAAATTCCATCACCAGTCTGGCTGCAACGCGAAAGGCTGCTGCTGAGGCTTACAAACAGGCCGGTGTCGGTCCTAAAGACATTAATTTTGCCGAAGTGCATGATTGTTTTACCATTGCTGAAATTATGGCTTATGGCGATCTGGGCTTTTGTGAGGAAGGGCGGGGCCATATCTTGTTAGAGGAGGGCTATACCCGTCCCGACGGTAAATTGCCTGTTAATGCCAGCGGCGGCTTAAAGGCCAAGGGGCACCCCATTGGCGCCACGGGTTGCGGTATGGCCGTTGAAATATTTAAACAGCTGCGTGACGAGGCCCAGGAGCCCAGTCGACAGATCAAAAACGCCAGGTTTGCGCTGTCTCATAATGTCGGCGGTTCCGGTGGAACAGCAGCGGTATTCGTCTATCAGAGAGGTGACGAGTGATGAACAAAAGCGTAATCTCTTACGGGGTGTATCTGCCTTACCTCCGGATTAAGAGGGATGAATACATCAGCGCCCTGGGCAGCTGCAGTGCTGCTTACAAGGAAAAAGCAGTAATGGATATAGATGAAGACACTATTACCATGGCCGTTGAAGCAGCCAGAGACGCCGTTTCCGGCATCGATGCCGCACAAATTGGAGCGCTATCCCTGGCATCAGCCAACTTTCCCTACTCGGAAAAGGTAATGGCGGGAACCGTCATTGAAGCACTGGGCCTCAACAACAATATTTTGACCTGCCAGCATGGCAATTCAACCCTGGCTGGCACAGAGGCCTTTTTATCAGCCATGGGGATGCTTGATCAAACCGACCAAAAATATGCCCTGGTGGTTGTTTCTGATGCTCCTGCGGCGGCGGCTGCCGTAGATCTGGAGCACGGGTTCGGCGCAGGCGCGTGTGCCTTTGTCTTAGCCAAGGATGAGCCGGGTCTGGAGATTGAAGGCGTCTATGCCCGGGCCGGGGAAGCCATGGGACTTCGCTACAGGCTGCCCGGCGAGACGGGAGTCAGGGATATCGGCGTAAAAACCTATGCCAGCCAGGTTTACAATGAAACCATTAAGGGGGCAGTCCTGGGCTTGTTGAGGAAAATGCAATTAGACCCTAACGATTACAGCCACCTGGTGCTGCACCAGAACGATGCTAAAACCGCCGCTGCTTTGGCTAAGAAAATGGGTTTCAGCGAGGAACAGCTAAATCAGGGACAGCTATTCAGCCTGGTGGGCGATACCGGAGCATGCTCGGCGCTGCTGGGCCTGTGCAATGTTCTGGACAATGCCCGCAGCGGAGCAAGAATAATTATTTGCTCCTATGGGTCAGGCGCGGGGAGCCAGGCCATCAGTTTTAAGCTTTCCGGCGCCTGTAAAAATACCAGACCGGTAAAGAGTTTACTTGAAAGTAAAAAATATATCAGTTATATCTATTACCTTAAACTAAAAAGGTGTATCTGAGGCAGGTGATAAAATATGGGCGCTCATATATCCATTCCCATGTACCAAAGGGCGGTTGCCCAGCGTTACAGACTGGTCGGGCAAAAGTGTACAAAGTGCGGCAAAATCAACTTTCCGCCCAAAGCTGTTTGTAAATATTGCCAGGCGGGAAACGAGTTTGAAAACGTGTCGCTGAGCGGTAAAGGAAAAATTTATTCAAAGACAGTAATAGCCGGAGGGGGTGCCCCGCCGGAATTTGCGGAAGAAGCCAAGTGTAAAGGCAGTTACCCGGTGGCGATTGTAGAGCTGGACGAGGGCCCCCGGATTATAGCCCAGTTGGTTAACCCGCCCGAGGAAGGTTACTCTATCGGCATGCCGGTGGAGGCTGTTTTTAGAAAAATCTACGAGGAAGAGGGAGTCATCCGCTACGGCTTTAAGTTTAGGATGGCCGCTCAAAGCGTGTAAAGCAGGATTATTTAAAGTTATAAATCTAAATTTTTAAGGAAAAGGTGGTTTTCATGAAAATTGCTGTTTTGGTAAAGCAAACTTTTGATACCGAAGCCAAAATAATCCTTGATGTTAATGGTAAAATTAGCAGTTCCGGGGTCAGCTTAATTATGAACCCCTATGACGAATTTGCCGTTGAAGAAGGGTTGCGGATCAAGGAAAAGGAAGGCGGCGAGGTTACCGTAATCAGTGTAGGTGGTCAGCAGGCACAGGATGCGCTCAGACAGGCCCTGGCGATGGGTGCTGATAAAGCCGTACTGGTAGACCAGGGTGAAGCGGAATTAGACGAGTACGCCACAGCTACAATTCTGGCGAAGGCTATCAGCGATCTAGAATATGATTTAATCTTGGGCGGTTTCAGGGCCATTGATGACGGTTCTGCCCAGGTTGCCGGCAGAGTAGCCGAAATACTGAACATTCCGGTGGTCAATGTGGTAACCGGCCTTGAAATTGAAGGCGGCAAAGCCGTTGCCACCCGCGAGACTGAGAGCGGCAGCGAAGTGCTGGAAGTACCCCTGCCGGCTGTAATAACTGCCCAAAAGGGGTTAAATGAACCGCGCTACCCGTCAATGAAAGGTATTATGAAAGCAAAGAAAAAACCCATGGATAAAAAGACTCTGGCAGATCTCGGGCTTGACGACGGGAAAATCTCAGCCAAGGTGAAAGCATTGTCTTTCTCATTGCCTGAACCGCGCAAAGCCGGCAAGGTCATTCCCGGGGAAGCTGCGGAAGCTGCCCGTGAACTGGCCAGGTTGCTGCGTGAAGAAGCTAAAGTAATTTAATTGGGAAATAAATCTTGGGAGGGATTATAGAATGGCGCAAGGAATTTGGGTTTTTGCCGAACAGCGCGAAGGACAAATCAAAAAAGTTACGTTTGAATTATTAAGCGAAGGCCGCAAGGCCGCCGATCAACTGGGGCAGGAGTTATGCGCAGTACTGGTGGGCAAGGGTGTTGCCGGCATGGCCGAATCTCTCGGGGAATACGGAGCAGATAAAGTATACGTGGTGGAAAACGATGCCCTGGAGAACTATACTACCGACGGGTACACCAATGTAATAGCCGGTTTGATTAAACAATATGAGCCGGCCGCCTTATTGCTCGGGTGTACAGTAACGGGGCGGGATCTGGCCGCCCAGGTGGCCCAGCGCCTGCAAACAGGGTTGATGACTGACTGTACCGGGATGGAGATATCCGGCGACCAGCTGGTGTTCACCCGCCCGGTTTATGCAGGCAAGGCCATTGTTAAGGCTGCCTGCCCGGAAGCCCGTCCGGTAATGGCCACCATTCGCCCGAATACTTTTGCTGCAGTGCCTAATGCAAAACAGGCTGAAATTATAAAAGCTGAAGTTGGCCCGGGCGATGTGCGCCAGATCATCAAAGACATTGTTCGCCAGATTTCCGAACGCCCGGAGCTTACCGAAGCCGATATTATTGTAAGCGGCGGCCGGGGTATGAAAGGGCCGGAAAACTTTAAAATACTGGAGGAACTGGCAGACGTGCTTGGCGCAGCCGTAGGCGCTTCCCGGGCAGCGGTGGATGCCGGGTGGGTATCCCACAGCTTCCAGGTGGGACAAACCGGGAAAACAGTATCACCCGTATTATACATTGCCTGCGGCATTTCCGGCGCCATTCAGCATTTGGCCGGTATGAGCTCGGCCAAGTGCATTGTGGCCATCAACAAGGATGAAGAGGCCAATATCTTTAAAGTAGCCGATTATGGTATTGTTGGCGATTTGTTCGAAGTTGTTCCTTTGCTGACTGACGAGTTAAAGAAAATAATAGCTTAATATTAATTTTGTTTTTACCGCATAACATGTGGTTTATTCCCCTCATGGCCCTGCAAATAATTATTTCTGCAGGGCTATCTTTTGCAGAATTTGACCACGTATGGGCGTGAAGTAACGCAGGGGGTTGGCGGCGTTTTTCTATCAATCATAGATTTTTGTTCTTGTTTTTTCGGCAAGGATCATATAAAAGATAAGGGCTTCGCACGTTTAATAGTGAGAAGCCCTTATCTTTTTAAGACCGGATCCCGGTTTTAGCTTTGCACTGAGGCACTTAATCCAAGTATTTCGATTGGATGCCCCTCAAAATATCTTCGGCTTCCTTGACCATTCTCTGCACCAAATCTTTCACCTTGGGCATATCATTGATTCGCTGTGCCGATTCGCCGGCGGCAAGCAATGCCTTTTCCTTGTCTCCCCTGTATACGGCATTGATGGATTCAGTCTCAAAATTGATCAAGGACATGTCAATGGTAGTATAATCGTCAGGTGTGCCCAGGAAGACGCCGGGCGACTTCTGCAGGGTGTTCCTGGCGTGCTCTTCACTCCTGGGTGTCTTTAGCCAGCGGGCCGGTCCGACAAAACCACGGGCAATCAGGGTTCCCCTGTCTCCGGCCTCCACAACGCCCTCTTTCCAAATCTGATGAAAGTCACTCTCCTCGGTAGCCAGGAACCTTGTTCCCATTTGGGCTCCGTCGGCGCCCAGAGTAAGAGCTGCAGCCAGTGTTTTGCCGTCGCAAAAGCCGCCGGCGCCCACTACCAGTGTTTTCTCATCGGAAACCGCCTCAACCACGGCGGGCAGCAGGATCATGGAATGAACCGGCTCCCAGGATGTATGGAAACCTCCCTCATGACCAGAGGCAACGACCACATCAACGCCGGCTTTCTTGCAGCGCAGCGCGGCCTTGACGGACGGCATAACATGCATCCAGATCAGGTCGGTCTTTTTAACTGCATCCGACCAAGGGAGGGGATCGCCGGCGGAAGTCACCAGGACTTTAAACCGCTTTTTCATTTCCGGGTCTTCTTCGCGGGCTTTAATCACCGTTTTGATGATCAGTGTAGCAGCTTCTTTCATTTCAGCCGACACCATTACGTTGATGCCAAAGATACCCTGTGATTCCCTGGTTTGCTCCAGAGTCTGCTGAAAGATCGTTCTCAAAATGGTTTCAGGATCGGCATCAGGATCGGCACCGCCACTTCGGCAGAAGTAATCGAAAATTTCCCGCTGGCTGTCCTTGGTTGTGATACCGCTCGAACTAATCAGGCCCAATACGCCGGCATTTGCAGATGCGATACTCAGCTTATTGGTTCCAAAAGGTCCCATTCCCGCCTGGATGATGGGATACTTGATTCCGACAAGGTCGCAAAGTCTTGATTTAATCATAAGCTATACCTCCCTTTGTTGGTTTGAACTAGCGTTTTACGGGTGAAGCATAATTAACCGGCAACTAAGGTCCCTTATTTTTTTTCTATACCTATGTATGCTAATGGATAGATCTATGCAAATTTTTGGCCAGCTTCACTGCCTGTTGTTTTACAAATATATTACTCTCTTAACGCTAATGGTATTGACTGGAGCAATAATAGTTTAATCAGGCTGTGTCTCAATGGTGCAAATAGGGAGAAATAACCTCATTTTATACAGTAGTAACTTTAAACGGTATGTTCAATAAATGAACCATAGGGAGATCTGATAATCAAAGCCTATCTGAATTATTCCGGCGGACATTGATCATTTTAAGGTATTTAATGATACTTATGGTCACCAAGCGGGAGATATTATCTTATCTAGCCAATATGGAGGCAGAAACCGGATAAGTTTAGGCGGTCTTATTTTTCTGCCAGGATGTGGCGCATTATTTTGCCTGAGCCGTTCCTGGGGAGTTCAGTGCAAAATTCCACTACCCTGGGATATTTATAGGCAGCCATTTTTTCTCTGGCCCAGTTGATAATGTCGGTCTCGCTTACCTTGTTTTCGTACTCACTTTTTAGAACAACAAAAGCTTTCACACTTTCGCCCCGGTAAGAATCCGGTATTCCTAGCACCGCCACTTCAGCTATGGCCGGGTGCTCACTTAGGAAATTTTCGACCTCGGCAGGAAAAACACTGAACCCCGAAGCCTTAATCATTTCTTTCTTTCTGCCCACAAAGTAAATATAGCCATCCTCATCCATCTTTACAATATCGCCGGTGGCCAGCCAGCCGTCTATGATATTTATGGCGGTTTCTGCCGGTTGTCGCCAGTATCCATTTGTTACCTGAGGTCCTTTTACCATCAATTCGCCTATATTTCCCGGTTGGACTTCTTTTGAGGGGTCAGCGAGGTCCACTATTTTAACGAACGTATTTATAACCGGTATTCCCACTGAACCCAGGCGAGGTTTATCTACAGGGTTAGCTATCACTTGTGAAATCGTTTCGCTTAGCCCGTAGCCTTCCACCACGTTTGCGCCGGTCATTTCCTTGAAATCCTTGAGTATAGGTAGTGGTATGGGTGATCCGCCGCAAACGCAGGCACGTAATGATTTAAGGTTATATTTCTTTACATCCGGGTAGTTTAAAACTGCTACATACATGGTAGCTACGCCGGCCCAGTATGTGACACGGTATTTTTCAATAGCCTTGATCACTGTTGCCGTGTCATAGCGGGCCAGAAGGATTATCGTTCCCCCTGTATACAGGGGTTTGTTCATGCTGTGGATAAGTCCCATCACGTTAAACAGGGGCATCACAGCCAGGTTTATACTGTCCTTATCCTCTAACCACAGTGTTGAGCATATAGTATTGAATAGAATATTGGCATGAGTTATCATCGCCCCTTTCGGTATTCCGGTTGTACCGGAAGTATACTGAAGCAGGGCGAGGTCTTCGGGGCGTGGCATTTCCTCTGTTCCAGGCAGTGGCTTGCAGTTTAAAAACTCGGACATTTCCAGCGTATCAGGAAAATATTGCCTGGGTACTTTCAGGGAAGGGTGCAGGGGAAGGCTGGGTATAGCCGGGAGAAAATCCCAGTATCCCGTAACAATTACATTCTTTAAACAGGTCTTTTCACGTATACGGTGCAGTACCGGATATAATATATCCAGAAGGATAATAGTCTCGGCTCCTGAATCATTTAATTGATAAAATAGCTCATCTTCTTTAAACATTGGGTTGGCTGGAACGGCCACAGCTCCTATGCGCCATACCGAGAGAATGGAAATAATATACTGGGGACAGTTCTCCATAAAAAGACAAACTCTATCCCCCTTTTTTACGCCCAGTTTTATTAAGAAATAGGAAAAGGATTTGATCATCTTTACCAGGCTTCCGTAATACATTCTGTACCCGTAAAAATTTATAGCGTCCCTGCGGGGATATATATTGGCAATTTCTTCAATAATTTCCGGCAAGGTTTTCTCTGGGGGATCAAATTTTTTGGGAACCCCATCGGGCCAGGATTTATACCAGAGCGGTTCCATCATGCTAACCTTCTTTCCAGGGTATATGGGAATAAAAATTTTGTAACGAGATAAGACATTAACTAACTATGTCTTTACCCTTGTTGGAGTCAAGACCAAATTCTTTTAGTCTCTTCCACAGGGTTGATCTGCTTATTCCGAGTGCCCGGGCCATTTCACCCTTGCTGCCCTGGAATAGCTTGATGGCCTGGGCAAGTATCTGTTTTTCCATATCAATCATATTTCCATATTCTACAATAAAATGGTTGTTATTTATCGTTGATGGATTGCCTTTGGCAGTCATTTTTAGTTTAGCCAACAGAGCGTTAAATGTTGCGTGATTAGTTATATTATCTTCACCCAGGGCAATATATCTTTCGGTAAATCCCTCAAGTTCCCTGACGTTGCCGGGCCACAGATATTTTTTTAGTGCCTCCAGCATGTTGTCATTAATATTTAGGGATTCCATTATATCAGGGCCGCCCAGCCGTAAAAGGAAATGTTTGAAGAGCAAAGGAACATCTTCCAGCCTTTCTCTGAGCGGGGGAATATGAAGATTGAGGACGCTAATTCTATAAAATAGATCTTTTCGAAAATTACCCTGATTTACCGAGTTGATTAAATTTTGGTTGGTTGCACTGATAACCCTTACATCAACCGGTATTACTCTCTGGCCGCCTACCGGCATTATTTCCTTTTCTTGCAATACCCTCAATAGTCTGGCCTGAAGGCCTGGACTTAGTTCACCAACTTCGTCCAGGAAAATGGTGCCTCCGTGAGCGAGGGCGAAAAGACCTTGCTTACCGCCCTTTCGGGCCCCTGTAAAGGCTCCCTCCTCATAGCCGAAGAGCTCGCTTTCTAGCAAATTTTCCGGCAGAGCGGCACAGTTTATTGCTACAAAGGGACCTTCTTTCCGGTTGCTTTCATTGTGCATGCTTTGGGCAAATAGTTCCTTGCCGGTGCCGCTCTCGCCGGTAATCAGTACCGCTGCTTCAGACCGGGCATATTTACGGGCTTCCTTAATAGTTTCTGAAATCATAGCACTGTGGCCTATAATGTTGCTGAATCTAAATTTGGCCACCAGTCCAAGGTTGTGGAGTTCTTGCCTTATTTTAGCTTCTATCCGGCGAAATTTATCAGCGGCCTGAAAGGTTACAGTTATTCCGTGGTTGTTTTGACCCAGTTGTACTGTAACCCTGTTGACAATCATCGGAAGGTCCCCAAGATGCAAGATCTGGCTGTTGACCGGTTTCCCATTGCCGTAGAGAGCCCGTAAGGTGGCATTTAAACGGCATAGCTCTGCAATGGGTTTATCAAGTACGTCATTAATGTTCATGCCGGTAATTTTTTCCGCCACCGGATTAAAAATTGTTACTTCACCGTTTTCCACAGCCATTATTCCATCGTGCGCGTTATTCAATATAGACTGAAATCTGTTGCAAAGGTGCAGATCTTTTTTTCTTACTTTACTTATATACCATGCTTTATTCAAGGCATCGGAAATAAATTCCGGGCTGCTGTGCACAAGAACCGTTTTTAGCCCGAGTTCTATAGCCTTTTGAAGTACATGAATCCCCGTGCTGACAACAACAACATATTTATTTGCAGCGATATCTTTTAGTATTCTGTCAAGCTGTTTTTCACACTGGTAAATAATAGTCCTGAAATCTATTCTCAACATCTCTGAAATTTTGCTGTAATTAAGACTCATAGGCTTGTGTTCGTAGTCAACGAGAATAATTTCGTCTCCGGCATCTTTTGCCCGGAATATTGCTTCAGCTATGTCAAAACTGGTAACCTCAATGTTCACTATCGGAATTTTTACTTTTCCTTTCAGTAAAGCAGTCGTAACCCCCCTGGCAATAACAATTTCCACCTGTCCGTTATCTTCCCATTCTTTAACACTAATAACTAATCTGTCCGTTATCTCTTCCCTTACTATAACATCTAAGTGCTGGTCCCGGGCCAACTTGTGGACAATCTCAGTAAATTCCGCGTATGGGGAAATTACGCCGATTTTAGTATTGCTCATTTTGTCCCCCCTGGAAGCATTTCGGTGTCTTTATATATTCAAGATTAAACGGGCTATTACCTTCTTAAAGTATTGAAATATTGTCAAAATTTTTAACAATGTCTTAATTACGAACATTTTTGTAGAAATGTACTTTTGCCAGCGATCAAAAAATTTGACGGGATGGCAAATGAGGATGCTGTATTGCAATATACAGGGGGAACTACCGGCGTGCCCAAGGCTGCTATGCTTACCCATAAGAACCTTTATGCAAACTCCATTCAGGTAGCCCATTCTTTTTTGAGTGATGAAAAAAAACGTATTCTAAGCATATTGCCTTTTTTCCATGTCTATGGCATGACCTGCTGCATGAACCTGGCTATGTCTGAGGGAACCACTATGATTTTACTGCCAAGGTTTGTTCCATCTGAAGTAGCCAAGGTTATCAGTGAATTAAAGCCGACATATTTCCCGGCGGTACCGACTATGCTGGTTGCTTTGCTAAACGATCCGGTATTTCAGGATTATAATGACTTTACCAATGTTTTACTTTATAGCTCCGGTGCCGGTCCCCTCCCAATTGAAGTATTTATGAAAATGTCAGGTAAACTGGAAGGAGCTGATTCAGTTTTAGTAGAAGGTTACGGGCTTTCCGAAGCTTCTCCGGTAACCCATTGTAACCCCATTTTTGCTGAAATTAAGGCCGGGAGCACCGGGTTGCCTTATCCGGCAACCGATGCTGCGGTGGCGGATATTGAAACAGGAACCAGAGTTTTACCGCCCGGCGAGGTGGGCGAACTGATCATCAGAGGACCCCAGGTGATGAAGGGGTATTGGAACAGGCCGGAAGAAACCGGGAAAACGCTCAGGGATGGTTGGCTTTATACCGGGGATATGGCCAGAATGGATGAGGAAGGCTATTTCTATATTGTGGACCGGAAAAAAGACATAATCATTGCCGGTGGCTACAACATCTACCCTCGTGAGGTGGAAGAAGTGTTGTTTGAAAACCCGAAGGTTCAGGAGGCTTTGGTGGCAGGTGTTCCTCACGCCTACCGGGGAGAAACGGTCAAGGCCTACGTGGTTTTGAAGGAAGGGGAAAATGCAACCGAGGAGGAAATGATCAACTATTGTAAAGAAAGGCTGGCCCCTTACAAAGTTCCCAAAATGGTTGAATTTAGAACAGAACTTCCTAAAACAGCAGTGGGTAAACTGCTACTTTTGTCCATAAAAATTGATTGCAATATTTTCCGGATATTTTTGTGCGGAACTAAAAAGCAGGCTGGGTAAAGACTTGGGTTCTATTTTATCTCCCAATCTACCCTCCCGGCCTTATAAACATCTAAATATGGTTTTGGAAAATCCAACTTAATCTACTCCTCATATAAATATTATTATTCTTATTTGTCTAAAAGTTATAAACGAGCAAAATCAATGCCACTAATTTTTTGCCTGGCTTTACTATATTTTGCCTGTTTTACAGTTTGTTTGAGCTGAAAATAATTTGGCTAGTCAGTATAAGTAAATCCGTTTTGTTTGATTCGCAAACAAATTGTTAAAAATCTAAACAGTAAAAACTTATATGGTAATTCTAAGAATTAAATTTTTTCATTAAATTCAACCAAATAAAAAATAAATCTCTTAAATTATCTATGTTCTCTTTCGGTTTCATTAAGTTGTGGTATGCAATTTGCAAATTTTTATTATGATTCGTTTATTACTTTGTTGTATTTGGTAATCTCATTGTAATCTCGTTGAGCAACTAAGTGGGGAGGTGTGGGGAATTTAAATAAAGTTATAAAAAGCATTTTTGATTGGTGGTGATATTTAATTAGATTGTAATTGCAATAATATATAAAGTTATGCAATATATTTATAGTATCGTTATTTTGAGCGCTTTGCTTGTTTTATTGATTAAATTATAAATTTTGAAAGGGGAACAAACTATGGAACAAAAGATTCCTATATTCGCTAAGAGCAGGGTAATCTTTGGAGTTTTACTTATTGCCTTAATAATGATCGGTGAAATAGTACTGCACATAACCAATCTGCCCACATGGCCTGCTTTTGTATGTATGATTCTCTATTTTTATGCGCATATGGATCCTAAGCAAATACCTCATATAATCATCGGCTCTTTGTTTGGTTTAGTGAACTACATTACCCTGGTGATGTTCGTAAAAGCTATGGCCCCCACCATTGGTCTTTTCCCGGCGCAACTTATATATATTGGTCTGTTTGTAGGCTTAATAGTATTATTAAAAGATCATGTCTCCGTGGTATTTAATAACAATGCCTTTTTACTATTATTCGTGGCAGGCGTTGCCAGTAAAGTTCCTCCTGCGCCCCAGCCCATGCAATGGATAGCAGTCCAATTGATTGGTGGAACCGCCCTAGTGTTGGGTGTTCTTGGGGTACAAAAAATTGTTGCAGCTATAACGACTCCATTGAATGTAAATAATGTAAATAGTGTAAGTAACCATTAGATTTAAGCATCTATTTAAATATTAATAGACATCTCTTCCCGCCTAAATATTTGGCGGGATTTTTATTTGGATTGTATCCTGGATCAAGTCCAAATTGTTGTGTAAAATTCCTCAGCTAGCATTTTAACCTGAACACCGCCACTTAAATTATCCAGCTCGCCATGCGCCAGTCAAGGGTAAAGGCTTGCGCCTCCGCTTCGCGGACCCTTGACAGGCGCACGGCTCCGCTGGTAACGGTTGACAAGCGGTGTTCAAGGGTAAATATATTGGCCTTATTTTTATCGGATATAAGCGACATTACTTCGATGGCAGGCAAGGTTTTGCTCTTTTCGCCACTGCAGGTATTCGCTCATATCCAGATACTTTCT
>NZ_AUMW01000010.1 GCF_000430885.1 Desulfotruncus alcoholivorax DSM 16058 | reverse complement strand
TGTTTTCCGTACTAAAAGGTCATCTAAGTATGGATCGCTTAACTAAACGGGGTATAGATAAAGCTTTTACCGATATTATGATTTGCCTGATTACATACCTGGCTGGAACTCTTGTTCAGATTAAAACTGGCTCTCTAGCTAATGTTGCGTAATTATTTTTAACTGGTTTACCGGTGTATAACTGAAATTGGGTTTCTTTGTGCCTTTTTGCCAAAAGCTTTATTCTAATTTGATTATTTAGAGCGTTTTAATGGAAATTTTTAAAGTAAATCCCCGGTATTTTGGTGTTGTCACTTGTTATCTGTTATAATTTTTGAATTTTGCAATTGGCTCTTAAACTGAAAATAGTAATAAATAATGACTATTGATTAAATGATTAATAAAGCTACTTTCAGGCAATCCCGAAAGTAGCTTTAAGTTATGCCACTGCTTGGCGACACAAAGCACAAAGCCCTGAAAATAATAAAGTGGCTTTAAGTTATGCCGCCGGGTTATTCACCCTTGTTATAGCGCCGGATGGGCATGCACGGAAGCATCTTCCGCAGCGGGTGCAGTTATCGGCGTTAATGCTGTAATTGGCATTATCATCAATGTAAATGCCGCCATCCCGGCATTCCAGTTCACATGCTGCACAGGCCATGCAAGCTGCAGGATCTAAAATGAAACTGAATTTAAATGTTTTCTTTTCGGCCAACGGTAATTCCCCCTTATTATTGAAATAATTGTTTATGAACTTGTTCTTCGTTTTAGAAAAAAATCCTGCACGATAGTTAAATATAATATCAAAAAAATATTAGGAAACAATAAATAAGAAATCATTTTAATACAGGGGGGGAAATGCATGGCTAAAAAAATAAAGGGGCTGAGTGCCAGGAATTATTATGGGTACCGGCCTGTATGGGAAATGGGGGGGGCCGCGGACGCTAAAAAAAGGCAAAGAATTAGAGGGGTTGACCGTCCAAGCACATAAAAAAAGCTCGGTTATAATAACCGAGCTTTTTTGGCTGGGGCGGCTGGATTCGAACCAACGAGTGACGAGTCCAAAGCCCGTTGCCTTACCACTTGGCTACGCCCCACTATGTATAATTGGTGGAGGGGGCAGGATTCGAACCTGCGAAGGCATCGCCGGCAGATTTACAGTCTGCTCCCTTTGGCCGCTCGGGAACCCCTCCATGGTGACCCCACCGGGATTCGAACCCGGGTTACCGCCGTGAAAGGGCGGTGTCTTAGGCCTCTTGACCATGGGGCCATATCCGGTCGTCAGTTATCGGTTATCGGTCGTCGGATTGCTTGTTGGAATTCGCTATCATGGCGAATTCATCCTTAAACCTGACCACTGACTACTGACTGCTGAATTGGTCGGGATGGAGGGATTTGAACCCCCGACCTCCTGCTCCCAAGGCAGGCGCGCTAGCCAAACTGCGCTACATCCCGAGAAACTAAACGCAAAAACTATTTTAGCTTAAGCGTTATCTAAAGTCAAGGTCTGGCTAGATAATTTTTTTTATGGCCTTTGCTAACTGTGCAGCATTTGCGCATTGAAAAACATTATTGCAATAAACTGCATAAATATCCAATATGCAATCATCTGTATTCCACTTGTCCTTGGCTAATGGGTTAAGCCAGATGACCCTGCGGCATTGTTCAACAATGTTACGGAAATGCTCAACTCCGTCAGGCTGCCAATTGTTTCGTGCGTCTCCCAATATGACCAAACTGGTTTGGTGATTGATAACCTGTAAAAATTGTTGGTTAAATTGCTCCCAAACCTTGCCGTAATTACTAAAGCCCGTAGCGGAAATTTTCAACTCCCTCACCAAGCTCTGCGCTGAAATTTCCGACCGCCGGCAGGTTGATTTTATGATATCCGTAATTTCTTCAATTCTATCGACAAAGGCAAAAGAGTGAACGCTTTTGAAGCGATGCTGCATACCAGTTAATATTTGCAAAAAAAATTGGCTATACGGGGCAACCGAGCCGGATAGGTCACACATGACGACGATTTCCGGTTTTGCGGGTGCCCTTTTTTCTTTTTTGATAGTAAGCGGTATTCCCCCACAGGCTATAGCTTTTTTAACCGTTCGACGAATAGCCACACCGCCTGTTGCAGCGGGTTTTTTACTATAACCTTTTTGGGCAGCCAGCTTTGAACCCATGTTAATAATAATTTTGCTGATTTCATGGAGCTGATCGGAATTTGCTGTTGCTATATCGATTTGCCATAGCCCGGTTATCACGGGTGGCTTAAAATCTTTATCATTGGAGTGTAAAACTGCTCTATTACTGGTGTGGGTGAGAAATTTATTAACATGGTGATTGATGTCTTTTGCAACCAACCTCCCGTTGCCGGGCACGCCCTTGCCGGTGCCGCTGCTTGTGTCAGTTTTTAGCTTGATTATCTCGTTGCGGATAGTATTTTTCAATTGGTCAAGATGGCTGCTAAAGGCCTCTGCCGGTAACTTAGGCGGGTTTTTTTTGATATATTCAACGTCCAGGGGAGGAGGTACTACTTTTCCGCTTTCAGCCTGTATGCTTAAAATAAAGCTTTTTAATAAAGCAGGCAGAGCCAGGTAGCTTTCTTTATCCTTGGCGAGTGTGCATAAAAGGGCTGCTTCAACCTGGTCATAATTTAAACCGGTTAGATCAAGGGCTTTGTAAAAATCAATTATTTCGCTTGTTGAAAACTTTAAGCCGGCTTCGCCCAAGTAATGCATTAATCTAGATATTTGTGACTGCATGGGTTAGCACCCTGTTCATAAAGATTTTCATAGCTTCAAATACTCTGTTAATTTGGTCTATGGCGGCATTTTCGTCTGCGATACTGATTTTGGCGGCAAGGGTAAGCTTTAATTGCTTAACGTCATAAACGGCATCAAAGCCGGCTTCTCTTAATGAAAACTGGTGAAAGCCCGTTTGTTTCTTAAAAGAAAAAAATTTCATGATCTCTTCCGGAGGCAAAATAATATTTTCTGCAATATGCGATAAATTCAATTGCTCAATTCCCAAAATGCTTTTTAAGTTACCTAACAGCGCTGCATTTAAAACATGCGGGTTTTTTAGCTCAATGTTGCACAAGATCTTTTTCTTGTCTTGCTGCTGCTTAAATGAAATGTAACCACTATCATTGAAATTAATTATAAACGTATCGGTTTTGTGATGATAATCGACTGCAGCGGGACGGCTGTTAATAAAATCCTGCCACCCTTCGGCCGGCACATGGCTCAGCGAATGGATAATCGGGCCTGAAACCAGCATTGGCGGAGCCTGGCCCTTAAATTCAGGGGAAATTGGCTCCATTAAATCAAACAGTGAAACCTGGTCTATACACTCCTGGCAATTATATTGGCTGTCCCGGAAATGTGACAAGAATTTAATTTTAGCAGTGACAATGTTCCCTTGCACTGCCAGCGACGCGTGGGCAACAATGGCCACATCCCTGGAGCGCCACTCGACCATTCTTATGCCGAGCAGCTCATTGTTTTCCAAATCCAGATGACTTATTTCATGCAGATAAGGTAGTATTTTAACTGGATCATAACATCTTGCCGTGAGCAAAATTTTTGCATCGGTTACGGGCTCGTGAAATTGACCGGCATTGCTTACCTGTACCACTGAAAACAGCATAGGGATAACCTTTTCGGCCCACTGCAAAGAGCTTATTTTCAGCAGCAGGTAATTTTCAGTAATATGAAGAATCAAATCAGGAATCATTACTGTATCCCCGGTTGCTGTAACGTCAGGTTCACGGGATACCATTGTCAGCAGATCTGCCTTCTTTTCCACCTGTCTGGTAAGAATTTCTATTTGCATTTGGTCCTCCTAATGCTGCATTTAATAAATTCTATCATGTAAGGAGCACTTTTTTATGCCGCTAAATACAAATTTTTATCAAAGTATTGATAGCGTCATCAGCGGTCTAACACGGCAGAATTATATAATTAATAAAAAAGCTGCAACGGCAGTTTTCCTGGCTGGACGGTTGGGTAAGCCGCTATTGATCGAAGGGCCGGCGGGAGTGGGGAAAACCGGGCTTGCTGAGGCTGTGGCCGGGGCTTTAAATACCGAACTGTTCAGGCTCCAGTGCTACCCGGGGCTTGATGAAAGCAAGACTCTTTACGAGTGGAATTATCAAAAGCAATTGCTGCACATTCAAGCGTACAAAGACGAAGTTAACGTTTTTTCACCGGCATATTTACTGGAGCGGCCCTTACTTAAAGCTTTTCGGTCCCCAAAGCCGGCGGTATTGTTAATTGATGAAATTGATAAGGGTGAAGAGGAATTAGAAAGCTTTTTACTGGAAGCACTGTCCGAGTACCAGGTCAGCATCCCGGAGCTGGGGGTAATAACGGCTGTTCACAGGCCATACGTGGTCTTAACCAGCAACAGCACCCGCCAGCTCAGCGACGCTTTAAAAAGAAGGTGTATCTTTCTTTACCTGTCATACCCCGAAGCAGTTGTTGAAGAGGCGATAGTTAATTTAAAAGTTCCCGGGATATCCCGGCGGCTGTGCAGTGATGTGGTCAAATTTGTGCAAGAGCTGAGAAAACTAAAATTAAAAAAAGCGCCCAGCATCACCGAGTCCATAGACTGGGCCAGAACTTTATTGCTGCTGGGACGCGGCGGAATAGACGCCGCTTTGGTTAGCGACAGCCTGAATGTATTATTAAAGTATGAAGAAGATATAGCCCGCGCTGAATTGAAGATCGAACAAATGATCCCGGATAAACCTGACGATGGTGCCCAGGGTATTTTGGATACCAGTACCACGGTTCAAAGAGTTGAATATGAACATGACTTAACAAGGTTTGATTTTTAAACAAGTGTTACGATAATTTTTCTCCTGCGGGGCCCGTCAAACTCACAAAAGAAAACCTTCTGCCAGGTGCCCAACTGCAAAGATCCGTTTTGAACAGGTATTGTCTTTTCAGACCCGGTCAGGAGCGTTTTAATGTGGGCATGGGAATTGCCTTCCATATGAGTATAGTTGTTTGATTCAGGAACCAATTGCCTTAAGTAGGTTAATATATCGAAAACAACAGAAGGATCTGCCCCTTCATTTATGGTTACGCCCGCAGTGGTATGCGGCACGTAAACGTTGCACAAGCTGTTTTTTACCTCACCAGCACGAATGATGCGGTTTATTTGAGAAGTGATATCAATAAACTGTTCCCTCTCTTCTGTTCTAATTTCCAATACTTCTTGTATGCTCATTTTGCTACACCTCTTTTTTAGTATATTAAAATAACCTGCCCTTTTAAGGCAGGTTATTTGCATCTATGCTATAAAATAAAGGGCTACAACATGATGAGACTACAGGCTTTGTGCTGCCCTGAACCCTAGGTTGAAGGTTAATATTTCAAGCTTAACGGACAGGTCAACATTTCTTATTTCAATTTCATCCGGAACGTTCAATGCAACCGGCGCAAAATTTAGTATCGCCTCCACACCGTTTTTAACCAGTAAATCTGCCACTTCCTGTGCTGCGCTGATTGGTACGGCAATTACTCCAATGCGAATGTTTTCTCTCTCCGCGATTTCAGGAAACTTTTCCAGGGCTTGAACTTCAAGGTTTCCTATCCTCTTACCTATTCTTGTGGGGTCATTGTCAAACACGCCGGCAATATTAAACCCTCTGACATTAAAACCACGATATGTACATAATGCAAATCCGAGGTTACCGGCTCCCATAATGGCCAGAGACCAGGATTGATCAAGCCCCAGTATCTTTAAAGTATATTTCATCAGATCCTTAACGTTGTAACCTACCCCCCTGGTACCGAATTCACCGAAATAAGCAAGATCTTTTCTGACCTGGGCCGGGCTAACACCTACCCCTTCGGCAATTTCGCCGGATGATACGGTAGTAACCCCATTCCTGTCCAGCCTTTCTAAAAATCTTGAATAAATTGATAGTCTTGTTACTGTTGCTTCCGGTACCCGTAAGGTTTTCAAAAACTTCTCCTCCTCGAAATAACCGTTTATGTTATTAAATTCACATATGTTAAATATTTTAAAACCTCACCATAGTATTGTCAAATGACTTTTCCCAATTAGAATAAATATTACCTCTAACGGGCGAAAAATGGGGTTGAAAAACCAGCTTTTAACTTACTGGACAACATCAGCAAAAGATTGATATGCTGCCTCAATGGTCCGGTCAATCTGCTCTTTTGTATGGGCCAGGGACATGAAGGCAGCCTCATACTGGGAAGGGGCCAGGTAAACGCCTCTGTCCAGCATTGATTTAAAGAACCGGGCATACTGCTCCGTGTTGGATTTTGTAGCTGTCTCAAAATCATAAACGTCATCAGGCGTGAAAAATGTGCAAAGCATTGAGCCGACACGCTTAAAGGTTAAATTCAGGCCTGCCGCACCGGCCGCTTCCCGCAAACCTTTTTCAAGCTGCGCGGATTTTGCTTCTAATTCCTCATAAACCCCTTCTGCCTGGAGTATTTTAAGTGTAGCTATCCCCGCGGTAACCGCCAGCGGGTTGCCGGATAGGGTGCCGGCCTGGTAAACCGGGCCGGAGGGCGCAACCTTGGACATTATCTCCTTCTTGCCGCCATACGCGCCTACCGGTAAACCACCGCCAATAATTTTGCCCAAGCAGGTCAGGTCGGGTTCAATGTCAAATAATACCTGGGCTCCGCCGTAAGCCAGCCGGAATCCGGTCATAACTTCATCAATAATTAACACAGTGCCATATTCCTTTGTTAATGCCCTCAAACCTTGCAAATAACCGTGCCGAGGCGGTACGACACCCATGTTGCCGGGTACCGGTTCAACGATAACCGCCGCTATTTCGTGGCCTGCTTCTGCAAATACCTTTTTTAGAATTTCCAGGTTGTTAAAAGGAACGGTTATGGTGTGTTCCGCCGTGCTTTGAGGCACCCCGGGACTGGTTGGGACACCTAGAGTTAGTGCGCCCGAACCCGCTTTAATCAGCAAAAAATCGGCATGGCCGTGGTAACAGCCTTCAAATTTAACAATTTTGTCTCTGCCCGTATAGCCGCGGGCCAGCCTTATTGCGCTCATGGTGGCCTCGGTGCCCGAGTTGACCAGCCTGACCATGTCCATAGCCGGCAAAGCATCAACTATCATCCGGGCCAACTCGGTTTCTAATTCCGTTGGGGCCCCGAAGCTGGTCCCCTGCTCCAGGCACTGCTGCAAGGCTTCCATGACTATGGGGTGCCGGTGCCCCAGAATTAATGGCCCCCATGACCCCACGTAATCTATGTAGGTATTCCCGTCCACATCTTCAATTAAAGCTCCCTGTCCCTTTTTAATAAACACCGGAGTTGAGCCTACTGACTTAAAAGCCCGGACAGGGCTGTTCACCCCGCCGGGGATAATTTTTTCAGCCTCGCTGTAAAGCTGCCTGGATTTGATTAATTTATCCTGCATTTGGACACCACCTTTGTTAATCAATAAAATATTTCATGCTGCTTTTTTTAAGTTCCTTGGTGCTGAAAATCAACTCATATTTATGTATACCGGTTGCGCCGGCGATAACTTGGGCCTTTTCCCTGCACTCATCTTTATTCAGGCCATGTACCACCGTAAACAGCGTATACGGCCACCCCGGCCGGCTCGGCCTTTGATAACAGTGCGTCACTTCTTTAAATTCAGCCATCTTTTGGCCAACTTCGGAAATTTTGGCTTCAGGCACTTCCCAAACAACCATGGCATTGGCCACAAACCCCAAATCCTGATGGCGCAAGGCGGCCCCAAAACGGCGGATAATGCCCCGGTCAATCATTTTTGTTATTATGTCCATTAATTCCTGTTCGGAAATGCCTAATTTTTCGGCAATAAGCCGGTAAGGCTCCGGAACCAGTGGAATATCGGTCTGAAGCTCTCTGATAATTTGTTTTTCCAGCTTGTTTAACATAGTAACTCCTAAAGGTCAAATTTTACGCGCACTTTAAATACTTTTTGTGAGGGCAGGTTAAGTATTTGGGTTATGCCGGTTCTCGATAATATATCATTTAATATCAATTCAATTTTTTGCTCCGATTCGGCCAGCAGGGTAAACCACATATTATATTCGTGATCGCGCAGGTAATTATGAGTTATCCCGGGGTATTCAGCAATTATCCCCGCTACTTTTTCTATATCCTGCGGCGGTACTTTCATGGCGCACAGTGTTCCCACATAGCCCATTTTCCTGGAATCGAACAGCCCGCCCAAGCGTCTGATAATGCCTGCCTGCCGCATCTTTTTAATTCTGTTGATAACCTCTGCTTCTTCTAATCCCACTTTTTCGGCAATTAACTTATAAGGTTTTGAAACAACGGGAAAATTAGTTTGAATCAATTCGAGGATTTGTTTATCTATCCGGTCCAGTTGCATATGCTAACCCTTTCTTGCGCCATATAAGCACCAGGGCTCTTCGGCCATATAATCGCCGTGATAATAATTAGCCCTGGCCCTGCACCCACCGCATATTTTTTTATATTCACAGCGGCCGCAGCTGCCGCTGTAATTCAGTGTGCGCAATCTTTGCAGCGTTTCATTCTCCCGCCATATTTGATTAAATGGGGTTGTGCGCACGTTGCCTAGCGGTATATTAAGGTAGGCGCAGGGTTGAACGTCACCGCGCGGGCTGATGATGCAATAGGCAGTTCCCGCCAGGCAGCCCCGGCTAAAGCGGGTGTTGATTCCCATTTGCCGGGCGATGCGCATGAACTGCGGGGCGCAGGTTGGCTTTAGCTCTATGTCCACCTGCCCCTGTTTTAGCATAATCCGCTGTAGTAATTGCTCGTATTGCTCGGCCCTGAGGGTTTCAGCCTCAATATTCACCGCCCTGCCTGTAGGGACCATAAAAAAGATATGGTGGCCCCGCGCGCCTTTTTGGACGGCCAGGTCAGTCAATTCTTCAACTTCACCGGCGTTCCATTCCATCACCGTGGTATGAACTTGAAAAGGCAAACCGGCTTCCAGGCAGGCCTTCATACCGTTAACTGCCGCCTGCCAGGAACCGGGGGAATTCCGGAAACGATCATGTTCAGCCGGTTTGGCGCTGTCCAAACTAATGCCGACGGCCAAGGCGCCGGCCTTTTTCAGCGCCCGGGCGGCACTGCCGTCAATAAGCGTGCCGTTGGAGCCCAGTACAGGTCTCAGACCCGAGCGCGCGGCATATTCGATAAGCTCGTAGATATCGTCTCTCATTAACGGCTCGCCGCCGCTAAAGATCATGATCTTAAAGCCCGCCGCTGCAATTTCATCGATCAGTTTTTTGCCTTCTTCAAAACTAAGTTCCTCTTCAGCCTTTGCCCCGGATTCGCGATAGCAATGTTGACAGAATAAATTGCAGGCATTGGTGGTGTTCCAGGAAACCAGCATCTTAACCACCCCCGGATTTCAATTGATTTTAGTCTTGCATAATCCACCGGGCCGCGTCCGGCGCGTGATAAGTTATAATCATATCCGCCCCCGCCCTCTTTAAGCCGGTAAGGGTTTCCATAGTTAACTTTTTCTCATCAATCCACCCCAATTGAGCGGCGGCTTTAATCATGGAGTATTCGCCGCTAACGTTATAGGCCGCCACAGGGTGGTCAAAATTTTCTCTTACGGTAGCAATAATATCCATATAGGCCATCGCAGGCTTAACAATAATAATGTCGGCGCCTTCGGCAATGTCTTGTTCGGCTTCCCTGAGCGCTTCCCGCCTGTTGGGCGGGTCCATCTGGTAGGCTTTCCGGTCGCCAAATTGGGGCGCCGAGCAGGCGGCTTCCCGAAAAGGGCCGTAAAAGGCCGAGGCATATTTTACACTGTAAGACATAATCGGTATATCTTCAAAGCCTTCTCCGTCAAGTGCTTCACGTATTGCTTGAACTCTTCCGTCCATCATGTCGGACGGGGCGATCAAATCCGCGCCGCTGCGGGCGTGAGAAACTGCGGTGCGGGCTAATAATTCAAGTGTGGGATCGTTTAATACCTTTCCTTCGCGAATGATGCCGCAATGGCCGTGATCGGTATACTCACACAGACAGACATCTGTAATTACCAGCAGGTCAGGGTATTTATCCTTAATCGCGCGCACAGCCTTTTGGACTATTCCATTTTCATCGTATGCGCCTGAACCTGTAGCGTCTTTATGATCGGGGATGCCAAACAGCAGGACCCCGGGAATGCCCAAAGCACTTATTTGCGCAACTTCCTTTAACAGCAAATCAATGGTAAGGTTATAAACACCAGGCATGGATTGAACGGGCACCCTCTTATCCTGGCCCTCAACAACAAAAAATGGGTAGATCAAATCATCAACCCGCAAATAATGCTCCCTTACCAGTTTGCGGATGTTCGCGCTGGAGCGAAGACGCCTGGGCCGGGTAACGGGGTAATACATATTAGCACCTCCCGTAGTGTTTAAGATTGTTGAATTTCTTCGTCTGACAGGTAGCAGGCTGGGTCCTGGGCCCAAAAATCACCATATACCGATTCTGCCCGCGCCCTGAAGTTGCCATTGCACATATCCAAATAGCGGCAGCCGGCACAGCGACCCTTAAGCAGAGTCTTGCGGTTCTTTAAGCCATGCATTAAAGTGTTACCGGAATCAGTCCAGATATCAGCAAATTTCCTCTCGCGAATATTGCCTATAACATGATTTCGTGTAAACTGGTCGGGATGAACATTGCCGGACCACCCTACCGCTCCGATGGCCATCCCGGAACGGTTGCCGCCGTTCATCAGCAGCAATTGACGCACCCGCTCAGCTCTTTGGAGATCGGTGTTTTTTAAGTATAAATAAATATATACGCCGTCGGCATGATTATCAACGGTTAAAATTTCTTTTGCCAATCCCCTGCGCTCAAAATCCAGGGTCTTTTCGATAATCAGATCTAAAACTTGCCGGGTCTCGGAGTGGCTGATATCGGAATCAACCATCTGACTGCCCCGCCCGCTATATACCAGGTGGTAAAAACACACCCTGGGTATGTCCTCTTCCTCAATTAACTTGAATATATCAGGTAACTGCAAAAAATTATGGCGATTGATCGTAAACCTGAGCCCGACTCTTACACCGGCCGCACGGCAGGCGCGAATGCCGTTTAACGCCTGGTCAAAAGCTCCCTGGCGGCCGCGAAAGTTGTCATTATTGGAACCTATACCGTCCAGGCTTATGCCAACGTAGCTGATTTGGGTTTGTTTGATCAGGTTGGCCACGTCAGGGGTGATTAACGTGCCGTTGGTGGAAATGGTAGCCCTGATACCTTTTTCCCCGGCGTAACCGGCCAGCTCAAAAAAATCCTTGCGCAGTAAAGGCTCTCCGCCGGAAAAAAGGATCACCGGAACATGGAAAGAGGCCAGGTCATCAATAAAGTTTTTAGCCTCTTCCGTGGTCAATTCTTCCTTGCCGGCCTGTTCGTCGGAACTTGCATAGCAGTGCATACACTTTAAATTGCATGACCTGGTCATGTTCCAGACAACCACCGGGCCGGTCCCCGGCGCCGTGCCGTTGGGCTGACACCCGGAATCCCTTTTATAGCGCAGCGAATCGCCGAAATTCTTGGACCCGCAAAGCAATCTGCTTACACTTATCATTATAATCCCTTCATATCAATGGAATTGGCATCATTTATAATTGCCTTAACCAATCCCGGTATAGTATATTCGTGAGCCACTATATCACATCGCAGCCCCAAATCTGCAGCTGTTTTGACAGTTATGGGGCCGATGCAGGCAATTTTGGTATTCTTGAGCAGGCTGGTATCGGATGGTTCGATACCGAGCAGGGTAATAAAATTCCTTACCGTTGAAGAACTGGTAAAGGTAATAATATTAATTTTGCCCTTTGCCAGCATTTCCTTTATCGCACCGGCGTTGGAAGAAGTAGCCAGGGTTCTGTACGCGATTACTTCATCAACTTCGGCGCCCAGTGCCCGTAAGGATTCGGGCAATAATTTTCTGGCGATATCGGCCCGCGGCAGCAGTATTCTGTCCCCGCTGGAGATTTTGTGTTTAAGCCCCTCAACTATTTCCTCCGCCCTGTATTCTGCGGGAATATAATCAACATAAAGGGCCATCGAGCGCAGTTCCTTACCGGTCTGGGGTCCAATGGCGCATAATCTGATTCCTTTTAAATCCCGGATGTCACGGTTAAAGTACTGAAAACGTTTAATAAAGCTTTTTACACCGTTTACACTGGTAAAAACAATCCAATCGTAGGTTTCTATATGTTTAATCGCCTTATCCAGAGGCTCGAAATCATCCGGGTCAGCAATGGTAATAGTGGGGAACTCAACTGGTTCGCCACCCAGGTTTTCTATCAACCGGGAGAGAACGCTGGCTTGCTCGCGGGAGCGGGTCACCAAAATCCTTTGGCCAAACAGCGGCTTGTTTTCAAACCATTTGAGTTTGTCCCTGAGTTTTACCACTTCCCCGACAATAATTATAGCCGGGTTTTTAAAGTCTTGCTCTACTGCCAGTTGGGCTATACTGGCAAGGTCGCCCACCAGTGTTTTCTGTTCAGGCCGGGTGCCCCACCGGATCAACCCAACCGGCGTTTGTGGCGATCTACCGTGCTCCACCAGGCGTTTGGCTATTGCCGGCAGGTTGCTCATGCCCATTAAAAAAATAAGAGTTCCTGTGCCTGCGGCCAGCTTGGCCCATTCGATGTTCGAATTTTCCTTGGTCGGATCTTCATTGCCGGTGATAATGGAGACTGATGAAGTGAAATCCCTGTGGGTGACAGGTATTCCGGCATAAGCCGGCACGGCCACGGCTGAAGTAACCCCCGGCACTATTTCAAAAGGAATGCCATGCCTGGCAAGCTCCTCGGCTTCCTCGCCCCCGCGGCCAAAAACAAAAGGGTCACCCCCTTTTAAGCGGGCTACCGACATTCCTTCTTTTGCTTTTTGGACCAGCAAATCGTTTATTTCACTTTGGGTGAGGGTGTGTTTGTCGGGCTGTTTGCCGACAAAGATGATCTCTGCGTCCGGCCGGCTGTAATCCAGCAGGCGTGGGCTGGCCAAACGGTCATAAATAATAACATCCGCCTGCTGAATGCATTCCAAACCTTTAACTGTGATCAAACCCGGGTCGCCCGGCCCGGCACCAATAAGATAAACAGTTCCTTTATTTATCATCATCTATACCAAACTCCTGTCTGGCCCGTGCTAATATTTCTCCCGCGCCTTGTTCCAGAAACATTTCAGCAAGTTTTTCACCAAGCTGCTCCGCTTTTTCAGCCGGTCCGGAAATACTATGGCGAACCGCTTTGGTGCCCTTAAGATCGACAACTATTCCTTTCAGTGTTAGATGGCCGCCATTTTCAACTCTGCCCAGCGCCCCAATCGGCACCTGACAGCCTCCCTCCAGCCTTCTCATGAAGGATCTTTCTGCTTCTATCGCTTGTCTGGTTATTTTGTGGTCTATACCGGTGATCAAACTCATTGTTTCACTGTCATCAGAACGCAGCTCCACACCTATGGACCCCTGGCCCACCGCCGGCAAACAAATATTAAACGGTATGTAATCTGATATTAAGTGTTCAAAGCCCATGCGCTTAATACCTGCATACGCAAGTACGACGGCATCAAGGTCAAGTTCTTGGAGCTTGCGCAAACGGGTGGTCAGGTTGCCCCTGATGTCAATCATTTCAAAGTCCGGCCTGTAATTCAAAAGCTGGGCCCGCCGTCTTAAACTGCTTGTGCCGATGCGGGCGCCTGCTTTCAGTTCATTTAACTTTGCACCGTTTTTTGATATCAATACGTCCCCGGGATATTCCCTTTCGCAGATTGCCCCTATGGTAAGGCCGCCGGGCAATTCGGTGGGAAGGTCTTTCATGCTGTGGACGGCCATACTGATCCGGCCTTCCAGCAAAGCGTATTCGAGTTCCTTGGTAAACAGGCCTTTATCGCCTATTTTGGCCAGTGCCACGTCCAGAATGTTGTCACCCTTGGTTTTCATCCCTTTAATTATAAAACTATGGTTTGGATTGTACTTCCGCAATTGCCGGGCAACCCATTCCGACTGCCACATAGCCAGATTACTGTCCCGGGAGCCGATTATTATTTCACCTAACATTTTACCTCCTGCACCTTACCATGCTGCCGCTTATAGGACAAGGATGTCCACCGGGTGCGCCCAAATAATTGCCCCACCCGGCAGGAATAGACTATCATCAACCACGCATTAATGCCTGTACCGGTGCCGGGCGATCTTGAATATGTTCCGGTTTGATCCCGGTTTCCCTTACTTTATCAAGACGAAATAGCGTATCTATGGTTTCATTATAAAGCGGGCCTTTGTCGGTTAACGCATATTCCTTTAAGTTAGTAACGGGAGCGTGCAGCAGTTGATTGACAATGGAATTGGCCATTGCTTTAATTACATTTTTATCGTGATCCGATAAATCGCCAAGCCTGTTAAAAGCACGCTCTAGTTCTTTTTGCTTGATTTCTTCGCCAAGTTTTTTAAGCGCAGCCACAGTGGGTATCACATACTGGTAACCAAGCCAGTGGGCAAACTCCTCAACGCTTTCTTCTATCATGCCTTCTGCCTGCACAGCTGCGCGCTTGCGCTCCATCAGGTTGTTGTCGACCACGTTTTGCAGCGCATCGATGTCATACAAAGACACACCGGGCAGCCTGCCGACCTCCGGCTCAATATCTCTTGGCACTGCTATGTCAATCATCATAATCTTTTTACCAGGGTTTTCCGTCAATACTTTTTGAACTTGTTCTTTTTTAACTACGTAGTGGGTTGCCGCGGTGCAGCTTATAACTATGTCGGCAGAACCAAGGTAATCGTACAGTTCATTAAATTTTACGGCTTTGCCCTTAAATTGATCCGCCAGGCAGACTGCCCGCTCGAAGGAGCGGTTGGACACAATAACCCCGGAAACCCCGTTTGATACCAGGTGCTTGGCGGTTAGTTCACTCATTTTGCCCGCACCTATAACCAGAACAGATTTTCCTGTTAAACTTCCAAATAATTGTTTGGCCATTTCAACCGCGGCATAACTGATGGAAACGGCATGTTGATCGATACCGGTTTCCGTGCGGACTCGCTTGCCGGTGGTTACCGCCTGCTTAAACAGGTTATTGATAACCTTGTCAGTGGATTTATGTTTATGTGCTGACTGGTACGCGGTCCTGACCTGCCCCAGTATTTGGGTTTCTCCGAGCAGCATTGAATCAAGCCCGGCAGCAACTTTAAATAGATGCTGAACAGCTTTATTTTGAATATGAACGTAAGTATATTTTTTTATTAGAGTTAAGTCAACTCCGGATTTGTGTTTAAGAAAAATCCTTATATTCTCAATCCCAAGTTCAGAATCTGACACATGGGCATAAATTTCCGTGCGGTTGCAGGTGGAAATAATTACACATCCCTGTATGAGTGGATCAGCAAGCAATTTGCCATAAGCCTCCTGCAATGCATTATCTGAGAATGACATCTTTTCACGAATCTCTACCGGAGCAGTTTTATGATTTAAGCCCACCAGGATTATAGACATTTTTTACCCGCTCCTTTGCCTGCTCTAATTCTCCCTGCTTAACCAGGTCAATGGTGACATTATCAACCAGGTTTTTAAGGATAAAACTTCTTTGTTCCTGGTCCTCGACATTACTAATAACCAAGTTTCTGATATTGCCAATGTAGTCTATAAACTCTTGAAACTGGGGGCCGAAATCAGCCTCTAATTTTTCTCTGAGGGCCCTGGCCATGCCCGGGCTCTTGCCGCCGGTGGAGATGGCCAGCTGCAGGTCTCCCCGCGCGACCGTAGAAGGTACGATAAAAGTGCACAGTGAAGGTTGATCAACTACATTAACCGGGATGTTTTTCCCTGCACAATCCTTTGCCACGGCACTGTTCACGGCCTGGTCATTGGTAGCGCAAAAAACAAGGCAGGCGTCATCAAGTTCGGCAGGCCGGTAACTGGTTCCACTATAAACCACCTGACCGCTTGCGACCATCTCCTGCAGCGCTGCATTTAATTTTGTGCTGGTGACATGGACTTTGGCACCGTATGCCAAAAGGCTTCTGACCTTTCGCTCGGCAACGCTGCCCCCGCCTATAACCAGACATTTTTTACCCTTAATATCCAAAAAAAGAGGGTAATGCTTCACACCAAATCAACCTTTTCTAAAACTTTCTTATGCCCACGAAATCGGCAATTATCTGCATTGTTTTTTTTACGGGCATATCGGGTAGTAAATTTAATTCCTTTTTTGCCCGGGCAATGTATTTTTGAGCAATTTCCGAAGAGTATTGAATGCCCCCGGCTTCCTTAATTAGAACAATAGCCTCGTTAATTTCATCCTCGGTTTTGTTGCGTTTGGCAATAAGCTCGTTTAATCTGCCACGATCAGGGCTTTTTTGCAGCGAGTAAATTGCCGGCAGCGTAATTATGCCCTGGCGAAGGTCGCTTCCAACCGGCTTCCCCAGCTTAATTTGTTCGGCTGTCATGTCCAGGATGTCGTCAGTAATTTGAAAAGCCATGCCTATGTTATGGCCGAATCTCCGCAATCCTTGATGTATGCCGGCAGGGGCCCCGCAGGCAACAGCACCAAGCTGCGAGGACGCTGCAATCAGTAAAGCGGTTTTTCTATTGATGCGGTAGAAGTAATCCTTAATATTCTGGTTGGTGTCAAAAGCGGTTGAAATTTGAATTATTTCACCTTCACACATTTTAACGCTGGTTTCAGCCAAAACTTTGGGTATTAAAGGCTCTTCATACCTTGATATTAAAATTAACGACTTACCCAGTAAATAATCGCCAACGTGTGAGGAAATTTTATTCCCCCAGCGGGCTTTAACCGTTGGCATTCCTCTTCTGGTAAGGGAAGAATCAACTACGTCATCATGTACCAGGGTGGCCATATGAATAAGTTCTAAAGCCACGGCAAGAGGTAAAAGCTTGTCTAAATCGAAATGATAAAACTTCCCGCCCAGTAAACAAAATGCTGGACGTAATCTTTTCCCCCCGGCGTCAATCAGGTGGGTTGCCGTTTCGGTAAGCAGTTCGTTTGATGCTCGTACCGCCTGTTTTAACTCTTCTTCCACTATGCCGAGCTCATACCGTATTTCGCTAAAGAAATCAAAATCCATAAAGTTCACCTACTTGTGGCAACGATGCTCACACGAGCAACAAACAGGAACAATCATAAGCCTTCGACACACTTGTGTAAATTTCCTCTAATGGTTTATTTGCAAAAACAAAGACTTGAAAATGAACTATAGTAAAATATGCTGTTATGAGCCCTCAGGGCTCACTTATAATAGATTATTATATTTTACCTTTAAAATCAATCGAATTGTATACACGATGAACTTGTTTATATTTATATCATTTGCTATAATGTCTTTGTTGTCCCCCAAAACAATATACGGGGGTGGATGGTGCCTGGTGGTGCTCCTGGTCTTCAAAACCAGTCGTGGGGCGGCGTTCCCGTCCCTGGTGAGTTCGATTCTCACACACTCCCGCCAGTAATAGCAGGGCTTCCGGGATTCGGAAGCCTTTTATATATCCGTCGTCCTGCACACCCCCTCCCGCGTATAGGCTGTATACGCGCGTGGTGTTATTGCCACCGGTCTGGCGGCTGTGGCTGCCCGATCGGTTGGCGGGGAAACTTATGTTTTTCCTGATAGGATTTATCTATTCCTGAAATTGATCTCAAAATGCGTTGGTTATTTAAGTGTCGAAAGTTCATCACCCCTTCGAAAGCTATCTACCGGAAAAGTACAGATTTGCGACAGGAACAATGCGTGAATATATTCCAGGTAAAAGACAAGTCTGAAGGGTCGTATTTAAAAATATAAACCGCAAGCACCAGGCTAGCGGTTATGTTGGCTCATTTTACAAAATATTAATTTTGCGTAACTTTTATTTTTCTTTCTTCTGTTGTTGGTTTAGCCGGGGAAAGATAGTTGTTTAGAGGCTCGCTATCAAACAACGAGGAATCACCAAGTTTTGTTATAATAATTGACGTAACAGCACCGTAAACAGCATGAGTTGCCATATATGATAAGTTGCTCATAGCGTCTTTAGGTTTAACACCATTCTGCGTTAAGGCACCAAGGAGTGCGGTAATGGTTGAGCCCAGCGTTATACCGGATAGGACTCCTTTAGTCAAAGCGTAGTCTCTACCCGTCTTTGATAATAAATGTACTATGCCAATGCCACCCACTGCGGCCATGCCGAAATCGAGCAGTCCTCCAAGTACTTGCCCCTTAAGATTTGTTGCTTCACTTTTTTTATTTACCCAGACACCGGCTGCTGCCGTACGAAATGATCTTTTAGAAATCTTCTTGCTTAGTAAAGCTTCATCCATGATGGTTTTTACGATGTTTCCCGTAAAACCTGATATTATTCCCAATAACACTCGATCCTTTATTTTCAAGCATAGCACATCCTCAAAATATAAATTTTAAAGATAGTTTTGCTTGGGCAGTAATGAAATTATGTATGGTAAAAAACCCCGTACTTTTATTAAAGATTACCCGCAAAATTTTCATTGTAAGATACCCGCCAGGCGACATTGCTTCCAATGTGTTCCAAACCAAATGTGAAAGCTTTTAGATTTAACTCCCGGATATGATCCTTAAACAGTGATTTAATTGTTTCCACAAAGTACTCCCGGCCGAAGGGTAAAAGCCCGCTGCCAGCCAGTGCGCCGGTCATCACCATGTTGGCCGCCATCGGGCTGCCGGCTTCTTTGGCCAGCTCCGTAGCCGGCAGCACATGCACCCGTCCGGCCATTTTTTGCACCGCTGCCAGGATTTTTTGCGGCTGGGGGTATTTGTCTTCACCCAGCAGGCACCCCAGGGGGTAGTTGGGACGGTTGTTCATAATAATTACAGTGTCGGGATTGGCATAGTCCAGCATTACCCGCACGGTTTCCACCGGCTCAAAACCGGCTATCACGTGGGCCCTGCCGCGGGGAATCAGCGGGCCGTACGGCCTGTCGTGCGATATGCGCACGTGGCTCATCACCGAGCCGCCCCGCTGGGAGACACCGAAGGTTTCACCCACCGCCACCCGGTACCCGGCCTCAACCGCCGCAACTGAAATAACCTGGGAAGCCAGCACGTTGCCCTGCCCCCCCACGCCGGTAACAATAATATTCAGAGGTTCGTGAAAAGCGCCCATGCCATTTACACCGTCCTTTCCACCACAATGGCCTGTTGGGGACAAAGCGTTGCACATACCCCGCAGCCGTTGCAGACCGCTTCATCTATGCGCGCCTTGCCGCTTTCAGCGTCCCAAATGTTGGCCGGGCAAGCAAACACTTTACTGCAGAACCTGCTACAGCCGCAGCTATCACCAATACACTTTTCCGGGTCGACGTAAACCCGGTTCTTCTGCTTGCCTTTCACCGCTGCCAGAGCGCAGGCCCGCCGCAAAATTAAAACCCGGGGACCTTGCTGCTGCAGCATCCGGTATACGGCTTCGATAGCTGCTTCCACATCGTAAGGATCCTGAACCGCGTATGGTATCCCAATGCCGCGGATAATTTCTTCCATAGGCACGGTATCTGCCGGTTCCCCGGTGGCGGTCGTTTCCCGGCCCGGGTGCGGTTGGTGGCCGG
Organism: Desulfotruncus alcoholivorax DSM 16058; assembly: GCF_000430885.1. Taxonomy (GTDB): domain Bacteria; phylum Bacillota; class Desulfotomaculia; order Desulfotomaculales; family Desulfallaceae; genus Desulfotruncus; species Desulfotruncus alcoholivorax. Next base: position 124,229 of record NZ_AUMW01000010.1, on the reverse strand, counting down.
TCATGGCCGTAGTTTCATTATCCAGCACCACACACATGAAGCTGGCCCGGTGGTAACGGGCGTTGACCAGCGCCGGAAGAGCGGCATGATAGAAAGTGGAATCACCTACCACGGTAATTACAGGTTTATCAAAGCCGAAACAGTCCAGTTTACCCAATCCGGATGCTATACCCACACCGGCGCCCATGCAGTGCATGGTTTGCAGGAGATAATATCCCGTTCTGGCAATGCCCAGTGTATAACAGCCGATGTCGCCCAGCACAATGCCGCCCCGTCCATCCAGCTCCAGGGCCGTCCTGATGGACCAAAAGGAAGCCCGGTGCGGGCAGCCGGCACAAAGGGCCAATTCACGATCCGGCATTTTAGTCCCGAGCAAGTCAAAGATTTCTTGATGAGCAGGTAAAGCCGGCTTAGTGTAGGGTGTGCCCCATATGGCAGACAGGGATTGAGCCAGCACATCGGGGTCAAGCTCACCTATTCCCGGACCGTTTGGGCCGGCTACCTGCCCGTTCCTTTTACCGTAAAATTTTATTTTTCCAACCTCGTCCCAGTGACGGGCCGCCAGGGCCATCACGTTATCTTCCACAAAGGGTTCTACTTCCTCCGCAAAAACCACTTCGGCGGCGGTTTTTAAATAGCTTAATAAAAGTTTTTCAGGCAAGGGCCAGGTAACGCCGAGTTTCAACACCCCGACCTGCTCGCTTAGCCCCAGCATTTCCAGCGCTTCCAGCGCGTACATATAACAAGGTCCGCTGGCTATGACCAGCCGGCCGGCATCGCCCGGGCCGTGATAGGAGTTCAACCGGGAATTGCCGGCCCAATCCGATGCCCTGGCCAGCTTTTGCTCCTGCAAGGCATGCAGCTTAATGGAAAAGGTTATGACCCGGTCCCCTTGATTAAAAGCAGGCCGCCTGCCGGCCGGGGCCAGTTCACCCAGTAATACGTCCCCGCTGGCATGACAAACCCGGGTGACGCAGCGCACAACCACCGGCAGCTGCAGGCTTTCCGACAGGGAAAAAGCCTCCCTGGTTACATCTTTGGCTTCCTGCACCGAGGCAGGTTCCAATACAGGCAAATGCAACGCCTTGCACAAGTTGCGTGAATCTTCTTCCCGCACACTGGAATGTGCGCCGGGGTCGTCCCCCACCACAATAACCATGCCGCCCCGGCAGCCCGATATGGCCAGCGCGCTGGCGAAGTCCAGGGCTACATTCAGGCCGTCGGCCTTCATGATCACCAGAGACCGCAAACCTGTAAAGGAAGCGGCAGCCGCGACTTCCATAGCTACTTTTTCATTAATTGACCATTCGGCATATAGATTAAACTGCCGGGCCAATTTGGCCAAAGTGCCCAGCACTTCGGCAGTGGGAGAACCAGGGTAGGAAGAAGCATATCCCACACCGGCCTCCAGGGCGCCCCGGGCGATGGACTCATTGCCCGTCAACGCAACCTTGACTCCCGGCTTATCGCAGCATACTCCCATGATGGTCACTGGCCGATCCCTCCCCATTGTTCTTCCAGCTGCTTTTGGTATTCCGGCGGCACTACCGGGCAGCCGGGCCGCCCCGGCTGGTATTCCTGCATCTTCAACACCCGCATTTTCTTATTCAACGCAGCCCGCCGGAGCAAAGGGAACCTTTCAGCCGGGTATTCCCCAACCTCCAGCACATTTAACCGCAGCGCCAGGTCAAGCAGTTCCCGCCCCTTGTCGGAACGCGCCAGCACTGTATTCCAGGCCGGGTCATACTCGGTGGAACCCACCGCGATATCGGCCCATTCAGAGGTACTGTCTAAACATAAATTACATGACTTTTTGATATATGGCCGCAAATCTTCCACCTGCCAACGGTATGTGCCCGACTCTGCTTCAATAACCGGACCTTCTACCGGAATGTCCATCTTAATAATCTTATCTTTAACCTTGTTCGTTAGAAATTGATAAAATTTGGGGTCCAAGGCCCAGAAACAGAACAGCCCCAGCACCAGCCCGAATGATCCGGCCTGGTTGAACTGCGTCCCCGGTAACGGACTGTGTTCTGCTTTGCGCGCCGCCAAAACCTGGCAGGGCCGGCCGACAACGCCCGGATGATCAAGGCCCTCCCTGATCGCCCGGTTCAATATTTCCAGCGTGGGAACACCTGTATACTTGGACCCGGCACAGGCCCTGGCTTCATCAGCGCTGCGGGCCAGCACCGGGTAAGGGTTTAAAACGTCCCCGCCGGTCAGGACCATTGCGGATACCATACCCTGTTCCAGGGCCAGTGCGGCCAGGGCTGAGGCCACGCCGCCGTACTGGGCCCCTGAAGCCCTGTCCTGCACCGCCCGCGCGATATATATACCCTGCATTACCCCCAGGGCCTGGTCTTCCCTTTCCCGGCCAAAAACAGCCAGGTCCATCGCTCTCACGTCCACCCCTGTCTTGGGGCAAATGCTGTAACAAGTTCCTTCCGCCAGCCCGCAGGGGTAAATTACCCGCACCCTGTCCCGGGCTGTTTTTATGTATGGGCACAGACCCACGCACATGCCGCAAGCAGAACATAGATCTTGATCTAAAACATCATTTTTCAAATCTTTCTGGCCCGGCAAATTCCATCATCTCCCTTGCCGCAATTCAGCTATCTTGTTCTAAATTTCGCTTTCCGGATGGAAATTACCTTTTAAATTCCAGCCGTAAATTCATGAATTTAAATGAAACTACGGTGTGACCAAGATCACAATCACTGGGTGAGTTTCTTAACTGATTGCCGCATTCTTTGAGGATATGATCAAAACCAGGAGGTGACAAATTTTATGAGAGATACCATTGAACAGCTTGACCGGGCTGTAAATCCCTATAGTGGAAACAAAATAGCAAATTATCTTTGCAAGATGAAAGGCGGTAAGTGCGATAGCCTGCCCGGAATGAGCATGTCCGGGCTGTTGATCACAGCGCTGGGCAGTTTTTGCGGCATCGGGCTGGTGGCTATGTTGTCACAGTTTTATCAGCTGCCGCTTTTACTCCCTTCATTTGGCGCTTCGGCGGTACTGCTTTACGCCGCCTGCCACGTACCTATGGCACAGCCCAGAAACGTCATCGGCGGGCATATTGTCTCGGCGCTGATGGGCGTAGTGGTATATCAGTTGTTTGGCGGTGCGTGGTGGTCTATCGCCCTGGGTGTGACAATGGCCATCGTGGCCATGACAGTCACTTACACCCTGCACCCGCCCGGAGGCGCCACAGCTTTTGTAGCCGTTTACTCGGGACAAAATTTCAGCTTTATCCTCTCTCCTGTGGGAATCGGTGCCGTCTGTTTAATCATTATTGCCCTAATAGTCAACAATCTGTCCAGTGAACGTAAATACCCTGATTACTGGTATTAAAAAAATACGTGTTGAAAATACATATAGTGAAATTCAGTTTGAAAAATAGTTTAAAGGGGGAAGCATGATGAAAAAATACCTTGTTGCCATCGATGGTTCCGACAATTCCAAGCGCGCAGCCGGTTTTGCGCTTCACCAGGCCAGGGGCGATAACGATATTGAAATTACTTTAATTCATATTGTTAACGTAAGAAAAGAACTTTATAATTACTCACCACTGATGGACATCAGGGATATTCAACAAATTGCCCTGGAACAAGGTATGGAAGCAGTAAAAGATCAGGCTGTGTTATTTGAAAATGAGGGAATTAATGTAAATAAAGTAGTGGTCGAGGGTGACCCCGGTTATAAAATTGCCGAGTGCGCCCGGGAAAACGGTTATCACCAGATCATTATCGGTACCAGGGGGCTGAGCGATTTAAAGGGGCTGGTGCTTGGCAGCGTAAGTCATAAAGTGGTTCATTTTGCCAAATGCCCCGTGACCTTGGTTAAATAGAAGCTTTGGGCCGTTACCGGCCCTATTTGCCGCCTACCCGGTGAGCAATGTTTAGCTATTTATTTAATAAAGTATTAGGCTCAGATTTGCAGGGCTCCTACGGATTGGCCAAGTCCAGCCGCACCAGGGGCAAGTTTTTATCTCCGGTTATGCCGTGCATTACCCCCGGGCCTGGTCTTCCCTTTTCCGGCCAAAAACAGCCAGGTCCATCGCTCTCACATCCACCCCTGTCTTGGGGCAAATGCTGTAACACGCACCTTCCGTCAGCCCGCAGGGGTAAATTACCCGCACCCTGTCCCGGGCTGTTTTTAGGTATGGGCACAGACCCAGCGAAATACGGAACAAGGTTGTTGAATTGTAAATGTATCAAGGGATATGATGGTAATTTATGGCAATTACCTTTAAAATGACCACTTGTTAAATTCGTGATTGGTCACGCCCCCTCCCCAAGTAATTCTTTTGCCATTTCCCAAAAGTACATGTCGAGGATAGGTTTGAAGCCCAGGTAATCCCTGGTAATAACATCTTCAAAGTCAGTTCAAAACCTCCGGGCTTGTCCCGGAGGGGGTCCACAAGTATGGCCTACCACCCTTGCGACAAATACTTTCGCCTTTCAGTTGAATCAAGCACCTTGGCACACGACTCCCAGGGGATCTTTTTTATTTGGTGATATTTAATTTCAAAAGGATGCTGCTTTTGCACCGCGTCGATGGTCTGCTTGGCCTTTTCAATTTCTCCAAAGGCCATTTGTACCCATACATCTTCCAAAACATCGGGAAGCTGGCCAAATAATTTATATATATCTTCCATGCGGTCGGATAATAATTCGTGCACCCGGTCCTCTACGGAATTTTTATATCGCAAATTATAAATATATACGGTATCTCTAATTTGCCCGATCCGCTGAATACGCCCTTTCCTCTGTTCCAAGCGGGTGGGGTTCCAGGGCAAGTCCAGGTTTATCAATGTACCCAACCGCTGGAGGTTCAAGCCCTCACTAGCGGCATCCGTCCCCAATAATAGTCTTATTTCCCCCTGGGACACTTTTTTCTTTAACTCTTCCCTGGAAGCCCAGGTAAAGCTTCCATTATACATAATACCGGAATGCTGTCCACCCGCGTATATACCAATTTTCTCCTCGGGCAGTTCCCGGGATAAGTTTTCCGCCAACCAATAAACAGAATCATAGTACTGGGAAAAAACAATACACCCTAGCTCCAGCCAGCCTTTCTCCAGTAAGCATGCACGCACCGCATCATACTTGGGGTCGCGGACCTGGTTGGCGTTTAAGGCGGCCACAAACCTTTCCAACACCTTACGTTCTTCAGAAGTAAGGTTTTTCATCTCCGAATTATTAGCTGCTTCGTCTTCCTCATCATCTTCCGTAATTACACCTTGCCAATCCCGGAGCATTTTTTCGGCCGTCATTTTACCTGCGTAAATAGTGCTGCCAACCCGTCTCAGTAACAGCGTTTTTAAAAAGCCGGCAGCTTTTACCCTGTTTCCCAACAGCTCACAGAATTCCTCCGCCAATCCATAAGCATCCCTTAAATAAGCGGGTAAGCGGATAGCATCTTCATCCTTTTCGCCAAACAATTCAACTTCAACTTTTTTCAGATAAGGTTCGCCTGTTTCGAGGTCAATAGTATTTTCAAGGTAATCCCTGGTGCGGCGGATAATGTGACGGATGAAGGGATTATGGTTTTGGGCAAAAGTTTTAACCATACGCCTAATTCTACTGGAGTTCTTTAATCGCCGATTCACGGTTATAGGAATCAGCAATGGTTTTTAGTTTCGCCACCAAATTCTGTACTTTTTTGAAAAATAATTTTCCTTCAAGTTCTCTGCAAAAAAGTCATGGGCATTAATACGATTGGTGGAAAGGTCTGTAAGGTTTAAAGCCACATCGCGCCTTGTTTGGTCGAAAACGGTATCCCGTGGCTTGCATAGCTCCAAAATGGTGTTCATGGTTATCTTCCCTTCACCTGAAGTAACAAATGGTTTATTGGGTATATTATAGCCATATATTTCCATGAGAAAGCTAAGAACATAAATTATTTCGACAGCTGCCATTTTTCTTCCTTCCACCATTTAGGAAAAGCATGCATAGTCTTTCTTCAATAGTACTTTTAACACAGACTCGGGACAACTGTTTGTCAATGTAATAATAAAAACCAGGTAATTTACCTGGTTCAACAAAAAGCAGTTATTTCCTATTAAATACCCGATTAAATTAATTGGGCTTTATGTAATGAACCAACTGAGGATTAACTTGGTATAGGCGATAAACAAATTTCCTGTGGCTGTAATGGCCCGTAACGCGGATCCGATTAAGCAGGTAGGGGTTGGAACCGGATGTGACCAGACCCTGATTGGTGGTTGTAGCCGCCCGGTAACCGGTTTCTTGAACCAATTTAACAATATTGCTGTTATACTTTCCGTGGGGGTAACAAAAATATTCTATTTTCTTACCCAGGCCCTTTTCCAGTATTTTTTTGGCGTCCACTAATTCCCGTTTAACCACATCCGGTGGTACGCCGGTTAGAATGGGATGGTTTACCGTATGGGAACCAATGGTGAAGCCAGCTGCATCCAGGGCTTTGATTTCCCGCCAGTCAAGCATTTTATTTACCGGTTCGGCTTTGGTTTTGGTATCAAAAATGTTGGTTTTCCCAATGGTTCCGGCCACAACAAAAATAGTTGCGGTAAAATTATATTTTTTTAAAATGGGGTAAGCATATTTGTAGTTATCCTCATAACCATCGTCAAAAGTAATGACCACCGGCTTGGCCGGTACCTTTTTGCCCTTCCGGTAATAATCCAAAACATCACCCAAATTGACTGTGTGAAAGCCATTTTCTTTTAAATAACGCATTTCCCAATCAAAATCTTCCGGGTTGACTCTTAAGCCAAGACCACCGGAACGGCGGTCCGGGCTAACCTTATGGTACATTAACACGGGAATACCGTTAAGGGACTTATGTCGCATGCGTTCCGGAGGTGATTTTTCGTAATATTGCCAGGCAACTATTACAGTAATTGCCGATAACACTAAGCAGGATAAAAGCAATATTTTAGCCCGTTTAATTGTTGGCCAACTCCTTTCTGCTTAAAATATCATTTTTAGCAGTCGCGAAAGGATTATGAGGATTGGGCGTGCATTTTTGCTTATTGACCGCCTTAATTTTAAATTTTTAGGGCAGACTCATGAAGTAAGTTGTCATAAAGGTTGATGGTTTTTTTAATCATGTTTTCAACAGCAAAATTGTTTAGCACCAGTTGCCTGGCCTTGCCGCCCAGTTCATATTTTTTGCCGGGAAATTCAACTAAGTATGCAATTTTTAAGGCAAGTTCATCGTCATTACCTGGTGGAATCAGTAGGCCGGTTTCGTTATTTATAATTAGCTCCGGTATACCGCCCACAGCGGAGGCAATAACAGGCAGGCCAAAAGACATTGCTTCCAATATGGTTAGGGGTAACCCTTCCGTTATTGAAGGCAATACGAATATATCCATTACCTGATATACCTGGGCCACATTTTTAACCGCACCGGTAAATGTAAAGAAATCTTGCATACCTGCTGAATGAACCTGTTCCTGCAGACTGGCCCTTAATGGCCCGTCACCGGCTATTAGAAAATGTAAATCATATTTATCAATTATCTGTTTTGCTGCGTTTATTAATACAGGCAATCCTTTCTGCGGTGCCATCCTGGCCACGGTTCCGATCACTGTTCTGTGATGCGGAATACCCCACTTATCTTTTGTAGTTTGATTATCTGAATAATCAAACTCATTGAAATCTATACCATTATGAATGACTTTTATTTTAGATCTTGGAATATTTTCTTGAGTGATAATTTCCTCACATAAAGCGCGGGAAACTGTTATGATACAATCAGTTGATGAGGACAAGGCACGTTCAATGGCAGCCGCAATTCTGTTCTTCCATGATGGCCATTTGGGGTTAATAATGGAGTTATGTACGGTATAGACAGAGGCCGGCACACCAGACCAAAGAGCAGCCGGCCTGGCTATAAGTGCGGCTTTGGCACCGTGCGCATGTACCAAATTTACTCTTTCTCCGCGCATAAAATTACTCAAAATTTTAAACGAAGCAAAGTCGTCTTTTAAAGAAATTATTCCCTTTAAAGGCAAGGCTAATATTTTTATTTTCTTAGCTAGAAAATTATCCTCCAGCGAACTTCCCTGTGGACAGGCCACTGTAACATCAAAATCATCCTTTAACCCTTCCGCCAGCAATAAAACATGTTTTCCGATACCACCTTCGGAGGGTCTGATAACCTGCAATACTTTTTTCTTTGGAGCCAACTTTACCTTCTCCTTCTCCTTATTAAGAATAAATTTTGTAAATAATTCTTTTTAGCTTACAAAATAGAAGGGTATATTTTTTTCCTAAAGGCGGATAGACAAATCATTGCTGATTTTTAGAAATTTAACAATAGTTGGCTTGTTTAAAATTCATTAACCTAAAACTGGATAATGTAATATTAACATGCCGGCATGATCACACAAAGCAATCTTAAGAAATTTTTATCTAATCTTTACTTAATTATTTTAATCTTATATTCAAATAGAGATGCCCGGATAACCGGGCATTTTTTATTTTCCCAATTCTTATTCTGCTGATTTTGGGTACAGGTTTCAGTCTAAGCAGAGTCATAGTATATGTGCTTATTTAACAAAGACTTTTACTTTCCTTCATAAATTAAATTAAATTTAAAACCGCCCCTTCCTTATTCAAGTCCTTGCACAACTTTGCCGGTTTTATTACATTCTAATACTGTGTTGCGTAAAGATGATAAGTCATTACCATATTTTTCCGGCGCATGCTGCCGTAAAAAGGATGTTGCCGGTGCCAGGTGAAATTGAAATTGTTCTATACCTTCCCGGCTAACACTTTCAGAAAAGAAAATGATGCCTCCCCTTTTTAACATATCAATTATAATCGTTAACAAAATCCAACTGCACCAGGGGCAGGTTTTTGTTTCCGGTTATACCGCGACATATATCACACAGGGCCCGGAGCGTGTTTTCCGGTGCTCCGGGACCGCCTCCGGCATCATGTAATAAAACAATTGAGCCTGCTCTCACACCACGCATAACTCGTGCGGTTATCTGGCTTGGACTGCGGCGGGCCTGCCAGTCACGGCCATCCACATCCCACAGTACGGCACGCTTCTTTTTAATAATGATCCAGCACCAGGTCACCAGGTTAAATGTCCCCCAAGGCGGGCGGATCAATTGAACTTCCATGCCGGTTATATTTTTAAGGGTTGCCACGCCTTTTTCCCATTGCAGCCAGGTGGTCCAGGGAAACATGAACCAGGCGAATCTGTGGTATTGGCCATGGGCTCCGATGGAATGGCCTCTGGCTATAATTTCCCTAACCAGGTCTGGATACTTCCGGGCCCTTTCGCCCACCAAAAAAAATGTTGCCTGCACATGGTGGGTTTCCAGCACGTCCAAGATACGGGGCGTTACAGCCGGGTTCGGCCCGTCATCAAAGGTAAGGGCTACCCCATACTTGTTCTGCCGCTTATGAGTACCCACGCCCAGCCAGTGCAGCAACAAATCCGGTATAACCGCATATAAGGTAAAAATGCTCAAAATTAAAGCCAACAAATAAATAACCGTGTTCATGCGCCTCCCTCCGCGGCATCGTTCAGCGGCTGGGGGATGTTAAGGAAATGATAAAATAAAGCCATGGTAAGCAGCAGTATGGCGCTAATCCAAAAAGGCAGGTGGTGCCCGGCTTGTTCATAAGCCTTCCCTCCGATGAAAGCCCCCACTGCCGTGCCGACCCCCTCCAGCGTCATAAAAATGGCCCACATGGTGCCTTGTTTGCCCTGGGCAACCATGCGTGCCTGCAAACCGTTCCAGGCCGGTAAGATAAAGGCATAGGCCAAACCTAGCAGGGCCCCGGCAGCAACAGCGCCGGTTATAGCTCTCTGCGCGGGTAATAGTACCAAGGCGACGGCTGCCAGCAGCAGCCCGCCTAGCAGTGGTCCCTTAAAGCCCAAGCTGTCGGCAATTTTTCCGGCGGGCAGTAACAGCAGCACTGTTATAACCCCAACAACCACCAGATAATAGCTGATTTGTTGTGGACTAAGTTCCCAAACGGTGCGGGCATATATGGTAATAACCGGTGCCAGTATACCCAGCGCCACAGTTTGTGCCAGCAGGCCGGGGAATAGTATTTTTACCGAGGCCACTTCTTGCCGCAGACCTGTCAAATGTGCCCGCCAGGTTTCCTCTGTTAACTCGACAGCAGGCTTTTTTTCCCAGGCTGACAGCAGCAAGGCCAGGCCCAACAGCGCATACATGCAAATAAAAGCCCATTGATAAGACCGTTCTATGACAAAATTAATTAGTACCGGACCCAGACCCGCCCCCGCCAGCCAGGCCAGAATAACTTTACCCAATGCCTCGCTGGTTTTCTGCTGTGGCATATTTGCAACAGTTTCAGCGACCACCGCCGGCCAAACAGGGGTATAACCCAGTCCGAGCAGCACCGCACCAAAAATAAAGAGGTGCCCGCCAGTGGAATGCTGCAATAAATATAAGCCCGCCAGTGCCAAAACAATTCCCCCGACCATCAGCCATTTGCCGCCAAAACGGTCCGTAACCCAGCCGGCGGGAATGCGAAACACATTATCCATTAAATAATGCAAAGATATGGCCGTACTTATTAAGCTAAGGCTGAAACCAACTCCGTATTGGCCGTAAAGGGGTAGCAAACTAAACACCAAAGCCCCCCGAATAAATTCCAGCACCCCCAGAACCAACAGCGGGCTCATACGATCATCCTGGCCGTTGTTTTGTTTTGGTGCTTATCGGCCAGCTCTAACAGGTGTTCCACAGCCTTTTCGGAAGCATGCCCCGGCACGGCAAGGGCCGCCGCCCGCCGCATTTCTTCCCTGACCTCTGGATTTTCCAGCAGGTATTGTAAATTTTCTTTCAGTCCCTCCAGGGTATGGACTATTCTTCCTGCGCCGGTTTTATTAATATAGATAGCATTGTCCTCTTCCTGTCCCGGTATGGGCTTGAAGATCAACTGGGGCAGTCGCATGGTTAAAGCCTCGGACACTGTCAAACCTCCGGCTTTAGAAATCATAACGTCTGATACCGCCATAAACTCCTCAACATTATTTACGTAACCCAGGCAAATAACACGGCCGGGAAAGGTCTGTTGCACGTCTTCCAATGATTTATACAGCTTTCGGTTCCGCCCGCAAACCACTATTAGCTGAACCGGCAAGGCAGAGCCCGCAAAGGTCCGGCATATTTGTTTGATATTAGGCAAAACACCGTAAGCACCGCCCATAATCAAAACCGTGGGGCGGTCCGGCTGTAGCCCTAATTTGGCGGCAATTGCCTGCCTGTTCATTGGATTTTCAAACCTGGGGCTGACGGGAATCCCGGTAATGCAAATACGGCCGGGATTAATACCCCTGGCCACCAGTCCTTGATAAACGTCGGGGCAGCCTACCAGGTACAAATCTACTCCCCGGTGAATCCATTGGCTGTGCACACTATAATCAGTAATTACGGTTGCCAGCGGGATGTTTAGAACCCCTTTTAACCGTAACTGGGCTAAAACTCCCGCTACCGTGGGATAAGTGCAGATAATTAAATCCGGTTGAAAAGACTGAATATAATTATCAAACTCTTTCTGTCCCAGTTGGTTTAAAAAACGCTGTACAGCCGAATCCGGCTGCATTTTGGAAGTGTTATAATAAAATTTGCCCCACAGCTTTGGAGTGTACTTGAGCATACCGATATAAGTGCTTTTTATAACGGAATTAAAAAACCTGCTGATAATGGCTCCGCAATCCAGGTGGGCAATCTGTACCCCGGGCACTTTTTGTTCCAGAGCTTCTATCACGGCCTCCGCCGCCCGCACGTGACCCGCTCCAAAAGTGGATGAAAAAATCAAGACTTTTAGATTTTGCATCAATACCGTCCCCTTTAGATAAAAGTCAAGGTTATCAGCACACCGATTAAAATCCCGATGGTAACTTCCAGTGGCGTGTGGCCCAGTTTTTCCGGCAGCCGGTTCCCGGAGAACCCTTGATCCCTGCAATGGATCATATTAATATGCCGGGCATGTTCCCCCACCGCACGGCGTAAAGTTATCGCATCGTAAATGACGATGCAGCCGAACACAGCTGCCAGTTGAAAGTATGGAGATGCCCAGCCGTATAGTAGGCCCATAGTTGTGGCCAGTGAGCTGACCAGGGCAGCATGGGAACTGGGCATCCCGCCCGGCTCCATTAAATGGTGCAAGGAAAAAGTTCTACCTTTTCGGAAGGCCAGTAAAAATTTTAACCCCTGGCTGGTCGCCAGGCTGCACCCTGCAACTGGCAATAGATTTTCCAGCAAGTTTACACCGGATGGCAACAAGATATTCATTTGTTTCACCCCTTGCCATAAAATTAAGTAGTTAGCAATATCTTTTCAAATACAGCCTGCAATGTTCCGCTTGCTCCGGGTAACACGGATCAACCTGCCTGCTGAATCTATTTTTCATCCTGCCACGTTTAGCGGCATGGAGATCTGCCTTGCAGAACAGCCAAATTTCTGACGTACTGCACAATGCGCTTGCTCGTTGGGTTTTTCTCCAAATATTCAATTACATTTAAAATTATTCCGCCGATAAATATGCCTCCCCCTATGTCCAACAAAGTATGCTGCTTTAAAAAAAGCGTTGATATGGCAACCAGTATGGTTACCCCCTGAATCAACAGGGAAATATTACGGCCGTATACCCTGGCACGCTTACAGCTTAAATAAATTACATAACATGTCAAAACATGGATGCTGGGGAAGGCATTATAAGGTTTATCCATATGATAAACAAAATTGGTAAGCTGCGAGAAAATGTCCTGTCCTTGAACTGCCGGCCTGACCACGGTTGTCTGGAAAAAGAAATAAATAAACAGGCAAATTATGATACCTATATTGATTGAGGTTATAGCATTATAGTAAAGCCTTTCATTTTTCAACAAAAACCAAAATAATATACAGGCTGACAGGCCGTACCACAGGATATATGGAACGACGAAATAGGTACAAAGGGGTATGAGCCCGTCTAATGAAGTAACAAGGCTGTAGACATGTCCGTTGTTATGATTGAGCCGGGCATAGACAAGGCCCAGCAAGGGTATTGTCAATATCCATGTTGCCTTTGGCAGAATTAAAAAGGCCTGCCGGTTCATTGTTGCTCACCACCGCTTATAGTTGCCGGTAATGTTCCGGCCGAATACTGGCAGCTGTTTGAACGCAGTTGCTTAAAACTGGTATTACCTTGGTTTAGTATAAAGGGAAAAGCTTAAAATTGTCTTTGAAAATGAAAAACAAATAAAATTTTAAGGAAGTTTTAAGAATCAAGGTTTATCCTATTAACAGCTAGCTGTACCATAACATTTTTTAATGACCTTTTTTACAAACTATTATTTGGAACTTGAGACATTTTTATTTATCATTGCGCGGGCTTTGCCCCGACGGTAGTCCCCCGCCGTCATGCTTTAGTGATAATTTTTCAGCTCATAGGAAAATGAAATTGATTTAAGCGTGTTTTATCTAGAAACCATAGGTTATCATATTCGTGGGGTGGTTTTCGGTGAGAATACTGCTGGTTGAGGATGAACAAAAGCTTGCCGACGCGCTTGCGTATATACTTAAAAAAAATAAGTATGGGATCGATACCGCTTATGATGGAGAGTCCGGCCAGGCCATGGCTGAGACGGGAGTTTACGATTTAATCATCCTTGACCGTATGCTGCCGCATAAAGAGGGCGTTCAAATTCTGAAAGAAATCCGCAGTCAGGGAATCAGCACGCCGGTTCTTTTACTGACTGCCAAAGACTCCGTTACCGACAGAATTGAAGGACTGGACGCCGGGGCTGACGATTACTTAATTAAACCTTTTTCCACAGGGGAGTTGCTGGCCAGGATCAGGGCCCTGGGACGCAGAAGAAGCGTACAGCTAAAAGGAGAGATAGTTTCAGCCTACGGATTGAATCTTGATCCACTGCGCTGCGAAGTGACCAAGGAGGAAAAAACCATAAAACTTACCCTAAAAGAATCAATGCTGCTTGAACTTTTAATGCGCAATGCCGGGCAAGTTATAACAAAAGAACAGATATTGGACAGGGTCTGGGGTTTGGACTCGAATGTGGAAATGGGTAATGTAGAAATTTATATCCATTATTTACGTAAAAAACTAACATTTAAAGATATATTTATTGAAACAATCCGGGGTGTCGGCTATTGCTTAAAGAAGATGTGATGCTGCGCAAATTGAGATTTAGGCTTACGCTGTCGAATGCATTGATTATGGTGACTCTTTTGGCACTGTTTGTTATAAGCACCTATTTCTTTATGCGCTACGAGATATTCGGCCAGTCGGAGCAGTTAATGGATAATATTGCCTCCAAGGTGGTTTCAAGATCGTATAATGAAGTATTTCAATATGATAACTATAAATACTTTTTTATTGAAACCGACAGCTCAGGAAAGATAGTAAAGACTTCGTCGATACCCGCCAAGGAAAAAGACCACTTGCCCCGGTTGGTGCAAAAGGCGGTTAAGAGTAAAGCGGATAAGGGCTCGTTAATAATTGATGACCGCACTTTTACCTTCATCAAAGTTCACCTCCAGCGTGAGCCAGGTGGTTTTGTTCTGGTTTTCGCCAATGTTGCGCGAGAAATTGAATTGCTGGGCTTTCTTTTAGGAGCCCTGTTTTTGGCCGGTATAGTATTGATGGCATTGGCGCTTTATGGCAGCTTATTTTTAGCGGACCGGGCTTTGGTTCCTATAAAAAAATCCTGGCAGAGACAAAGGGATTTTGTGGCGGACGCGTCGCATGAGCTGCGTACGCCGCTTGCGGTTATACAAACCAACCTGGAATTGGTTATGGGTAATCCCGAGGAAACTGTTAAGGAGCAGGAAATCTGGCTGGAAAATATTAGAATTGAATTGCAGCATATAGTTAAGCTGGTTGAAGATCTACTTTTTCTCGCCAGGGTTGATTCGGAACAACAAATACTGGAAATGCGGCGCTTTCAGCTGGACAGGGCGATATACGATGCTGCTAAACCTATCATTCCCGTCGCAGATGCTCAAGGTGTAAAATTTATAATAGACTTATCCGCTCAGGTGGAGTTTTACGGGGATGAAAACAGAATTAAGCAGCTGGTTGTTATTTTACTTGATAACGCTCTCAAACACACCCCGGCGGGCGGGCAAGTTGAATTACAATTGAAAAGCAACGGCTCCACCGCTGAAATAATTGTTTCGGACACGGGCCGGGGAATAGAGCATGAACACATTGATAAAATTTTTGAGCGTTTTTACCAGGTGGACAACGCCAGGTCCAATAAGGCTACCGGTACGGGATTGGGGCTTTCCATTGCTGATTGGATAGTTAAAGAGCACCACGGATCAATAAAGGTGAAAAGTGACCCCGGACAAGGAACAACCTTTTGGGTCATGCTTAAAAACAAGGTTTAAAGTTTGGCAATAACGCTTGAAGAAGCAAGATGATTAAAGAAGCAGGATGAATGAAAATAAAAATTCCGGTTAATCCGGAATTTTTATTTTGCTGAATTATAACAGATTGAATTTTGAGCAATATAAGCAATATAAAAGCAATAATTCTTTGAGGTGAAGAAAATGCAGGACACGGATATAAATGATCATTTAAGGCCATTAATTGACAGTGATCTGGCATCTGCACGCGATTATGTTTTTCAGGGCGTTTCCATTTGCAGCCGTCGTGGTTGGAATTACATAGTTGAATATAACAGGTGGTTTAATGATAAAAACTAGCTAAATATTTGTTCTTCCTGTCTTAAAAACGATACAATAATCCCGGTAATCCCGATGAATAGATTGATAATTCCAAACCCCAGGTAAATAAAACTGACCAGGCCATGATTAAGCGTTGCAATAACAAGTAGTGCAATGCCCAGTATTGAAAACCAGCAAGATCTTTTCCTGGACGCCAGTATATTCTCTTTGATGGAATTAGCCATTTCCATGCCGCTAAGATGATGGTCCGTTTCATCCTGCCAATCTATATTTGGGAAAATGGGATGTCCGGTTTTTTTGGCCATACGCAAGACTGCAAAATGATCTAAAAGATAAATTTTAACTCTGCCCTTCATTTGGCGGACAAACCGGCGTGCTTCTTCCGTAAAATAACCTGATGTCAGGATAATTCCCTTTTGATAACCTAATAGTTTGATTTCCTCCAAAAAAGTTTTAATTTGTCCCGAGTTTATTTTATGATTTTCTGCTTCGGAATTCAGGCACATGATACCGACAGGGCTTCCATGTAAAAAGCCGGACAGGTCCACACAGGTATTATCATCAGCTGCTATATGCAGGTTTTCAAAAGGTGCGGAAGCTTCCAATAGTTCTTTTGAGAAGATAATAAAATCTTTTTTCAGCACCATACTTTTTATATTTTTTTGGCATTGTTTTGCAGAGTACCAAACGTTTCTGTGTGTTTTTAGCTTTTTAATCCTTTGCCTTTTGATAAAGGCTATCGCCAGTGTTTCCATTAATAATAAAAAGGTAATCATTATAGTGAGTATTGTATTTTCAAGGTGCAAAAGATGAATTGCCAAGATAGTAATAAACCAGAGAAATAAATTTGTCAAAACAAAATCTATTGCGCTGGCCAAACGGGTACGCCCGTCTTGGGGTGGGTCTTGCATAAAAAAATTCACCAATTTGTCGTCAAGCATTTACAACCTCCATGATATACCTGTTTTAGGTAAGTATTGCCAAATTAAAGAGGTGATATTCATGAAAGATATTAATGATCATAATGAAAAATTTATCGCGCTGGACAGGCTTATAGGTGATTATTCAGAAGAAAAAGGGCAGTTAATCAAGGTTTTACAAGGCGCACAAGATATTTTCGGCTACTTGCCGGAAGAAGTTCAGACTTATATCGCGGGTAAGATGGGTATTCCTGTTAGCGAAGTAAATGGTGTGGTTACGTTTTACTCTTTATTTACAACTGAACCAAAAGGGAAGTTTACCATAAATGTATGCACCGGTACGGCGTGTTACGTGCAGGGTGCGCAAAATATATTGGACGACCTCAGGTCATTGTTGAACTTAAATGAGAACAGTACCACTGAAGACGGGCTTTTTACCGTGAAAAGCACCAGGTGTATCGGGGCCTGCGGTCTGGCGCCGGTGCTGACCATTAATGATGATGTACACGGTAAGGTAACTAGAAAAGATGTGCCAAAGCTATTGAGGGCGTGCAAAAAATTTGCGGAGGTGAAGCCTGTTGATAAATACGCTGAAGTACCTGGAAAGTATCAGGAACAGCCACCTGCAGGATATTAAAATTAGGACAGGTGGATTACCGGAAGGTGATCCACAAAATGTTAAAAAGCACGTGCTTGTTTGCGCCGGGACCGGATGCACTTCCTCCGACAGCCTGAATTTGTTTAGAGAGCTGGAAACACATATTAAGAAAACAAAGCTCAGTCATCAAGTCAAAATAATTAAAACCGGGTGCTCCGGCTTTTGTAAAATGGGGCCGATAATTAATGTTCATCCTGGAAATGTGTTCTACTGCCTGGTTGAGCAAGAAGATGTTCAGGAAATTGTAGAAAAGCATTTAAAAGCGGGAACTGTCGTAGACAGGCTGCTTTACAGGGATAAACAAACAGGTGAGAGGGTAAAACAAAAATCAGATATTCACTTTTTTCAAGCCCAAAACCGGGTGGTGTTAAGAAATTGCGGCTTGATTAATCCGGAGGATATAGCCGAATATATAGCCGTTGATGGATATTTTGCGCTGGCTGATGTGTTATTGAACAGGACCCCGGAAGATGTAATCAATTCAATTGAAGCATCCGGCTTAAGGGGACGGGGTGGCGGCGGTTTTCCCGTGGGTAAGAAATGGTCTATAGCGGCCGCGGCTGATGGCGCTAAAAAATATGTAGTGTGCAATGCCGATGAGGGTGACCCTGGCGCTTTTATGGACCGGAGCATACTGGAAGGTGACCCGCATAGTGTAATTGAAGCTATGACCATAGCCGGCTACTGCATTGGAGCGCAACAAGGTTATATTTATGTCAGGGCTGAATATCCGATTGCGGTAGACAGGCTGGAAAAGGCCGTAGACCAGGCCAGGGCTCATGGACTTTTGGGACCAAATATTTTGGGCTCAGGGTTTGATTTCGACCTGGATTTGCGTTTAGGCGCGGGAGCGTTTGTTTGCGGGGAGGAGACCGCCCTGCTTCGCTCTGCGGCAGGCCTGCGCGGTGAACCGGGCCCCCGTCCCCCTTATCCCGCACAGTGCGGTTTGTGGGGTATGCCTACATTATTAAATAATGTTGAAACCTTTGCCAATATTCCATTAATACTGCGTTACGGGCCGGAATGGTATTCTTCTATTGGGACGCAGGGGAGCAAAGGGACCAAAGTTTTTTCGCTGGCCGGAAAGGTGAATAACACGGGCTTAATTGAAGTTCCCATGGGTACGACGCTGCGTACCATTGTGTTCGATATCGGCGGGGGTATCCCCCGGGGCGGGAAGTTCAAGGCGGTCCAGACGGGCGGCCCGTCGGGAGGATGTATTCCAGCGGAATTATTGGATACACCTATTGATTACGAGTCATTGAAGGAAAAAGGCTCAATGATGGGATCAGGCGGCCTGATTGTAATGGATGAAACAGATTGTATGGTTGATATTGCCAGGTTCTACCTGCATTTCAGCCAGGATGAGTCTTGTGGCCAGTGCACCCCTTGCCGGGTTGGCACCAAGCGGATGCTTGAGATACTGGAGCGCATAACTAAAGGTAAAGGTCAAATGGAGGACCTGGAAACGCTTGAGGAATTAGGGTCAGAAATCAAGGACGCTTCACTTTGCGGGCTTGGCATGACAGCCCCTAACCCGGTGTTATCCACCCTCCACTATTTTAGAGACGAATATATTGCCCATATTAAAGATAAAAAGTGTCCCGCCGGGGTGTGCCGGGCTCTGCTGGATTACACCATAGATGAGGAAAAATGTGTATCCTGCGGGCTTTGTGCCAAGGCTTGTGTTGCTGATGCAATTAAAGGCGAACAAAAAGGCCGGCCATATTTTATCGACCGGCAAAAATGTTTAAAGTGCGGGTCCTGTGAGGCCCGCTGTCCCAAGGGTGCTATTTATGCTTCTTAACCTGCTTTTTTACGCGGAAGCAGGGTTTTTAATTTCTCCCACTTTGAAGAATTTAACCATATCCTGTTCTACAAATCTCCAGGTTTCTTCGGCATTGGTCCGCCAGTTGGTGGGGCATGCAGACAGTGCTTCCACAAAAGAAAAACCTTTACCTTCCATTTGATTTACCAGAGCTTTTTTAAGATAACCCTTTAGCTGCCTCAAATTGGCTACCGTTCCCCGCGCAACGTATGAATTTGCCCCGGTTATCGCCGCAACCATTTCCGGCCCCTGCATGGGAGGCCCGGTTAATGCAGGGTCTCTGCCATAAGGGCTGGTTTCAGTCTTTTGCCGGGGCATGGTGGTCGGCGCCATTTGCCCGCCGGTCATGGCATAAACAGTGTTATTGGCCAGAATTACCGTAATATTTTCATTGCGGGCAGCGGCGTTGACCAGGTGTTGGGAACCTATGGCATAACCGCCCCCGTCACCCATATAGGCTATGGTTATCAGCTCCGGGTTGGCCCTTTTGATTCCGGTCACCACCGGGGTTGTCCGGCCGTGGTGGGTTTGCACACTGTCGATATTAAAAAAATCCCATGACAATAATGAGCACCCAATATCGCAGCCAAACACGGTGCGTTCCTGGATATCCAGTTCGTCTATAGCTTCTCCCAGCGCTTTTAATACCAGCCCGTGGCCGCAGCCTGGGCAAAATTTGTGTGGCTTGGTTTCCACCTGCCAGCAGCGGGGCATTACCGGTTGAGGCATTTTTTCTCCTCCTTTATTGGTTCATCCTTTTAAATATCACCCGGTAATGCCCCTGCTATTCATATTTTCAGCACTTTAAATACAGCCACCTCTTCACATTTGGGGAACTTGGGACAATTAATACATTCTTTCCATACCTTTTGGGGGAGGTCTTCCTTGTCTATGATACTAAAACCGCATCTTTCGAAAAAAGGAGCCTGGTAGGTTAAGGCAAAAATATTGGGTATTTCAAGATCAATTGCCTCAGCCAGAAAAGCTTCCACAAGGCCGCGACCTATGCCCAGTTTCTGGTATTTTTCGTCCACGGCAAGAGCTCGAATTTCAGCAAGGTCTTCCCAAATAATGTGTAATGATCCTACCCCGACAATTTCCGAATTAATCTCGGCTACTGTAAATTCCCTTAAACATTCGTACAAGGATGAACGGGAACGCGCCAGCATTAGATCTTTTTCGGCAAAATAAGTGATCAATTTGTGGATGGTTTCAATATCAGAAATTTTGGCTTTGCGAAATAACAAAACAATCTACCTGCCTTTACATGGGTCACACTTTCTGTTTTGGTCGTGCTTTGGTGTTGAAGTATTGTTACCAATATCATAATTTGTCATTGCGAGTGCAGCGAAGCAATCTCAAAGCATTATTGGGGGACATTCCAACAGGCCTAGAATTAATATATCATAAGTTTTTTATTGCATAGTTTACAGCGTTTCGGAATAAGCTGATTCCGTGCGGCTCGCTGAACTTTCGGCGCCTCCAGTTGGGATGGTGGTAAAACTCGACGAATCTTTCCGGGTGCGGCATCAGGCCAAGCACCCTCCCGGTCATGTCACAGATGCCGGCGATGGCATGCAGTGAGCCGTTGGGATTATGAGGGTATTGCATGGTCTGTTTTTGCTGCACAGGGTCGGCATATCTAAATACCACTTGCCCTGACTGCTCAATTTCCATTAAATCCTGTTCGCTGGCGTAAAATTTTCCCTCGCCGTGGGCTACCTGGTACTCTACAAGTATACCACCCATCCCTTGGGTAAAAATGCAATTTGTCTCTTCCAGTAATAAACTAACCCACCGGCACTCGAAATGCCCGCTGTCATTATGCATTAAAGTGGCCCGGATCGTGCCAAGTTCGTTCCAGGGCAGCAAGCCTGTGCGAACCAGAACCTGAAAACCGTTACAAATGCCTAGAACAGGCTTCCCGTCACTAACAAATTTGCTCAGCTGCTCTTTTAAAAACGATGTCAGTTCAACCGATAAAATTTTCCCTGAGTGAATATCGTCACCATAGGAGAAACCGCCGGGAATGGCCATGATCTGATAATCATCAAGTTTCTCTGTTCCGCTTCTTAATTGGTTGATGTGTACCAGTGCGCAATTCCCGCCTGCTTTTTCAAAGGCGTAGGCAGTTTCCAAATCGCAATTGGTTCCATCTGTTCTGATGATGCAAACCCGTGGTTTCAAGCGCCAAACACCTCCTTCATCGGTTTCTGCCAGGCTTCAAATAGTAGTCCAAGGTTAACCTCAAACAATTTTTTCCCATCCTGGTTTACCGTAAAGTCAAGTTGTGTAGTGGTATGCCCCAATTGTAGGAAGCGGGTTTCTTTAAATACTTCTTCCGGGTTGGCGCCGCTGGTTAATTCTACGATGAAACAGCCCGCGGTTTCGTTGAATAAAAAGTAATCGGCCCGGTTGTCGCCTGGAATATCAATTGATATGCCCATATTGCCGCCGAAGCACATCTCTGCAAGCGCTGCTAAAAGCCCACCTTCGCTGATGTCATGACAGCTTTGTACAGCCCCGCTGGTGCAGGCTTGATGCAGAGATGCTATGGTTTGCCTGAATTGTTTAACGTCCACCAGTGGTACGTCCGGGCTAAAGGAATCAGTGATATCGAAGTAGGTTGAACCTCCCATTTGCTTGATATCGCGCCGGCCAACCAGATATATCCTGCCGTTAACGTTTTTAAAATCAGATGATATTGTTGTTGTAATGTCGTTGATCCGGCCAAAGCAGGAGACGCATAATACAGGAGGTATTTTTATCACAGACCCGTCAGCGGACCGGTAAGTGCTGCTCAGGCTGTCTTTCCCGGAGATAAATGGCATGCCGGTAGCCTGAACGAAATCTGTGCAGGCGTCAACCGCCCTGTCAAGGTCGTATAAGGACTCCTCATCGGGATAAGGCCAAATAAAATTATCAATTAAAACCAAATCATCCGGGTTGGCGCCGACAGCTACGGCGTTGGATACAGCTTCGGTTGCAGCCCAGATACTTCCGGCATAAGGGTCAATGGTGTTTAACACGGGGTTCATTCCGTGAGCTATTACTGCGCCATATTTTTTCCCCAATACCGGGGCAAGGACTACAGCGTCATTGGGCGCTTTGCCGGTAACCCCGGCAAAAGGAGGCAGTACATTACTCCCCTGTACGCCGTGGTCGTAAACCCTAACGATTGGTTCCTTGGAGCAAACATTAAGGTGCCGCATCATCTCCGTACATACCGCAGCCCAGTTTGCAGCAGGACAGCAGGGTTCCTTGGTTTCCCGGTTTAGTTTTTTCCGTTTGGCGATCATTGTGCGGTTCGGCAGACCGTTGTGCAAAAAGTCCATATCAAGATTGCATACGCACTTATCGCCATAGAAAACTTCCAATTTGCCGCTGCCTGTAAATTTGCCTATAGCGGTGGCTTCAACATTGTGATCACGGCATATTTGCAGAAGACGGTCCAGTTTTTCGGGAGGAACGGCCAGTGCCATTCTTTCCTGGCTTTCGGAAAGCCAGATTTCCCAGGGTGCCAGCCCGGAATACTTTAAGGGGGCTCTATCGAGTTGGATCTCTACTCCAATATCCTGTCCCATTTCACCAAAAGCTGAGGCAAACCCGCCGGCGCCACAATCCGTGATAGCTCTGATCAGATCCTCGTCCCGTGCTATCAGCAGCGCGTCACTAAGACGTTTTTCTTCAATGGCGTTACCGATCTGGACAGCGCTGGAGTTTACATTCATGGTGCGGTGCGTCATTTCACCGCTGGAAAAGGTTGCCCCGTGAATCCCGTCTTTGCCGGTTCTACCGCCTAATATTACGGCTATGTCGCCGGCTAACGGGCTGCCTTTTTGGGCTGCGCCGGCGGGCATAATACCGTAGGCTCCAACAATGATGGTTGGTTTGGCCCTGAAGTCACGGTGGAAGTGAACAGAGCCGTTATTGGTGGGTATACCCATGCGGTTTCCGTAATCCCGCACGCCGGCGACTACGCGCCTGAAAAGATAGCCTGGATGCAGGCAGCCGGCGGGAATGTCTTCCTGGGGAGTATCAGGCGGTGCAAAACAAAACATGTCCGTTGATGCTATTACCTTTGCGCCTTTACCTGTCCCCATAATATCCCTGAAAACTCCGCCGCTTCCTGTCATCGCGCCGCCATAGGGTTCAATAGCGGATGGCGAATTATGGGTTTCAACCTTGCCGCAAAGTGCAAGGCCATCATAGAAAGCAATTACACCGGAATTGTCCTTAAAAGCGGATAAAACCAGCGGGTGATTGGCGTTGGCGGTAGATTCCTGTAATCTTTTTAACAATGGTTGCTTGGTCTGGCCGTTAACAATGAGCTTTGACTTAAAAGTTTTATGCCCGCAGTGCTCCGACCAGGTTTGGGCTAGGGTTTCAATTTCACAATCAGTGGGGTCGCGGCCTATTTGCTTAAAGTAAGCAGCAATAGTCCTCATTTCTTCAAGGTTTAAAAAAAGCTTGTCCTTGCTTAATTTCATTAACAATTCGTCGTCCATAAACCTGATTGGAACGATTTCTGTACTTCCGGCCTGCCCCTCAATTAGTAAAGTTGCAGGTTTTTCTATAATAACTCGCTCCACTGTTTCATTAACTAAAAGTCTCGATAAAATTTTATTTAATTCTTTTTTGGAAAAGGAACCGTAAAAACCGTATTCATGGCTTGAATCAGCCGCTAAAA
Source organism: Desulfotruncus alcoholivorax DSM 16058 (assembly GCF_000430885.1). GTDB lineage: Bacteria > Bacillota > Desulfotomaculia > Desulfotomaculales > Desulfallaceae > Desulfotruncus > Desulfotruncus alcoholivorax. The sequence goes on along the minus strand of NZ_AUMW01000010.1, from coordinate 100,439 downwards.
GCCCTGTTACGCCCAGGTCTGCCGCCGCCTTTAAAATAGAAGCTACCTCAGGGTTCATAACTCCCGGTTTATAAGCGACTTCCACCAGCTCATCGGAATCTTTAATAATTGGCTCGTTGACTGAGTAAACCTGAAAAACCTGTTCAAATAGCAGCTCGCGTGCCAAAAAATCGGCATCTTCTGCTGAAATGCCCTCGAGCCGGTATACTTTGGCTGTTAAAACCTTATTGATACAGGTAATATTTAAAGCTGTCCGTATTTCATATAACAAGCTTTTACCCCTTGAATCACCAAGCTGGGGCAGGTTCATAACACGTACTTCCTGAACTGCCATTGATCCACCCCCGATCATTTTCCTTCAAAAAATAAAAATTTCCGGCCGGTTCAAGGGCCGAAAACACCTTTATAATTACCTAATTATTTTATAATATCTGATCATAAAAGACAACTTATATCTTAATCTTGTGCCGGACCTGACTGTGGAATGAGGGCTATTCTAAAAATTGCACCCTGCCGCCGGCAAGCGATTGAATTGGCGCCAGCGACTCAATCCTTATACCCATTTCACGCAACGCTTTGCCCCCACCCTGAAAAACCTTTTCGATAACTATGCCCACGCCGACCAAGGTGGCTCCGGCCTGCTCTGTTATTTCGATCATTCCCCTGAGGGCTTCCCCCTGGGCTAAAAAATCATCAACTATCAGGATACGGTCGTTTTTAGTAATAAATTTGCTGTTAACATAAATATCCACTGATTCCTGCTTGGTGAAAGAGAAAATATTACTGCAATATGAGCACGGTTCCTGCGTTGCGGCCTTTTTCTTCTTGGCAAAAACAACAGGCACCTTTAATTCCAATCCAGTGGTCAGGGCAACTGCAATACCCGACGCCTCAACAGTTAGCACCTTTGTTACTCTGTCCTTTGTAAACCTGCTTGCCAGTTCGTTTCCCAGCTCCATTGCAAAATCCGGGTCAACCTGGTGATTTAAAAAAGAGTCAACTTTTAGTATCTTATCTGATAGTACCTGCCCTTCCGACAGGATCTTTTCTTTTAATTTCTGCAAAGTTAAGAACCCCCTTATATTTGGGGACATGCCTCCGACCAAGAAGCAATACCTTTAAAAGGAGGTGTGTCCCCTGACCTTTGCCGCTATCTTTCTTCCCGGTCGTATGGTAAACCCAACGCTTGCGGTGAGCCGATTCGTTTGACCATATTCCGCTTGGTGACCAGTACCAGCACCACAACAGTAAATATGTATGGAAGCATTTTCAAAAAATAAGGTGATACATTTACATTTAAGGTCTGAAGACGAAATCCCAGCGCATCTATGCCGCCGAATAAATAAGAGCCCCAAAGCGCGTTTACGGGGTTCCAGGTGGCGAATATAACCAGCGCAACCGCTATCCAACCTCTGCCTGCCGTTATATTCTCCATCCAGCTAGGCACATAGTAAAGGGAAAGATAGGCTCCCCCTATACCTGCCAACATGCCTCCTATTACAACGTAAATATACCGGATTTGAAAAGCGTTGACACCCATTGAGTCGGCTGCCGCGGGGTTTTCGCCAACGGCCCGGAGGTGTAGTCCTGAACGGGTCTTGAAGGTTAAAAACCATAGCGCTGCCACTAAAATATAGCTCAGGTAGACCATAGGATCCTGGTTAAAAAATACAGGTCCTATAACCGGTATGTTGCTTAACCCAGGTAAAGCTATTTTATGGAATGGTGCAGGCAGCGGCATGCCAACATAAGATTTGCCGATATAGCCGCTCAGGCCGGTGCCAAACATGGTCAGGGCAAGTCCGCTGACGACCTGATTAGCTTTTAATGTAATTGTGAGCAGGGCGTGAATTAAAGCAACGGCACCTCCTGCCAGCATTGCAATTAAGATTCCATACCACGGGTTGGCTGTATTTAGAGCAATGATAAATCCACAAACTGCCCCTACCAGCATCATCCCTTCAACGCCCAGGTTCAAAATGCCGGCCCGTTCAGTTAAAATCTCCCCCAGTGCTGCATAGAGAATTGGCGTACCTGCTGTAACAGCTGTGGCAAGTATGGCTATAAAAATATCGTGGTTCACCTGTTATCAACTCCAGACATAGTTACCGGTGTTTTCGATATCCTGTAGTTCGTTAGCAGTTCGCCCCCCAAAACGAAAAAGAGAAGCATGCCCTGTAGCATGGAAACCATTGAAGAAGGAATTCCGCTGGTTTGAACAATATAACCGCCAACTTGTAAACCACCCAGGAGGAACGACACAATAATGATGGCAAATGGGTTTAACCTGCTTAGCCAGGCCACGATTATCGCTGTAAATCCATAGCCCGGGCTGAGGCCGTGCTGAAGCCTGCCCCCAATGCCCGACACTTCCGACATTCCCGCGAGGCCACATACGGCACCGCTTACAACCATCACCAGAATAATATTTTTTAATGTGTTCATACCGGCATATTTGGCAGAATTGGGGTTTTCACCGGTAACCCTGATTTCATAACCCCAGCGGGTATGGTAAATAACAATATAGAACAAAACAGCCAGTATAATGCCAAAGAATAAGCCGGCATGAATTCGTGAATTTCCCAGTGCCGGTAAAATCGCGCCGGGGCCGAACTGGGCGGTAAGCGGAAAATTAAACCCGTTGGGGTCTTTCCACGGACCGTAGACCAGGTAGTCCACCCAAAATATAGCCACATAGTTCAGCATTAAAGTTGTTATTATTTCATTAACACCCCATAATGCTTTGGGGATGGCCGGTAATAGTGCCCATAAACCTCCGGCAAGCATGCTCAGAAGCACCATAGCAGGCAATAGCCACCAGGCACTGCCACTGGGAAAGCTTAAAGCTACCCAGGTGGCGGCAAATGCGCCCATGTATAGCTGTCCTTCGCCCCCGATGTTCCATAATTGCATGCGAAATGCCAGTGCTACGCCCAAACCGGTTATGGTTAAGGGTATCGATCTTACTATGGTTTCAGTAAGACCATAGTAAGATCCAAACGCACCTGTGAACATTTTTGTATATATTTCGATAAAATTGAAACCGGATAGATTTAAAAATACAGCTCCAAATATAAGGGCCAAAACAATAGATAAAACGGGAATAAAAATAAAAGCTGTAGAAGATGGCGCCAACCGCTTTTCTATGGTGTAACTTGATAAGATCATATGGCTTCTGCTCCTGTTTCACCCATCATCAATAACCCAATTTCATTTATGTCTGCCTGATCAGAAGAAATAATTCCGGTAATACTTCCATTACTAAGGACGCCGATGCGGTCGCTAAGTTTACAAATTTCATCAAGATCCTCGGAGATCAAGAGAATTGCCGTCCCTTTTTCTCGCTGTCCCATAAGCAATTCATGGATCGCTTCGGTGGCCTTAATATCCAGTCCTCTAACAGGATAAACAGCTATTAACAATTGCGGTTTTGAAGAAATTTCCCTGGCCAGCAGCAGTCTTTGCAAATTTCCACCCGAAAGCAGTTTTACAGGGGCCTCCAGGCTGCTTACTTTAACTTCAAAACTGTCCACCAAACGACTAACTTTTTGTTTAGCTTTTTGCCAGTTAATAAAAGGGCCCCGATTCATTTTTTCTTTACGGTAATCCTTTAGGATCAAGTTGTCTATGGTGCCAAGATTGGGTATAAGTCCCGTGCCCAGGCGATCTTCCGGTACAAGGGCTACACCGCAGTCAATCATTTGCCGGGGTGAGTAACCGGTTATGTTGGTGCCGTTAACTAAAATACTTCCCGAGTTAATTTTACGAAGCCCGTAAATAACCTCGGCCAGTTCCCTTTGCCCATTTCCTGCTACCCCGGCAATGCCGAAAATTTCACCACTGTGCACTTCAAAAGTTATATTTTTTAAACCGGAAAGTCCCAGGTCGTTTAGGCAGCTTACATTCTGGAGTTCAAGCACTTTTTGGGTGCCGGGCCGGGTATTTCTTTTACATTGAGTAGTTATCTCCTGGCCGACCATAAGCCGGGCTAATTCCTGCCGGTTAATCTGGTCTCTTTCCAAAGTAGCCACTGAATTACCTTTGCGGAGAACCGTAACGCGGTCAGCTATTTGCTCAACTTCATGCAATTTATGAGTTATTACCACAATGCCTCTTCCGGATTTAGCCATTTCTTTGATGTTTCTAAAAAGCTCATCTGTCTCCTGCGGTGTCAGCACAGCAGTTGGCTCGTCAAGTATAAGCACCTGAGAGCCGCGGTAGAGCATTTTTACTATTTCAACTCTTTGTTTTTCGCCTACGGAAAGCTGCCAAACCATCGAAGCAGGATTTATATGTAATCCGTAACGCAAGCTAAGCTGCGCCAGGTTTTTTTCAATTTCCTTCATATTGAGCACTCTGGGTATACGGTCATCGCCAAGGATTACGTTTTCAGCCACTGAAAAGGAGTCAATCAACTTAAAATGCTGGTGCACCATGCCAATACCCGCACTTATGGCATGGCGGGGCGATTTAAAAACCATTCGGGTGCCGTTTATAATTATCTCACCTTCATCCGGTCTGTAGAGACCTGATAAAATGGACATTAAAGTGCTTTTGCCCGAACCGTTTTCTCCCAGCAGGGCATGAATTTCACCCTTTTTAACATTAAAATTGACTTTATCGTTGGCAATAACTCCGGGAAATTTTTTGGTTATATTTTTTAATTCCACTAAATAAGAATTACTCATACTTTCTTTAAGCCCCTTAGCAATGGTTGCTGGCAGTGCATCTGCCAGCAACCGTATCGTAATTTTTATTTATTTGGTAGAGCCTTCTACTCCCTGGACAAACCAGTCCATGTTAAGCATGTCGTTGTCGCTCAGTTTCTGGCCATCCGGCACTTTTACCTGGCCTTGCTGGTCTTTGATCGGGCCGGTGAAAACATCCCATTCTCCGCTGATGATCCGCTGTTTTTCCTGTTCAATCAGCTGCTTGGTTTCTTCAGAAACCATTGGGCCGTAAGGTGCCAGTCCAATAATACCGTCTTTTAAACCGGGCCAGTAAGTAAGTGACCCGCATTTGGGAGTGGAGTCAAATTTCCCTTCTTTGATGGCTTGTACTATTTGTACGTAAAAGGGGCCCCAGTTCCAAACCGGCGAAGTTAAAACGGCTTTGGGAGCCATTTTGCCCATGTCGCTGTTATAGCCCACCCCGAATTTACCGACTGCCTCAGCCGCCTGCTGGGGTCCGGGGGAATCCTGGTGCTGGGCGATTACGTCTGCGCCGGAGTCAAGAAGCGCAACTGCGGCGTCCTTTTCAGCGGCGGCATCAATCCAGGTATGGGTCCAAACTACTTTTACCTTTGCGTCAGGGTTAACCTTCTGTACACCAAGCGTGAAAGCATTGATGCCGCGAATGACTTCCGGAATCGGGAATGCTGCGACATAGCCGATCAGGTTGCTCTTGGTAGCTTTTCCGGCAGCAATGCCGGACAAGTACCTTGCCTGGTACATCCTGCCAAAATAGGCAGCAACGTTTTTGTCATTTTTATAGCCGGAGCAGTGCAAGAAAATAACGTCAGGATATTTCTTGGCCACGTTAATAGTGGGATCCATGTAACCAAAGCTGGTGGTAAAAATAACTTTATTGCCTTCCTCTGCCAGCTGGGTAATTACCCGCTCAGCATCGGCCGGGTTTTCAGGGACGTTCTCCACATAACTGGTTTCAACATATGGAAGCTTCTCTTCCAAATATTTTCTACCCTGGTCGTGGGCTGTCGTCCAGCCGTTGTCGTCCACCGGGCCGATGTAAACAAAACCTACTTTAAGCTTTTCCGGTTCACCGGATTGCCCTGCGGTTTTGTTTTCAGTTTTGCTTCCGCCGCAGCCGGCTGTCAATAGAGCAACCATTAGTAATGCAGCAAAAGCAAGAATAATTTTAGAACTAAATTTTTTCAACAATTGTACCTCCCCCAAAAAATAAAAATAAAATAAAAAATCTTGTAACATCCCTCCCGTTCTGGAATGATGTTTGACATACCTAAAAATTATTCTTTCTCTCCATATAAAATCCTGCCTCTTCCGACAAAAAAAACATAAGTAAGGCTATAGCTAAATTATTGCCGTTAATTAACAGTCATGATAAAATTACCGGGCAAAGGTTAAAACTTGGCTATTGGGGTGATTTTTATCAAGGAAGTTGAGATATACACAGACGGTGCCTGCAGTGGCAACCCCGGTCCCGGCGGCTACGGGGTGATTTTAAAATATGGCCCTTACGCCAGGGAAATTTCCGGTGCTTATGAAAACACGACCAATAACCGGATGGAATTAATGGCTGTAATTAAAGGGCTGGAGAGTTTAAAGGAACCATGCCGGGTAACAGTTTATTCCGATAGTAAATATATCATTGACGCCATAACCAAGGGATGGGTGTTGAAATGGCAATCCAATGGCTGGATGAGAAATGATAAAGAGCGGGCCAAAAATATTGATTTGTGGGAAAAAGTTTTAGAACTGCGGCAAAAACACCAGATCAGCTGGGTATGGGTTAAAGGACATGCCGATAACGAATACAATAACCGGTGCGACCAGCTGGCCGTTTCCGCGATCAAGAACGGTTTGCGTCTTGATGATGTGCCTGGTGATAAGCCGGAATGAATGAGCTGGATTATTAAGGCCAAATAACCCATGCTAATGGATAAAGGGTCGGTTTAATTCAAATAATAATTTGAAATGGCTGGGTGTTAAATTTATTGAGGTGGGATTACGTCGTTTCACTCCTCGCGATGACATGGGCGAAACGATGTAAATTAAAGTGGATACTCATATAAAATATAGCCGGTAAGAGGTGAAAGTTTGGTGCGGAGATTAAAAATATTACGGATTTCCAGCTAAATGAGGCGGTCGGGCCTTTGGGTGAGGAGTTCGATGAAAAAGATTAATGGTAAATAGCCCAGAAAAACCAGATAATCATTAATATTTCTATAATTAATTTTGCAATTGTTCCTCCAAACAAGCCAATAAGAGTGCCCCACCCAGAGCGGATTGCCCTGTCAAGAGGCTTGTTGCTTAATATTTCTCCGGCGATAGCTCCAATAAAAGGTCCAAAAATGAGGCCGGCAGGTCCCCAAAATATCATACCAACAATTGTGCCGGCAATGCTGCCGTAGCCAGCAGCCCGAGAGCCTCCGAATCTTTTTACTCCCAGTATACCGGCAAAATAATCCACGGAATATGTAGTGGCAACCGCTAAACCCTGGCCTACAAAAAATAGAGCATTAAGTGTGGTGAACTTGGTCAGGATACCATATATTAGCATACCCAGCCAGATCAATATGGCGCCTGGTAATACCGGCAGCACTGAGCCGGCCAAGCCGGCAATAAAAAACAATATAGCCAGAATCAAGGCAAATATGGCCAACAGAGATCCCCCCTGCTTAACGATAGTATCTGTTTATACATGTTATATATGGTCAGTTCGGACTGGTCAAGTAAAAAAGGGGCAAATGCCCCTTAAAATTATATATCTTCCTCTACTCTGTTTTTGGAATCCAAGCTATCAACAGACTCGCTTCCTGTAATTCCTGTAGCTAAGTCATCTTTGGGGCATTTTGATGAGCTACAGCCAGTTTTGAGTTCGCTGGAGCTTGAACTAAAACTGGAACTGCTGCTGGAACTAAAAGATTTGGTCAAATCAATCACCTCCTGGACATTATTCTGCCCATTAAAACAGCTATATTACCTGGTTTTGCAATCCTTTGCAGGCAAAGGTTAAAAACTCATCCACAAGCTGTTTGCAAATTTTTTTAATTTCATTGATTTCAAAATCACTGGCGTTATCGATGTGTATGCCCGCAATCATAACAACAGTGGAATTCAAAGTAACTGCTATACTTTCAGCCAGGGGTTTGGCCAATTCATCTTCTTTATGGCCAAGTTCGGGAATGACTATGGTATTGCAGCTTATTTGGCCCTCCAGAGCAATGCTGGGCCGCGGGTGACTGATTACTGTTGCCCCAACATGAGGTTTATCTCCACCCAATAATTGAACGACAACCCCGGATGATGTTTGGGTTACCATTATTTCAATACTAAATGAAGCAGTGCCGGCTTTGGACTTATATAAATTGATCACGTTCAACCCTCTTCAAAATATTTCTGGCGCTAAATCCGGCCAGTTTTGGCGGTGTTTCCAATCCTTTTGATAGAGCCAGTACTTTAAATATCCCGCCCATTCCGCCGGGCAGCAACAGCTGCTTTATTGCCGAGTTTTTTTTCTGCATTTCCGGTGTCAGGTTAAAATCCTCTTGTCCTTTGAGTGTATCCAATATCCCAAGGTTTAACAGGAAATCGGGCTGGGTGACAAGACCTATGGTATTTAATTCGGCTTCACCGGCCCAGGCTGCGAGCACGGAAAAATTTACGTTGGATGTAATATCCTGATGCCCTATGTTAATAAGCGGGTCATCATTTAAGCGGTGGCGATAAAAACATCTCAATGTTCCGTTGAAACGTTGGGGCGAATACATTTCCGGAGTGGTAAAACCATAATCAATAATTAATATAAATCCTTTTTTCAGGTTGTCAGCGACGTTATTTAACCAGTCCTTGGCCTGCAGGTTCACTTCCGCTCTTTGCCCGTTTTTTAATTGCACATCTTGCAACTCCAAGTAATCTGCCAGTTTAGTCGCCGAAAGAGTTCCTTTTTTAAAATGTAATTCGGTACCGTTATAAGCTACATACAACTCATTTAATACACCTTCGTCTGCAATCAACAGGTGAACCGGAAAGGCGTCGATCAATTCATTTCCATAGATACATCCTGTGATTTCTCCCTTAGGTGTTATTTCGGATATGTCATTAACCCATTTGCACTTATCACGGTAATGCGATTGAAGCAGTGCAGCCTGCTGCTTTTTCCTTAACTGAGGGCTAGCTTCAATTAAATAGTAATTAATGGCTTTAAAAAAATCTTTGTGGTTTTCCCTGATTGAATCTAAAACGTCCATAGCCAGTGTGCCGGTTCCGGGCCCATACTCCACCAGAGACCATTGTTTTGGGCAGTCGCACAGACACCACATTTCATAAAACTGCCTGGACAACATGCTGCCAAACAAAGCGCCTGTATTGGGCACGGTATAAAAGTCACCCTGGGGCCCGATGGTAGTTGCGGTTGAGTAGTAGCCCCAAAGCGGGTGATAAAGGGCTAGTTCCATAAACCTTGCAAATGTCATGGGACCCTGATTGGTAATTTCATCTTTGATTAAAGAAACAAGCTCGGACATTTGTACCTCCACTTGATGGTGTTATCAAATCAACAATTTACCGGCGACCCGTAAATCGCCGACCCGGCGCGTTATTTTCTCCCGGTCTGTATATTCCAGCAAAGGCAGCGCATATTTACGGGAAGTGTGCAGCAGGTCTCTCAATTCGCCAAGTGAAAGTTCTTCCTTTTGTTTGAAGTGTTCCTTAATAATTGAAATTGCCTGATCTAAAACTTTGCGGTGGAAAAAGATGCCTTCTGCTATTTTAACCAGCTTACCCTGTCTAAATAGATAGTTGAGAAATTCCTGGCTTTCCTCAGGGCGTTTAATACCGGTTTGAGCAATTGCCTCGCTCCAGGCAGGGGGTTGAAATTCGCTGGTCAAATAAATGTTTTCTAATTTATGTAGAACCTGGTCCATTTCCTTAGATAGTAACGGTTTGTACTCAAAAATTGCAACACTGTGTCCCATACCGGAAATTTTTTGGTTTTGCTCAAAATGGTTTAACAGTATCTGAAATTGTTTGGCGTTTAAGGCAGAAAAAAATCGTGATCTTAATTCCTCCTTGGGATACCCTTCCCGCAGCGGGAATTTCCGGTGGTAATCCTCCAGTGCTGAAATTATTCTGTTTTCCCACTGTTTAAGCACCAAAACAGATACAAAATAATCTTCTCCTTCAGAGTCGAACTTTACCGAATGCCCTTCCCCCGTTAGTTTCGTCAGGGCCATAGCCATATCGTTTTTGCTCATGCCAATGGCGGTGGTCAGGCCGGAAACGGTGTGCAGCTGTGGTTTTGTATTTAAGTATTGTTCCACCAAATCAGCCGCCGAGCCTTTTTCGGCAGTGGCAAGGGTTTCAATTATTTCTTTTCGATAACGCTTATGTTTATTGGGGAAAGGATCTACAATCGTTCCTCCGCCCACGGTGCGCATGGGCGAATACGACCTGACGACGAAATGGTCTTTTCTGGCTGCTGCAACAGGCGATTCAAGTTGTAATTGAACATAGGCGTGTTCTCCCGGTTGCATTTCTTCACGGTCAAGTAAAATAACTCTGCCTAAAATTTCAGCTGTGCCCAAGTAAACCCTAACCCTGGCCCTGTGTTTTAAAGCTTTGGGCGCGCTGGAAAGATATTTGAAGCTCACATCCAACCTGTGTGAAGGTTTTAAGCTCCCGGGCAGCGCCAGCACATTGCCCCTTTTGATATCATCAGTTTCTATGCCGGACAGGTTAACCGCCACCCGCTGGCCTGAGTCGGCCAGTTCAACTTTGTTGCCATGTACATGCATATTTCTAACCCGGGAAACGGTTTCGCCGGGATATATTTGTAAGCTCTCACCAATTTGAATTTGGCCTGAAATCAAAGTACCGGTTGCCACTGTGCCGAAACCGGTTACGGAAAATACACGGTCAACAGGCAAACGGGCCGGGCCGGTCGTTTTTCTTCCTTCAATGCCTATTGCTATTTGGTTAATAGCTTTTATTAATTCCGGCATACCTTCTCCGGTCACTGCAGAGACAGCAATAATATCGGCATTTTCCAATACCGTATTGGTTAAAAACTCTTTAGTGTCGTCATAGATCATTTTAAGCCATTCATCGTCAACCAGATCCTTTTTGGTAATGACTACAACTCCTTTATCAATTTGCAGGAGTTGAATAATTTCAAGGTGTTCCCTGGTTTGCGGCATTACTCCTTCATCCGCCGCAACAACCAAAAGGACGAGGTCTATTCCGCCGACTCCGGCTAACATGTTTTTAATAAATCTTTCGTGGCCGGGTACATCCACTATGCCTGCTGTTAACCCGCTGGGCAGTTTCATGTAGGCAAAGCCCAGCTCAATAGAAATACCGCGCTCTTTTTCTTCCTTGAGCCTGTCGGTATCAATGCCGGTTAGCGCTTTGACTAAAACTGTCTTGCCGTGATCCACGTGGCCGGCTGTGCCAATAATAATGTGTTTCATTCGGAAGTTCCCCCCTGTTCCAACACCCTACAGAGGATATCCACCAGCACCTCTTCCTCGCCGTTTAAAACGGTACGAAGGTCAAGAATTAGCTTATCTTCCTGTAATCGTCCAATAACAGCCGGGTCGGAACCACGCAGTTTTTGGGCTAAGCCGGCGACTGAAATGGCATAGGGAACTACTTCAATGGCCCAAAAAGGTAATTCCGCTGTTGGAAGTGCACCGCCGCCAACTGCCGAGAATATTTCCACCGGCTCAAACCTTGCTCGCAGGCCTGCTTTTTCTGTTAATTTTCGGCATAATGCCAGGGCTCTTTGTTCATGCTCAGATTTTTTAGCAGATAACATTTTCAAAGATGGTATATTCTTAATTGCGTTATCCGGTTCAAGGTATTCCCTTAATGTGGCTTCAAGTGCCGCGACAGTGAATTTATCAATTCTTATGGCACGGGTTAAAGGGTTCTTTTTCATTTTTTCGAGGTATTTTGTTTTTCCCACGATTATCCCCGCCTGGGGCCCGCCTAAAAGCTTGTCGCCGGAAAAGGTTACAATGTCACAGCCTGCTTTGACAGTTTCCTGCACAGTTGGCTCTTCAGGCAGGCCAAAGGTTGAAAGGTCAATCAGTGACCCGCTGCCCAGGTCCGACATCACCGGCAGCTGAAACTCCTTCCCGATAGAGACCAGCTCGGCTACTGATGTCTCCCTGGTAAACCCGACAACACGGTAGTTGCTGGTATGTACATGTAAAAGAAGGGCTGTTTCTGAAGTTACGGCGTTTTTGTAGTCCCTTGGGTGGGTTTTATTGGTTGCGCCTACTTCCACCAGTTTAGCCCCGCTTTGGGCCATAACTTCCGGAATCCGAAAAGAGCCACCAATCTCAACGAGCTGACCTCTGGAAACAATCACTTCTTTTTCTTTGGCCATGGTGCTGAGTGCAAGCAGCACAGCTGCCGCATTGTTATTCACAACCAGTGCAGATTCCGCCCCGGTTAGTCTTGTCAATAGGTTCTCTACCGGTGCATAACGTGACCCTCTTTTCCCTGTTTGCAGGTCAAGTTCAAGGTTGGAATATCCCGAAGCAGCCTGTTCAATAGCCTGGCAGGCTCGTTCTGAGAGCACTGCCCGCCCCAGGTTGGTATGCAGTACAACACCGGTCGCGTTGATAACCCTGCGCAGGTTGGGACGGTTCTTTTCCCTGGCCCTATCCGCTGCACTGGTTGTGATTAAGTCCAACAGGTACTGTCGCGGGTTATTCTCCGGCAATGATTGAATGCGATCCATTAAAATATCTTGTCTAATCTCGGCTGCAATCTCCCGCACTGCCTCTAAAACTAGAATCTTTGGGATTTTTTGTTGAAGTTCTTTGACTTCCGTTCTTTGCAAAATTTCGTCAACCGCGGGAATTTGCTTGAGCATGTTATAATTATTTTTTCCGGACATTTTTTCCTCCAGCATCATCATCTTAAACATTATATGGCAGCCCGTATGGATAAGGCAAATATTTTATTATAGCAGTGCGACGCTTGCTCCGGGAAACCAACGGATCGCCCTGACAGCGGTACCTATTTTTCATCCTCGTACATATATTTAGAAGTATTTTGATTCGACCATACGGAAAAAATATTACCTGTTTTGGTATTTTTGGTGCTGAAAAGCAGAATAATAAACCATGACAGTCATAAATACGAGGAGTGGGAACGATGCGTGAAATGGACCCGAAAACAATGGCTGAAGTTAAAGACGCAGCTTTTCTCAAACGGGTAATCTCGGAAACGCAGGTAGCCAAGCGAAAATGCGATTTTTTTGCTGGCCTGGCTACGGATCCGAAAATTCAAAAAATTTTTCAAAGCGAATATAAGAACTTGGAAAATTTTGAAAACATTGCCGAGGAATACTACCGGCACTTTATTCAGGAGTGATTGATATGACCGAAAAATTTACAGATATGGATATGCTGCAGGATTATGAAAAAGACACTAGAATGGCTGCGCAAACGTTTATGATGATCGCCGGCGAGACTCAGGATCCGAAAATGAGGAAACTAATGCTTAAAGCTGCCGAAATGGCCGCACAGTCACAGGACAACTTTGCTGCTCTTATTACTAAAAGAGGAGACACCCCTTAACGTAACTGTCATTGCGAGCGCAGTGAAGCAATCTGTATTGCCGCTCATTTTGATGCTATATGAATTTCTTTTTTTAGTTGCGAGTTTAAGGGAAGGGGACACACCTTTACGAGGTGTGTCCCCAACAATTTGACCCAACAATTTGTCCCCAACAATTCGAGACGTTGGTGCTGTCGGCGCGAAAGTTCTGAGCACAGCTGGGACCACTGTCCTTCTTAACAACAATTTTTCTGTGTGGATAAGGCTAGTTATTGCAGCACGATTAACGCATCCACTGCCGCTGCACCCTTGGGGAAAAGCAGCATTGGGTTAATGTCCAGTTCGGCAATTTGGGGGAAATCTTCAACCAGCCTGGAAACCTTTTGAATAACCTCAACCAGCGCCTTTTTATCGACGGGTTCTTTACCGCGCACACCCTCAAATATTTGTTTGCCTTTTAACTCTTCCAGCATTTCTTGGGCATCCAAATTGGACACAGGGGCTACGCGCAGTGCAACATCTTCCAATACCTCTACAAAAATGCCCCCCAGGCCGGCGATTACAGTAGAGCCAAATACCGGGTCTTTACCGGAACCAACGATAATTTCAATGCCGCCGCTTAACATTTCCTGCACCAGAACACCTTGCACCAGCGCGTTCTGATTGTATTTTTGCGCATTCCAGATAATCTGATTGAAGCTTTCGATGACTTCCTCGTCGGAAGAAATATTTAATATTACGCCGCCGGCTTCAGTTTTGTGTAAAATGTCCGGGGAAATAATTTTCATGACCACCGGGTAACCAATTTCCCTGGCGGCTTGAACAGCTTCTTCTGCCGTATGGGCCAGCACTTCGCGGGTGGTGCTGATGCCGTAAGCCCGTAATACCTGTTTTGCTTCATATTCGGTTAACTTGGCGCCAGGCTTTAAGTTATATAATATCTCTCCTGCTATTTTTTGGGCGTTTAGCGGTATTGGTACGGATTGGTGCTCATTGGTTTGAATATTGCGGGCAGTTTTAAATTCACTGTAATCTGCCAGTACGGAAAGTGACCTGATGGCAAAATCAACTTCCTTGGCGGCCGGTATGAGATTATCATTCAAAAAATGCAGCGCTTGCAGGGCCGCCTCTTCCGGTCCCCACACGATATTAAAGACCGGTTTGTCTGTTTTTTTACTCACCCGCACCATTTGTTCCAGGTTGCTGCGGTCACCGTGCAGCGCCCAAAAAGCTACGATAAGCATGTCGATTCCTGGATCATTAATTACTATTTCCGCACATTGTTCCAATAAGCCGGGCTGGGTTAATATAGCTGAAGTTATGTCAACCGGGTTGGCGGATGAAGCAAAATCCGGCAGGATACTATCTAATTTAGCCCTGGTTTCTGCTTGCAGTGGTCCAACCTCCAGGCCGTAAAAGGAACATTTGTCTGCCAGCGCCACGCCGCTGCCCCCGGAAGTAGCCAGAATTGCAACTCTCTTCCCTTTGGGATACTTATTGCTTGCAAGCATCGACAATATAATCTGGTATTCTTCAAGGCTTTCGATGCGAATAATACCTTTTTGTTTGAAAACTGCGCTGTAAACTTTATCCGAGCCAACCAGTGCACCGGTATGGGATGCGGCAGCTTTGGCAGCTGCAGGGTAACGTCCGGCTTTGATCAATAGGATGGGCTTATTATTTTTAAGGGCCATATCGGCCGCAGTGATAAACTTTTGACCGTCCTTTACTCCTTCCAGGTAACCGCCAATAACCCTGGTAAAGTTATCCTGGGCCATGAAGCCCATATACTCAGAAAAATCAACATCGGCTTCATTGCCGGTACTTACGAAATGGCTGAAGCCATAGCCCTTATCTTTGATCATTTGGTAAATGGCTGTTCCAAATCCTCCGCTCTGGCTGATAAAACCCAAAAAATCGGGGACTAAAACCCGTTCCGGCAGTTCTGTTACGGAAAAGTTAGCCATAAGAGCGTTGCGCGAGCTGAAGATTCCCATGCAGTTGGGGCCGCAGACGCGCATGCCTGTTTTATTGGCCAGATCAGTTATTTCTGACTGGAGTTTGGCGCCCTCCGGTCCTACTTCTGCAAAACCCGATGTAAATATAATTACCCCCTTTACTCCCTTGGCTGCGCATTGCTGCAATTCACCGAGAGTAAATTTTGCGGGAACGGCTATTATGGCCAGGTCAACCGGACCCGGAACATCCTTGAGCGAAGGGTAACAGGGAAGATTACACAGGGTGGTGTGTTTGGGGTTAATAGGATATATTTTGCCTTTAAAGCCTGCATTTATTAAGGAGACAAGCGGTTGTCCACTTGGCTTAGAGGGGTTTTCAGAAGCGCCTATAATCGCCAGCGATTCAGGTTGAAAAAGTGGTGTAAGACTTTTTATTTCTTGTTCAAAATTTATTGTCCCCATTTGTAACTCCTCCTTGAAAATGAATGAGTGTTCACTCTTTCATTTTTATTCTATCATAAAATTAACCATATTGTTAACATCTGTTTACAATAAAAAACGCGATTTGATCAAGTTTGCTTTGCCGCATGTTTTAATACTTTCTATCCTTAGCTCATGCTAAATGTTTGGCATTTTCTGAAGAGAAACAGACCTCCGATCCGTTAACCGGCCCGGAGGTCTGGAAAGGTTTTAATTATGCTGTAATCGGTTTTTCGCTGGGCCGGGATGAATCCGGCATCAGCTATACAGCGCTGGATCTCTTTTAAGGCAATTCGATAACTAACTCCTGCAGCCCTAACTACATTCTCTTCCAGCATGGTGCTGCCAAAGTCATTGGCTCCAAAACTCAGTGCCACCTGGGCTATTTTAGCGCCCTGCGTAACCCAGGAAGCTTGAATATTGGGAATGTTATCAAGCATAATTCGAGAGACCGCCAACACTTTAAGGTACTCATAGCCCCCGGATGTGGTGCCTCCAAGATCTGTGTTGCGGGGCTGGAAGCTCCAGGGGATAAATGCGGTAAACCCGCCGGTGGCATCTTGTTGGTCCCGCACCCTGATTAAATGGGTAATAATATCTGCGCTCGATTCAATATGACCGAACACCATTGTAGCAGTTGTTTTCATCCCCAGCCGGTGGGCAGCGTCCATCACGTCCATCCACTCACGCCAGCCAATTTTGTTAGGGCTGATTTGCTTTCTTACCCGGTCAACTAAAATTTCCGCACCGCCGCCGGGAAGTGAATCAAGTCCGGCTTCTTTCAGTTTTAAAAGAACTTCAGACACAGGTAAGCCAGAAAGCTGCGAAAGATGGACAATTTCCGGCGGTGAAAATGAATGTATGTGGATATCATATCTTTTTTTTATATCCTGTAACATTTCGATGTAATATTCCAGTTTAAGATCAGGGTGCAGACCTCCCTGGATTAATAATTCAGTTCCGCCAACACCAAGGGTTTCTTCAATTTTTTTATACAATTCAGCTTTTTCTATTACATAAGCGTCTTGATCATTAACGTGCCTGTAAAAAGCGCAAAACCTGCACTGGCAGACGCAGACATTAGTATAATTGATGTTGCGGTCTATAATATAGGTGACCATCCCTTCCGGGTGCAGTTTGTTTTTGATGGTGTTGGCGGCACATCCAAGTTCTATAAGGTTGCCTCTCTCTATTAACTCAATTCCCTCTTCCAGGCTAAGCCTGCCTCCTGACAGGACTTTGTCCAAAAGGGCTTCAACATTAGACAAAATTATTCACCCCAGATTTTTAGTTTGACCCTATCTTCAATGATGCCGCTCTTGTAAGCATAATCGTAAAACGTTAACAGTGCTCTGCGTTCGCTTTCTCCAAGATCATGGTGAATTGTGTCAAAATAGTGGTTTAGCAGGTCATGCGGCAACCCGGAACGTTTGTGCCCTTTTTTAATCAGATCGGCACGACTTGCCAGGCCGGTAGCCTTTGCTTGATTGAATAGCTGGCTGATTTGTTCAACAAGGTCAGGATTATTTTCAGCAAGCTCAGAATGAACTACCCAAACGGCATAAACCATTTTCTCCCTGGTAAAATTTTTCCATTCCCTGCCGAGATCGGTAACAATGATACCGGGGTTGTTCAGCATAACAGCTTGATGGGCCAGCATTGCATCGTCCCCGATAAGCAGCGCAGCGTCAGCCGACGCGAGCATTGTGTTTAAATCGGGCTCCGCCCGGCGAAATGCAAGCTGCACGTGGTAATAGTGCTCAAATAAGATGCGTAAAAGAACGACTGAAGTAGCTGATGACGTGGTTACATTTACGGTTTTACCCTCTAGTTCGGTTGGTGGGCAATGGCTGAATAAAAGAATGCTTTCGACATTACCGTCGGCGCTGATGGACATATTGGGGATAATAATGCATTTGTCCTTATATCTTGCATATTCAATAGATGAAATAGGCGTAATATCCAATTCGCCGTTAAGAAACATTTTATTTAATTTTGTTGGGGGACCCTTGATTAACTCAATATCAGCATCAAGTAGTCCTTCTTCAAGGGCGTGATATACGGGAATACAATTCAAATATTCAACCTGGCCGACGCTTATGCGAGACAATTAAAAGCCCTCCTCCACCACGTTATAAAGCGTATCTCTCGGAACGGGAATGTAACCGGCATTTTTAATCATTTTAACAAGCTTGTTTTTGGACATGGCTTGATCAGTTTGGGCTCCGGCATCGTGTGCAATTTTCTCTTCAACCACGGTGCCGTCCAAATCATCTACGCCGAAGGCGAGTGAAACCTGGGCCAGCTTGGGGCCGACCGTTACCCAGTATGCTTTAATGTGGTCGAAATTGTCAAGCATTAGCCTGGCAATGGCCAGAGTCTTTAAATCATCATATCCTGTTGTTGTACTTATTCCCATTGATTCCAGGGCAGTGTTTTGGGGATGAAAGGCCAGGGGGATAAAGGTCAGAAAACCTCCGGTTTGATCCTGCAATTCACGTAGTTGGATAAGGTGGTCGACCCTTTCCTCAATGGTCTCAACATGCCCGTAGAGCATGGTGGCGTTAGTCCTTATGCCAATTTCGTGGGCTGCCCGGTGAACAGCCAGCCATTTTTCACCGTCAATTTTTTTGGGGCAAATAATTTCCCTTACCCTGGGGGCAAATATTTCGGCTCCCCCGCCGGGAAGGGAATCAAGTCCGGCGTTGTGCAGTGTTTCAAGAACTTCTTTATAAGTCATGTTGTGAGTTTGCGCAAGAAATTCAATTTCTACGGCGGTGAGAGACTGGATCACAACACCGGGCAGGATTTTGCGCACCCTTTGCATCATTTCAATATAAAAATCAAGCTTTAAGTCGGAATTTAGCCCGCCAACGATATGAATCTCAGAAATATTTTGGCCAGCCGATTCTGCGACTTTGGCTTCAATTTCATCAAGACTCATTACGTATGCTGCAGGGTCACCTGCATCCCTGCCAAAGGCACAAAGTTTACACCGGTTTATGCAAATATTAGTATGATTGATATGCCTGTTGACAATAAAAAAGGCTTTTTTGCCGTTTTTTCTTTCTCTAACCTGAGACGCCAGCTTGCCAATGGTTAATAAATCATTTGAATGGTATAAGGCAATTCCTTCATCCCTTGTCAATCGCTCACCTGAGGCCACTTTAGCCGCAATTTTTGATAGAATGTTTTGATTAAGCATGTTAACTCTCCCTAAAAAACATGAATTGTGTAAATAATGTCTAGTAAGGTAAAACAAAACATCAATATACTCAATGTACCGTTTAAATTAAAAAAAGCCACACCTGCCTTGCTCAAATCCTCAGGCGCCACCAGCTTGTGCTGGTAGAATAATAAAGTAACTGCAACGGCCAGACCAACAAGATAAAACAAGCCCATGTGCATAACAACCGCGACCGCAATAAAAAATACCGGTGCCAGGATATGAAACAAAGCTGATATTTTAAGCGCCCTGGCAATGCCAAACCGCGCCGGTATGGAGTGAATCTTATATTTTGTATCGAATGAGTAATCGTCACAGGCATAGATGATATCAAAACCGGCTACCCAAAACAGCACGCCTATCCCCAGTAAAATTGGGGCGGGATGAAAACTTCCGGCAATGGCTATCCATGCCCCCAATGGCGCCAGCCCCAGTGTTAGCCCTAAAAAAAGGTGGCAGGTCCAGGTAAATCTTTTAGTATAAGAATAAAAACTTAAAGCCATAACAGCTATAGGGAACAGCTTAAAGGCCAGCGGAGAAAGTTGATATGCCGACAGCAGCAGCAAGGCAAAGGAAAGTATAACGTATACCCATACTTCTCCCACTTTAAGCAAACCTTTTGGTAATGCCCGGTTGGCAGTTCGCGGGTTTTGTGCGTCAATATGCCTGTCAATAATTCGGTTAAGAGACATGGCAGCCGTACGGGCGCCAACCATCGCCAGAGTAATCCATAATATATCGCTACCGGCAGGGATCTTTTTTTGAACCAGTAACGCTCCGATAAAAGCAAATGGCAACGCAAATATAGTATGTTCAAAACGAATCATTTCAAGAAAAATCTTTGTTTTATTAGTTATTGTCGATTCCATGCCAACACCACTTCCCAATAGACAAATCTATCAAATATGCCTAACCTGATTAGAAGCTGCTAGACAACCATATTGCAAGCAATACTGTTTTCCTTGGCTAAAAAAACAAGCAATTCTTTAAGAAGATTTATTTCTCTTGAGGGCGGAAATTGTTTAATCGCCGCTTCTGCAGAATCAATGTAATAAGCGATTTGTTTGACGGAAGCCCCCCTCTCCAAAAGACCGTACGCCATGCCCACATTTATTCCATAATTGTATAAATGCTGTTTATCCTCTTCCCCGGCACCTGCAACATCCGCTCCAAGATATGCTGAGCAAGCGAACATTTCAGCCGTTTCTTTCTTAATAACATCAATATACTGCTGCGTGTCCAGCAGTTCCTTGCTTGGGTACTTTGGGCTTAAAATCCCGCCTTTGTTGATTAAACAAATAAGCTCGGCCAGTTTTTTAAGATAATTTACAATACCGGCATCACACAGAGTAGTAAAAAATCTCCCGTAAAGATAATCACCAACCAGTACCGGAAATTGGTATTTAAAACGGCTATCACCATATTTTTCCTTGCCGTTGTTGTTCTCCTGAACCTTCAGGTGCACTTGTGATGCCATATATATAAATTGCAAAACCCCGGCCAGTGCAATGGTTTTTTCAGTAACCGGGCTAAATAACCGGTTGCTTAGGATTACCATGGCAGGGCGTAAACTTTGATCGAAATAATTAAAATCCAAAGTTACAAATTCTTTTAAGTAACCGGCTTTTATTTTAAATTTTTTTTCCATGAGTGCATGCACTTTTGCTAAATCTTCGTTAATCAATTTGAATATATTCATGTGCGGGGGAAGCCCTCCTTTGCTTTGAACAATTATATATTCGTTGCTATGTCGTAATATCCTGCTAAAAAAGCGCGATCAATCAGTCCACTCAGCGTGCGCTTTTTATATACTCTAATCCTGGTTCTGACTTGATCGGAAAAGGGACACACTTCTTCAAGGAATGTCCCCGATTTATGGCCAGGTAACTTATCTTAAGTGAAAAATAGCAATGACCTTGCTGTTTGTATTGTAAACTGCAAGGTCATTGCTAATCTTCACTTAAGTTGGTACTAATAAAAATCCCTCCTAAAGATTTACGGCTTCCTTAGGTAGTATCTCCGGCAGAATTCCCCGTTTGGTCTCTTTAGCAGATAGATGCTCCGCACCGAATTTTTCGGTCAGGTAATTGCAGGCATCCCAGGGATTTACCTTTTCTCCGCAGGTAAACACGTCAACAGCTGCATATCCCAATTCGGGCCAAGTGTGAATTGCCAGATGAGACTCGGAAATTACCACTACTCCGCTGACTCCCTGAGGACTAAATTTGTGAAATACATATTCTCTTACTTCCGCGCCCGCTTCGAGCGCTGCTTCCACCATAATTTTTTCCACTTTTTTGATATCATTTAAAATATCAAATTTGCATCCGTAAATTTCAGCTAAAACATGGCGGCCCAAAGGTTTCATTCTAATTATCTTCCCCCTTTAGATTTTTATTTGGACCGGCAAGATCAATACCTGCCGAATACCAATCAAACTCAATTTTAGCATAAAATCTATTGATGTCAACAATATTTTAAATTAGTTTCTATTTTTGTCTGAAAACCTTTGAAATGCTCTTAATAACTGGGCAATACGATAATCCCTGACGGATATTCAACAATTGGTATGCAAAGTTCTTATTACAAGATAAAGAAGCGGAGGGGCCCCAAAGATCATTGTCGTGGCAGCCGCGACAATACCGGAGTCGTTAAAAACCAGCGCAACGAAACTGGCTGTAACTACACCGATAAAACCTTTGTACATTACCGGGTACTTGGATTTTAAAGACTGCATAACTCCTGTCGGTCTATAAAAAAGAATAGCCAGGCTGGCGAGACTTGCAAGAAAAATCCTGCTCCAGATGGTGTATTTTATTAATTTAAAATTCATACTTAACTTTCTGGTTATGATGTTGATAATTTCCTTTGCGCCTCCATTAATTATTTGGCTGGCCGCACGACCTATATGAGATTGGTTTTCCAGTGGCCGGTGCAGATCATAAGCAATTAAGGCGATAAGAAGGATACCTACTGCTGCTGTTATTTTAATTAATGTTTTATAATTAAATTTGGTGCCTGCCAGCAACAAAATTGTCACTAAAAAAGAAAATGCAGCTGTGATTGAACCACCAACATTAGTTCCCAATTGGGGAACAGCTATCACATAAAATGTAAACATGTAGTAAAAACCTATCGGAAACAATAACAAAGTATTGTATTTTTTTATGCGACTAATTAAAGCGGTTGTGCCAATGATAGTTGCGCCTATTAAAACGCCCATATACTCATTACCCAGCCCGTAAAAACGTGCCCCCCCAATAGGGTCATAGCCCAGGAGAGAGTTTTTTTGCATTGGGGCCCCAAGCAGTAAATCGATAATTATACACAATGAAGTTAACAAGCTGATAATGATAAACGGGTCAAGTCCATTGGAATACTTATCAAGCCAAAGGTGTAATAAGGATATTATAACTATAGTAGTGCTTATTATTTCCAAGACGGTTATTAAAATTGAAGATTGAGGTAATAAAGCAACCAGCAACAGCGCAAGCGGTACTGACATAACCGCTAAAAGAAGTGGTTTTAAAATCGTCATTAGAAAATAGCTCTGGGGCAAGAAAATTGCGGCAAGTGACAACAATACCAGTAGTAGCTGGATTAATACATAATTGCGCAGCACTGGAGATCTTGCCTGATTTGTCAATTCCAGTTTGGAATAAAGAGAAGATAATAATAACTGCGCGTTATCTGCGGGTATTACCTGGAGGCCTCTCCCAATCATGCTGGCAGGGCTGTCAATACCGAAATAGTTTAGAACAAAAGGAGCAATATCGTTATTTGTGATTATTCCTGGCCGCTTGGTTGTAGGTGAAGTTAATATGCCGGCAGTAACGCCTTTGCCTATAGCGATTACGGGTGTAAGGTAATTTGAGTCAGGCAGATAGTTGCCTTCTGGAGTAGGCGATACCAGTAATAATAAATCTTTGTTTAAATCCAGCTTATTTACAGTATTTATTATAAAGCTGGTCATCTTTTCTATTGAATCGACTCTATTGTTCTGCAAAACGTCTGTTGCTGTGTAGATTCCAAGTCTTTCCAAGCGATCAAGGTCGCCCAGTTCAACTATGGTTAAGCCTGGTTTGCCCAGGTATTTATTCATATGCATTTCTAAATTATGGTAATTTGTTCGCAGGCCTCCAGGAAAATTAACATCCTTAATAATTAAATCATCGCCAACATCGCCTTTCGGTACAATACCTTGCGTATTCATACCCAATGCTACCGAAGGCCTGCTGGGTTGATCAGCGGTATCGGAATTTCCAATAACCCTGACTTCAATATTATTCTGTTCTAGCAAACCGCCAAGATTTCCAGGTATGACTGTGTGCTTGTCTTCCTTATTTAATTCTTTAATGCGAGCAATATCCAATTGTAATACTGAATCAGCGTTGGTTATCTGGCCGGTTCTTTGGCGAAATATTTGAGCTGCAGTAAAGCTGTCGATCTGGCTTTCGGCATTAAAACCGTTCTTGTCGGAGCCCGATGCATTCAATGGCGTGCCGGCTCCCATAGATGCAAACGTGCTGGCAGGGCTTAAACTTCCTTCTACCCCGGTACTCATAAGGCCCATTGCGCCCAGTTTGGTGACGCTTTGGTACAGCCTATCGTCATTAAGTAAATCGGTTAACGTTAGCCTATCAGCTGTAATAAGCAAAAGGTTACCAGGGTTGGCCGGGCCTTCTATGTTTTTGGGGGTTGGTTGATTTAAACCATAAAGGCTATAGAAAAGGTGCTGGCGTTTTGGGTCTGATAATGAATAAACAATAGAGATACCCAAAACGACAATGGACAAAAGAAATAAAATCCAAAGTTTAGCTCTATTCAAAAACTTCTCCTCCGCTATCAAATGCGATTATGCAACATATATCTTTTACTAGGTATTTCTTCTTTTTCCTGCAAGAGTTGAAAATACAAATCTATTGTTTCTTTTATTGTTTGAGTAACACAAAATTTTTTGATAACTTTTTGCCGGGCTTTGGCACTATATTGACGGGCTGATTCCGGGTTGTTAAGCATGTATGCTATGGATTGGGCCAGGTCTTGGCAGTCTCCAGGGTTAACGAGCATCCCGCATTCTTCGTGTTCAATAACTTCCGGAATTCCGCCTACCCTTGAAGCCAAAACCGGTATATTAAAAGCCATTGCTTCTAATAATGAAAGAGGTAAACCTTCAGTTAATGATGGCAGGACAAAAATGTCCATAACGCAATATGCCGCCGAAACATCCTCCAGTGCACCTGTAAAAGTAAAATGACTCTCTAATGCTTTGTTTTGCACCTGTTCTTGCAGAGGTTTCTTTAACGGCCCATCTCCTACGATTAAAAAGTGTGGATCAAATTTTTCAACCAGTGATTCAGCGGCCTGGATCAATATATTTAGCCCTTTTTGCGGTGCCAGCCTGGCAACAGTTCCTATTACCCGGCGTTCCTGAGGAATACCCAACTCAAATTTTATTTTTTTTCTGTCTAATACTTTGTCAAATGCCTTATAATTAATGCCATTGGGAATAACCTTAATCTTTGAGGACGAAATCCTTTCATGCTTGGATATTTCTTGACCAAGCGCGCCTGAAACGGTGATGATAGAATCTGTACGCCAGGAAAGAACATATTCAACCATTGCAGCCAGATTGTTCTTCCAAGCAGGCCAATTGCTGTTTATAATTGAGTTGTGCGCGGTATAGATATTGACCGGAACTCCGGCCAAAACTGCTGCCGGCCTGGCCAGCAAAGCAGCTTTGGCTCCATGCGAATGCACCAGTTTTATTTTATTACTGCGCATATATTGGTACAATATTTTAAAAGTGGCCAAATCCCGACGGGAAACTGTTCCTGTTAGCGGTAAAGGCAGGGTTTTTATGCCCGATAATTTTAGTCTTTGTTCTATGGTGCTGTTTTCCGGACAAGCAACTGTAACATCAAAGTATTCAATTAAATTTTCGGTAAGAGCTGTTATATGTTTGCCAATACCACCTTCTGTCGGCCTTACAACTTGTAATACTTTAATATCTGGTAACAGGGAAGATCACTCCTTTATTTGTGATTATTACCAAAATAAAGACACGGCTTACTTATTTCCCGCCGTGTCTTGTAAGGTATTTTTAATTAACTTGGATTGCGTCCGTCGGGCAGTTTTCCGCTGCTTCAGAAGCCTGCTCTTCCAGTTCGCTTGGCACCTCGTCAACAACGGAATGGGCTTTTTCATCATCATTCCAATCAAATACTTCAGGACAGGTATCTATGCATGCGCCACAGCTAATGCACAGATCTTGATCAACTTCTGCATGCAAAATAATGCACCTCCCGCAAAATACTGGCTAAAGCAGTATTAGTTTGGCTATTTCCTTGAATATTATGCCCTTAGTTTGTGTTCTTTAATAGTGGCATAAAATATTTAGTACGAGGTGAGATAGGTTGTCCCAAAAATCATCTGATCAGGTTAAAAGGAAAATGTTGTTATTAATGATTATTGCGCCAGGTATCTTTTTTATTGTTTACTGGCTTGCAACACAAGCAGGCCATAACCATGCCTTACCCAATAAAATCAAGCCTCCGGCGAAATACGTAACCACCGGGCAATCGGTCCGGGTTGGCCATACTTTGTATACAACCCGCACAGGCAGCCAGGTATTTACCAACCGGCTGGAATTAAAGAACAATACTGCCATCGCCGAACCGGGTGCTATTTTTTTAGGCTTGGGGCTGGAAGCTTCCAATAGCAATGATAAGCCTGATGCAATTGTTATTACCCAAGACGGCAATGTATTCCGTCCCCTTGATGTAGATGATTCTGTTATAGCCAGGAACTTTAATCTGGATGTTCATAAGAACTATCTTTACTTGTTTAAGGTTCGTACAAGATCAGGGTATTACTATTTTCAGATTAATAACAAGCCTGAATTGACCTGGAGAATAAAAGAAGGAGCCTAAAGCAGGCTCCTATTCTGAATAACTTTTGGTTAAGAGGGCCGGGTCAGGCCAGCAGCACCCTGTCGTCGTCAAATACTGCCCCACTGGTGGACGTGAATTTGTTTACCAGTGCCGGAACCGTCAGGTCTTTCTTTTCACTAGCATCAAAATCAAGGATAATCCGGCCCCGGTGCATCATGATCAACCGGTTACCGTATCTAATTGCTTGTTCCATGTTATGGGTTATCATGATAGTTGTCAGCTTATTGCCGCTTACTACCTGTTCAGTGATTCCCATTACAAGTTTGGCAGCATTAGGATCCAGGGCTGCGGTATGTTCGTCCAACAGCAATAATTTGGGACGGGCAATTGTAGCCATAACCAGGGCAAGTGCCTGGCGCTGTCCGCCGGATAGTGTGCCTACCGGCACTTTTAAGCGGTTTTCCAGACCAAGCCCGATAACTTGCAGTGCTTCCTGGAAAATCGCTGTTCGCCGTGTCGATACTGCCTTTGCCAAGCCACGTCTTTGGCCCCTGAGGTAGGCCATAGCCAAGTTCTCCTCAATGCTAAGTTCAGCAGCGGTGCTGGCCATGGGATCCTGGTCAATGCGGCCAATATCCCGGGCCCGAACGTGTTCTGCTTGTCCTGTGACATCTTCACCCTCAATTTCTATCTTCCCGGCATCAACGTTAATTACTCCGGCGATGGCTTTTAACAGAGTTGATTTTCCAGCACCGTTGCTGCCGATGAGGGTTATAAAATCA
The DNA here is from genome assembly GCF_000430885.1 of Desulfotruncus alcoholivorax DSM 16058. GTDB lineage: Bacteria > Bacillota > Desulfotomaculia > Desulfotomaculales > Desulfallaceae > Desulfotruncus > Desulfotruncus alcoholivorax. Next base: position 73,827 of record NZ_AUMW01000010.1, on the reverse strand, counting down.
CCTTGTTTAATTTCAAGATTTATACTGTCAAGCGCTTTAATTGCATTGGGGGTTCCAGCAAAAAAATATTTTTCAATACCAGTTAATTTGATCACGCATCTCCCTCCCGACCTGTTTTATCGGAGGGCTGTGCTGACAACCCCGGCTGTTTGGCAATACTGTCTTTTTGCCAGAAAATTGTTGTTTTCAAGCTGGGTAAACAAAGGACCAACAATACTAAAACCGCGGTAATTAATTTAAAGTCCTCGGCAGGCAGGCCCAATCGCAGTCCCAGGGCTAGTAAACCACGATAAACTATTGATCCAAGTATTACACCTGTTAGTAACCGCCCGAGACTGTTTCCACCAAAGATTGTTTCTCCCGCGATAACTGATGCAATTGCCGCCACGAGCACTCCGATGCCCATTCCCACATCGGCAAAGCCCTGAAACTGACAAGCCAGGGCTCCGGATAAGCCAACGAGAAAATTGGAAATTATGAGCGCCAATAGTTTTGTATTGTCCGTGTTGACTCCAAGGGATCTGATCATTCGCTCATTGCTGCCGGTAGCACGTATAGCCAACCCGAGGTCAGTGTTTAAAAACCAGCCCAACAAGAAGCGAACTAATAAAGTTATTAAAGCAAGGATTATGATGATAGAAAAACTGTTTTCAGTAAGATTGAACCAGCCGGAAATTCGCCCGTAAATGTTTTCATTTGCCAATAAAGGGATATTAGGTCGGCCCATTGTGCGCAGCATCACTGTGTAAATTGCGCTGGCGGTTAAAATGCCAGCCAGAATGTTATTAACCTTAAGCCTGGTATGCATTAACCCCGTGGCTGCTCCTGCCAATCCCCCGGCTAAAGCCCCCATTAACACAGCCAACAGGGGGTTGGCACCGTCGATAATTGCCCGGGCCGTGACGGCGGCTCCGAGAGGGAAAGTGCCTTCAACGGTTAAGTCTGGAAAACCCAGCAGCTCGAAGGTCAAAAAAACACCCAGGGCCATAAATGCAAATATTAAACCTTGTTGTAAGGCACTAGTGACGACGCTTTCCATGAGCCGAACTTCTCTCCCTTAAAAAGCTGTTTTAAGCAGTTACTCTACCACTTCATCTGCACGTTTTAACACAGCTTCAGGTATTTGTAATCCAATTTTGGCAGCCGCAGATTTATTAATCATTAAAGTGCGTTTGCGAATTTCTTCTGGTTTTATTTCGCCGGGTTTTTCACCTTTTAGTACTCTTGCTAGCATTGTTGCACCTTGCCGGCCGCAATCATACTCGTCATTGCCGATGGTGGCAACAGCACCTCGTTTTACGGATTCGGTATCTCCGGTAAACAGAGGTATTTTATTATCCTGTAATACTTTCAAAAGTGCTTCAAGCGCAGATATTACGGTATTGTCCTGGGGAACAAAAACAGCTTGAACTCTCCCAACCAGTGACTGTGCAGCTGTCTGGACTTCGTTGCTGCTGGCAACCGGCGCTTCAACAACTTTTAAACCTTTACTTTCTAAATATTGTTTCGCCCTGTTGATGTTGCTTACTGAATTAGCCTCTCCGGCATTATAGATGAGTCCGACTTGTTTTAAGCCCGGCACCATTTCCATTACCAGGTCCATTTGCTGTTCAACCGGGTCCGCGCTGTACACTCCGGTGATATTGGTTCCAGTTGGCTGATCAAGAGACTTAATCAAGCCTGCCCCTACTGCGTCAGAAACAGCGATAAAAACTACCGGTATACCGGTTCCTTTGGTAGCCTGGGCAGCTGCTTGTGAACTGGGGGTGGTAATTGAAAAAATTGCATCAACTTTATCGGCAACGAATTTATCTGCTATCGTTTTGGCCAGGTTAGGGTCTCCCTGGGAATTTTGTATGTCAAACTTGACATTTTGCCCGTCAATAAAGCCCTCTTTCTTCATTTGATCCAAGAATCCTTTTTGATCCAGGTCAAGGGCAGGATGGGCTACAAATTGAGTGACCCCTATCTTTAGAACTTTATCTTGAGATTGGGCTGGCTGTTCCTTTCCGGTACCGCATCCTACTGCTGTAAGTATAAATATTAACGCTGCAAGCAAGTTGAATATTACTTTTGGTATTCTCATAAATTTACCCTCCTATTTTTTAGTCAGTTGAATAAAATAGGGAATTTTGCTTTTTTATTTCACCTCCCTTAAAAGCGAGGAGAAATAAAAAGCGGTACTCAAATGAGCACCGCTTTCAATAAACAGCGTTGAGCTCATCTCAGCTCTCCTCGTCTCTGCTCAAAAAGGTTAACTTTATGTATACACAAAAATTATATCATCTACGTTAAGAAGCTGTCAATTAAACACGCATCATACCAGGATTTGCAGTTATTCCAATAAAAATACCGCAATCCAATAGACCGCGGCATGTTAAAAAATTGACCTGAATTAAAGGCTAATGCTGCTTATTTCATTGTCATAAATGTGGTACTTACTTCCACACCCGCTACAATTATAGTAACCAATTTGTTTTAGCGTGTGGTCGGATTTACCGCATGACGGGCAGGTAAAATTTTTCACTTCATACAAAGATCCGCAAACGAGGATGAAGAATCCGGTTAATCCAGCTATAGATCCTCCAATTGCACCTGCCAAACCCCAGGATGCCCCCGCCACTACTGATGTAAGCCAAACTGATAGTCCGACAATAAGCGTCACAACAGTAAATGTCAGTATTCTTACGACACTGAGAGCTGCTTCCTGATAAATATCCTTTAAGCGCGGGCTTGCCAAATAACTCCCTCCCATATTAGTTCTTTTAAAATATTATTTCTGCACGTTAAAGACTAATCCTTCATAATTTAAAATTTTTCTATTGACTATTTGTTAAATATCCATATAATCAAATATATAAATAAAACAATGGGAGGTTGCATCAAGTGAAAGCTAATAATCTGGCTTTGAGAACAAATTTACAAGCCTTTACATGGGTTGGTCTGCCGCTGGTAGCTATAGGTGGTTGGTTCTTTCCTGTTTTGGGCTTTCTTCTGTTTGGCTGCATGGCCGGCGCTGTTGGTTTATCGTTTTTTAGAGGGCGTAATTGGTGTGACTGGATGTGTCCCAGGGGGGCCTTTCTAGATTTGGCGCTGGGTAGATTGAGCCGTAATATTCAAATTCCCAAGTTTTTTAAAAACGAATTTGTACGCGCCTTTATGGTCATGTTTATCTTTATTGTTATCGGAACTCAGTTTTATTTCTCCTGGGGCAATATTGAAGCAATGGGTATGGCACTGGTTAGAGTTTTGACAATAACAACCGTGGTTGCTATATTGCTTGGATGGGGAATTCACCCCAGAACATGGTGCCGCATATGCCCGATGGGGACCGTAGCACACTGGATAGCCCGGAGTAAAAATAAGTTATATGCCAGTAGTAAGTGTGTATCCTGCGGGCTCTGCGCCAAGGCGTGCCCCATGCAGCTAAACCCGGCTGGAATTGGTTCTGGTGAAGCAATTGATTTCAGCGATTGTTTGCGATGCTCGTCCTGTATCATCAGTTGTCCCAAAAAGGCGCTATCTTTTGGGCAAAGTGATGCTGACAGGCATTGCCGCCTGGCAGCTTAAAGCGGCGGCTTTAATGTGGAAGCAATGCAAGTTGCAATATATAAATCCGCGGTGGTTTACCGCGGATTTATATAATAGCGTGGAACTCTGGCACTTATTGAACATAAAACCTCGTAAGCTATGGTACCAATCTGCCCGGCTATTTCATCCGCACTGATACAATCATTGCCCTGGGATCCCATTAATACTACCTCTTCCCCGGGTTCTAAATCAGGTATATTTCCGACGTCAACCATGAATTGGTCCATGCATATTCTGCCGACAACAGGTGCTCTTTGGCCCCTGGCCAAAATTTGCCCCCGGGATGACAGCAGTCTGCTGTATCCATCAGCGTAGCCCGCCGGGATAGTGGCAATAGTAGTACTGCCCTTTGTTCTGTGGGTGACACCATAACTTATTCCAGTGCCGGCTGAGACGTTTTTTATATGGGCAATTCTTGCCTTTAATTGCATTGCAGGGATTAACGGAGCACGTTCCCGGCAAACTTCACCGGATGGATAGATTCCATAGATAGCTATGCCTGCCCTTACAAGGTCCAGGTGTGTTTCGGGTAAATCGAGAATACCGGCACTGTTGGCGGCATGCCGGTAGCGAAACTCCATTCCCTCCTTGGCAAGTTGATCCAGCAAGCTGCGAAATTTCGTCCATTGGTTTAAAGTATAAGTTTTATCCTTGCTGTCCGCGTCTGCAAAGTGGGTGAAAATGCCCTCTACATCCACACAGGGAAGCCTGGCAATACGGGTTATAGCTTTTACCGTTGCTCCCTGACCGGGCAAAAAACCAAGCCGTCCCATGCCGGTATCAATTTTTATGTGAACCAGTGCTTTTTTACCGGACCGGGCCGCAGCGGCTGAAAGCAATTCTGCCGTCTCAAGGTTGTATATAGTTTGAGTCAGCTGATATGAAATTAAGTTGTCAAAATCCTCCGGTACTGTGTAGCCCAAAACCAGCACCGGCACGTCAATGCCTGCCTGGCGAAGAATTATTCCTTCACTGACACGGGCAACACCAAGGAACGTGGCCCCGTTTTCCAGTAACGTGCGGGCAACCGGAATTGCCCCGTGCCCGTAGGCGTCAGCTTTGACTACAGCCATCAATTCTGCGCCGGGTGCGGTTATTTTCTTCAAGTTTCTAACATTGTTTGCTATCGAATTTAAGTTTACCTCAGCCCATACAGGAGCATGATGGAACATATTATGCCTCCACTTATTGAAAAATTACAGAACCTCCTCCAGGGGAGTGTAGGGAAGATTGTGGGCAACAGCAACAGGCTGGCAGGTTAATTTGCCGTTAAGCGTATTTATCCCTTTTGCGAGGGCGGAATCTTGCTTTGCTGCATTGCTGTACCCCTGTTCGGATAATTTAATTACATAAGGCAGAGTGGCGTTGGTTAGCGCAAAGGTGGAAGTTCTGGCAACCGCTCCCGGAATATTGGCTACAGCATAATGCACCACACCATGTTTTTCATATACGGGATCGCTGTGGGTAGTAACTCTGTCAATAGTTTCTACTGAACCTCCCTGGTCAATGGCGACATCAACTATAACCGAGCCCGGTTTCATTTGTTTAACCATTTCTTCCGTAACCAGTTTGGGTGCCTTTGCTCCTGGCACCAGGACAGCACCAATTACCAAATCAGCAAACTTTAAGGCTGACTCAATATTAAAACTATTGGAAATGAGCGTTTTAATTTTGGCACCAAAAATATCATCCAAGTATCTTAAACGGTCTAGGTTTTTGTCAATTATGGTAACCTGGGCGCCCATGCCTACGGCAACCTTGGCTGCATTAATGCCTACCACCCCGCCGCCGATGATAACGACGTCGGCTGATGGAACACCCGGTACTCCACCTATGAGGATGCCTTTTCCTCCCTGTGGTTTTTCCAGAAATCTTGCGCCAATTTGCACAGCCATCCGGCCCGCAACTTCGCTCATCGGTGTTAATAATGGTAAAGTTCCGTTTTCCAGCTGTATTGTCTCGTAAGCAATACCGGTTACCTGCCGTTCCAACAGCATTCTGGTTAACTCCGGTTCACGCGCAAGGTGCAAGTAGGTAAAAAGCACTTGCCCTTGCTTAAACAAATCATATTCTTCGGGCAGCGGCTCTTTGACCTTGACAATCATCTCTGATTCATTAAAAACATTTTCTCTTGACAAAATTTCAGCACCGGCGGCCTTATAGGCATCGTCGCTGATCCCGCTGCCGACCCCTGCACCAGTTTCAATCAAAAGCCTGTGGCCGCTCTGGGTCAGAGATTGAACACCTGCCGGTGTTATTGCAACCCTGGCCTCATTTGACTTAATTTCCTTAGGAACACCAATAATCATATCAGCTAACGCCTCCTTACCATAGTTATATTAATTATGGAGTTATTACTTGCTCAAATTCTTTGGTAACATATGGAACTCTCTGCAGCAGGTCACCAGCCAACATGCCGGAGATGCCCATTTCTTTTGCGGTAACGTCACCTGCCCGGCCATGAATGAATGCTCCTGCAACCGCAGCATTTAATGGTGTCAGACCCTGAGCGATTAATCCGGCGATTAGGCCCGTCAAAACGTCTCCGGACCCTCCGCTGGCCATGCCGGGATTGCCTGTTTGATTAATATAAGTTGAACCATCGGGCCCGCATATAACCGTCCTTGCCCCTTTTAGCAGGATCGTGCAGCCCCATTCTTTTGCTTTCTGGGCGGTTATGCCAATTCTATCTTGCTGAATATCCTTCACGCTGTAACCGGTTAAACGAGCCATTTCACCCGGGTGGGGTGTAATGACCAGGTTTGATTTAATTGAATTTAACAAGCCGGCTTTTCCCGCCATTGCATTTAATCCATCTGCATCCAACACGCAGGGGATTGTAATATTCATGATGATATCTTTTACCAAAGTAGCTGTTTCTGCGGCGGTTCCTAAACCTGGCCCAATAGCTACAACGTTGCTGCTGTGACACCGGTCAAGAATATCCTTAAGTGCTGTATGACTGACATTGCCCTTGGAGGTGTCAGCTAATGGAAAAGTCATTACTTCAGTTAGTTTATTTTCCGCAATGTCGTGAATTGCCGAAGGAACACCGAGGGTTACTAAACCGGCACCGGCCCTTGCGGCTGCCTCTGCTGCAAGGATTGCAGCACCGGACATACCTCTTGATCCGGCGATAACCAGGACACGCCCGAAATCTCCTTTGTGTTCAGGACCTTTGCGACCGGGCCACAGCTCCTTTATTAGTTCAGTGGTGGTAAGATATCTGCTGCTCTTAATTTTGGATAAAACTGCTGATGGAATGGATATGTCAACTACATGCAGCTTTCCAACATAGTCACAGCCCTGATATATAACCAGTCCAAGTTTTGGGTAGGCAAAAGTAACCGTATGATCTGCCCGTATACAGGGCCCGTTTATTTTACCTGTGTCCGCTTCAATCCCGGACGGTATATCCACTGCTATAACGGTTTTACCGCTCGAATTAACAGATTTAAAGACGGAAGCTAACAAATCGTTGACGGTTCCCTTAAATCCCGTGCCATATAAAGCATCGATTATAAGATCTGCGCAGTTAATAGCCATTTTGACCATGTTAACATCGTGGGTACTTTTTAAGGGATAGATTTTTTGCCCCATACCCTTCCATATGGTCAAATTGATTAAGGCATCTCCTTTGACTTTATCTTCATCACCAAAAAGGAAAAGCTGGACCCGCGCTCCTTTATTGTAGAGATGCCTTGCGATTACAAAGCCGTCCCCTCCATTGTTTCCTTTTCCGGCTAGAATTACAACTTTTGTATTTCTGGGATTCCCCAACACCTGTCCAATGATTTCTACGACTTTAATGCCTGCATTTTCCATTAAAACAATTCCTGGAATAGCATATTCATTAATTGCAGTATGATCAATGACCGCCATTTCACTGCCAGTTACAAGACGCAAAGTCATATCTCCTTTCCGACGGCAACTGCAAACGCAATGGCCCGTTCTTTGTCATGAGAAACTGATACCAATACTTTGTTAATACCCAATGATCTAGCTTTTTGCTCCGCTGCTCCGCTTAATACGACCACCAGCGGTTTGTCTCCCCCGTTTAAAATTTCAACCTCCCGCCAATTTGTTAGTCCAGTACCTAATGCTTTAAAAACTGCTTCTTTGGCTGAAAATCTGGCAGCAAAGGACGGCCAGGGGTTGCGCCTGGATGTACAGAAAGAAATTTCTTTTTCGGTAAAGACGCGATTGATAAATTGACTATTTTTTTTATTGGCAGCAGCTTTTTGAACACGAGCTATTTCGATAATATCAGTACCCACACCAACTAAGCCGATATTCAAGTTAGACAGCTCACTTTAGATAAATTAATAGATTTGGTTTTAGATTCCACAGTCAAAAGAAAAAACCTGCTATGCAGGTAAAAGTCATAGATTCCTAATCCTTATTAAAAGTTCCTGAAAGTTTAAAGTTGACCCATTCTGGAAAAGATATACCAGATTTAGCAAAAAAATCACTTTCCATAGCGTTTTGCTTATCTTTTCGCTCTATAAAATCGTGAACTGCCTGGCGATAGGTATTGAAAATATCGCGGTCTATAATTTCTTCTTCCATTAATAGTAAACGTAAGGCAATGTTTTCTTCTTCCAGTGTTTTAAGCCGGCTAAAAAGTTCTATCAGCATCAATCTTGTAAAGTCCTGGTCAATTTCCTGGTTGATATCTCCAAGTAAAGACCAAATTTTTTGATCACTTAACATATCCCATACTACTTGCATGTTATATCCTCCAAATAGGGGCGGACGACCCTGTCTGCCCGTATTAAAGCCAATAAATAGACTTGATTTAATACAAAATTATTTACCAATATTTAGTTGTATATACATAAAACAACCTTCCATCACTGGAAGGTTTTCAAAAACCTAAAATCTTTCTTAATTTTTTAGCCTGAGCCCGGCTCACCGGTACCTCGCTGTTTTCTTTATCCTCCACTACAAGATTATAGGTACCATTGAAAAATGGGACAATTTCCCTGACTTTGTGGAGGTTAACCAGGTAGCAGCGGTGAGTTCTGAAAAAGACCTGCGGGTTTAGCCTGGCTTCCAGTTCTTTTAAGGTAAAGCGGGTGAATAGCTTATCATTAAACGTTTTAATGTAAATGTAGTCTTGTTCTGTAAAAGCATAAAAGATGTCTGATTCAGCTACTAAAACAGTTTTACCTTGTTTTTCGGCCGGTATTCTGTCAATCCTGATTTGAGACGGATCGATTTTAACTTTGGTTTTATCGGTATCGCTGACAGCCTTTTCCACGTTGTTGCCGGAATTCTCATGGCTGGCTTTTACTACCTTGTCAATTGCTTTTTTAAGCCTCCCGGGTTCAACGGGTTTTAGCAAATAATCCACAGCATTGACTTCAAAAGCCTGCACTGCATATTCATCATAGGCGGTAATAAATATAACGTGGGGCTGCTGAGGCAATTCCTGAATAGCCGCACCCAATTCAAGGCCAGTCATGCCAGGCATGGATATATCGAGAAATAGAATTTGATAGTCAAGAGCTTTTATTAGGGCTAACGCTTCCTGGGCATTGGCAGCCTCGCCAACAATTTCGATGTTGTTAAAATTGTTTAATAAAAATCGCAACTCTTGTCTGGCAGGGTATTCATCGTCAACAATTAATGCTTTAAGCTTCACTGGAAGCACCGTCCTTTACTATAGTGTGACATGCAAGAGGTATTCTTACATACACAGAAGTGCCTTCTCCCTGTACGCTAACTATACGAAGGCCGTATTCTTTACCAAAAAGCCCCTTTAATCGTTCATGCACGTTGCTGAGCCCAACCCCGTTACCGGATCCAAAACCAGGTGTCAGTACCTTGGGCTGTATTTCTGACGCTATGCCGACACCATCATCTCTTATGACAATTAACATTTCATTATCGTGCTTGCGCACAGTAATTTCAACTGTACCTTGTCCTGGCTTGGGCAGAATTCCGTGTTTTATCGCATTTTCTACCAGAGGTTGGATAGTTAGAACAGGTACTTTATATTCAAGGATCTCGTCATCAATATTTCTTACAACCCTAAGCTTATCCCTGAATCTGGCTCTTTCAAGAATAAGATACGTGTTTAGGTATTCGATTTCCTCTTTTAATGTATTAAAATGCCCATGTCTTTTAAGTGCATGTCGGAAAAAAGATGCCAGTTTGATCAGCAGTCTTCTTGCTGTTTCAGGATTAGTTCTGCTAAACATAATAATTGTATTCAAGGTATTAAATAAAAAATGCGGGTTAATTTGAGCCTGCAGTGCATCAAGCTCTGCTTTGGTAACCAATTGAACCTGCCTGTCTAATTCAGCCAGTTCCATTTGCATGCCTAGAATTTGGGCAACCCCCACCGCCAGTCTTATTATTGAAGTGTGCATTTCACCCTGCTGGGTTTGGTAAAGTTTAATTGTACCCGTAACCTCGCTCCTGCAAATTAAAGGCACTATTACAGCTGATTGAAGCGGGCAATTGGGGACGGGACAATCCAACCCGTATCCGTCCCGGACTACTTTCATTTGGCCTGTTTTAATTACTTCTTTGGTAGCAATTGTCATAATTGGCCCACCGGCTTGATGGTGGTCCGATCCTGCTCCGATATATGCCAACACTTTTTCTCGATCTGTGATGGCTACTGCAGCAACGTCTGCTATTTTTTTAATAATTTCAGCAGTATTGCTGGCTGTTTCCTCATTTAACCCCCTGCGTAAAAAGGGTAATGTCTGGTTGGCAATTTGTAATGTTGGGTCAAGTGGTTCCTCGGAATTTGTTTCGTTTGCCGTCTTATTGGTGTTAAATAATATAAGTATAACTGTTAAAAGTCCGGCCAGAGTTAGCAATCCTGCAGCAACCCAAAGCTGCGGTCGGATAAAGTAGATCAAACATAAAGTGGCTGCATAGACCACAGCCCAGATAACAAGAAATCGTTTTGTATCGTAACCCATATTGGGCATTTGATGTCCCGCCTTAATTATTTTAATATTCTAAATATTGGTTTCCATAAATACTATTCGACGGTGTTGCAACTATTCCTGCAGTAACATAATAAAAAAGAAGGTATTAAAAGGTAAAACGGGACAGAACCATGTAAGGTCCTGCCCCGTTGTTGGTTATACATTATTGGTAAATATTCAATTAACAACTTGTTTAACCTTGAACTTGCTTGCGAATATGTTCTACCACATCCGGGTTGGAAAGTGAAGTTACGTCGCCGACATCTGTCCGGTTGGATATTGAAGCGAGAATCCGGCGCATAATTTTACCGGAACGGGTTTTGGGCATGTCTGGAACGATGTGAACGGCCCTGGGCCGGGCAATTTTACCAACCACTGTTGAAACAGCGTTGGAAATTTTCGCCGCCAGCTCGTCGCTTGCTTCAAACCCGGGCTTTAAGGCAACGTACAGGTCCGGAACAACACCCTTGATTTCATCTTTGGCTGCAATTACTGCTGCTTCAGCCACCTCTTGCACGGTAAGGGCGGCGGATTCGATTTCCTTGGTCCCCAGCCTGTGACCGGCCACATTGATGACGTCGTCAACCCGGCCAAGTATTCTGACGTAGCCATCCTTGGCTAAAACTGCCGCGTCCCCGGCCATGTAGGGCCAATCTCTCCAGTCTTTGCTGTCAGGGTTCTTGTTATACTTTCCATAATAAGTGCTGACAAAACGATCACGGTCTTTCCAGATAGTTTGCATCAATCCGGGCCAGGGGTTCCTGATGCAGATATTGCCAGCTTTACCGGCTCCGGCTTCTATTTCGTTGCCCTCATCGTCAAAAATGACGGGATGAATCCCGGGTACGCCGGGTCCGGCGCTGCCGGGTTTCATGGGAGCCAAACCCGGTACCGTGCTGCACAGGAAACCTCCGGTTTCAGTTTGCCACCATGTATCAACAATGGCTGCATTCTTCTTGCCGACGACGTTGTAATACCATCTCCAAACCTCGGGTTCGATAGGCTCACCTACGGTTGTCATATGTTTAAAATTAAAATTATATTTTTCTGGCTCGTCCGGTCCGGCTTTCCTCAGCTGGCGAATAGCTGTGGGAGATGTGTGGAATATATTAACATTCAACTCTTCGGCAATTCTCCAGATACGGCCGGCGTCTGGATAGGTGGGGACGCCTTCATAAATGACGGTACTGGCTGCACAGGCCAGGGGGCCGTATACAATAAAGGAGTGCCCGGTGATCCAGCCGATGTCGGCCATGCACCAGTAAACGTCTTCAGGGTGAATGTCTTGAATGTTTTTAGACATCCAGGTGACATAGGCCAGGTAGCCGCCGATGCTGTGCTGGGCACCTTTGGGCCTGCCGGTGGAACCGCTGGTGTACATCAGGAACAGTATTCCCTCGGCGGGCATTGATACAGGCGCGACTGTTTTACCCCGGTATTCCTTTAAAAGTTCATCCATGAAAAAGTCGCGGCCTTCAATTACGGGAGCCGAAGATGAGTATTTGCCCGGATAGCGCCTCCATATAAGAACCTTGTCTACATCCTGTCCTTCTTTTTTGGCGACTTCTACGGCAATATCACCAACTGCTTTGTGGTCGAGTAATTTGCCGTTGCGGTAATAAGCATCCATGGTAATCAGTACGCGGCTTTCGGAATCCCAGATCCTTTCCCCGCAAGCCTGACCGCTAAAACCGGCGAATACCTGGGAATGGATTACGCCAAGACGGGCGCAGGCCAACATGGTAATCGGCAGTTCCGGGGTCATGGGAAGGTGCAAGGTTACCCTGTCACCGGCTTTTAAGCCTGCAAAATCCCTTAATACAGCAGCTGTTTCATTTACCCTTCTGTAAAGCTCCTGATAAGTCATGTGTACAATGGGTTCATCTTCAGGCTCCGGAACAAAGTGAATCGCTGTTTTGTTCTTGTATTTTGCCAGGTGCCTATCCACACAGTTATAACTGGCGTTTATTTTGCCGCCCACAAACCATTTCCAACAAGGGGCGTCACTGGTATCAAGCGTGGTATGCCAGTACTGGTCCCAATCCAGTAAATCTGCAAATTCCTTGTAGCATTCGGGAAAATTTTCCAGGCTAAATCTTTGAAATATATTGGGGTCGGTTAAATTAGCCTGCCCCACGAAACTATTCGGTGGGTATATATATTCTTCTTCCTGCCATGTTACTGAATAGTGAGCGCTTTTTTCTTCGGACACAAAAATAACCCCCTTTTATTATAAATTTAAGATTACTTTCAAAATTAAGGAAGTACTTGCATTGATAAGGGTTGTTTCCACCTCCCTTTGGTCAAATTGATAAGATGCTGCACAAATTAATACCGTATGTAATATATAATAAAGGCTATTTGTAAAAATTTTAAGAAAATTCAGCCAAAAGGTATTATTTTTTAGCTGAATGGTTTTTTATCATGTGACTAACCGTTTAAGCTCATAATTGCCCGTTTAAGGACAAAACTAGACTATTTCAGTTAGCAAAAGGTATATTTACCTCAAAAGAAAAAAAACCGGGTTCGGTGCCCGGTTTTATCAGCAGATTGGAATACGTATTAATTAAAAGTAATGCTTTCTGTTAAATCTTCCTCGCGGTCTAAATCGTCATTCATATGATGACTGAAATAGTTTTGTGAGTTGTCATGAATAAGGATTTCTTGACAGATATTTTTAATGTGCTCGCTTATTCTAAGAAATGAATTTATTAAATCCAAGTGTAGTGAACTGGTTGATATGGATTGGGCCGTGCCGTCTTTGAGCCGGTTAAAGTGCTTTGCCCTTAGATGTCGTTCCATGCGTGACATTTCCGGGTACATCTTGGCTGTTTTTGAGGCTAAATCTTTATCATTGGAAAACAGGGCCAGATTACACATTCTTATCATATCACATAGGTGCTTGTGCATATCTTTAATTTCCTCCCAGCCGGCCTCGGAAAACTTGCAACCCCTTGCAATTTTGCAGCTTGCAATATAAGTAATGTCTTTTTCAATAATGTCTCCAATGTGTTCCAGATCATTAACAATATGCATATAGCTCATAGAACGATAGAATTCCTGGCGTGAAATGGGTTGGCGCATAATATCGGTTAAATACTGGGTAATAGCTTTGTATAAAACGTCAAGGTAATCCTCCTTCTTGTTTATCTTATCAAGGAGTTCCACGCTGCTCAGCTCAAAAATGGTTATTACCGATGTTGTCATTTCAAAAACCTGGTCGGAAGCGTGGTTGATTTCTTTTGAAACAAGCCCCAGGGCTATTGAAGGTGTGTTAATTAGCTTGTTATCAAGGAACTTTGGCTTTAACTCTTCGGCGTCCCAACTTTTATCTTGCCTTTCGGGTACGATTTTTTGCAATAACCTGGCGAAATAAGAGGTGAAGGGTAAGAAAACTATGGCAATCCCAATGTTGAACAATGTATGAGCGTTTGCCACCTGGTAACCCGGCGAAGACGTAAATTTGGTAAGTAAAGCAGCATAAGGGGTAACAAAAGGAAACAATATCAGAACCCCGGCCATTTTAAATAGCAGGTGAGCTGTGGCTACGCGTTGAGCTTCTCTGGAAGATCCCAAGCTTGTAAGAATTGCCGTAAATGATGTCCCAATATTAGCGCCAAATAGTAGGTAAATGGCAGAATGTAAGGATACCATGCCTTGCATTGACAAAACCATAATTATACCAACAGAGGCTGCACTACTGTGTACCAGAAAGGTAAATAATGCAGCGGCGGCTATGGCCAACAGCGGGTAGTCGCTGGCGCTCATTAGCATTTGTTTGAAAAACGGCGCGTCGCGCAGGGGATGCATAGTATCGGACATTATTTTTAAACCTAAAAACAGTAAACCAAATCCTAAAAGAGCTTGCCCTATGCGCTTATATTTATCACGCTTGCTGAAAAAAATGATAGTTGCTCCAATACCGACTATGGGCAAAGAAATCTCGGTTACGTTAAGTGCTATTAGCTGGGCGGTGACTGTTGTTCCTATATCGGCACCCAGAATTACCCCAAGGGTTTGCTTCAGAGTCATTATGGATGCGCTGGTTAATCCCACTAAAATAACTGTTGTAGCGGTACTACTCTGGAAAAGTATTGTCACCAAGGCCCCAACTACCAGGGCGGTTAGTCTGTTGTGAGTTAAGGTACTTAGGATGTTGCGCAATCTATGGCCGGCTATTTTTTGCAAGCCTTCGCTCATGATGTACATGCCATAGAGCAAAAGACCCATGCCCCCCACAAGCCCAAGTGAAATAGATTTCCAAAGCTCCAAGTTCATTCACCTCGAGTCGGTTTATGTTAAGATAATGTTAAATTGATATTAGCTAATTGTAAAGCAAGTCACTTTTATTTTCAATATTTAATTATTTTATTCATTGTATTAATTTTGGATAATAAAAAGGAATAGAATAAATCATGTCGAAAAACTACCTTTAAATACCAATACTTAATATGACAGCAGCTGAAGGTGGATTAATTATGCGCAGGGTACCTACAAAAAAATTAAAACCGGGCATGAAAGTGGGCCGTTCTGTTATTAACGCAAATGAACAAGTTTTACTGGCCGCGGGTACCATACTTACTGAAACTTTTATTGCGCGGTTACAAAAGCTGAACATTCCTTCTATATACGTTGACGACGGTTTTTTACCTGATTTACAATATAATGATGTTATATCCGAAAAGGTTAGATATAAAGCAATTCAACAAACTAAAAAAATTTTTCACGATTTCCGTTATACGAAAAACTTAGTGGGCCTGGATAAAATAGAGAGCATAGTGGATGATCTTGTTGATGAGTTGCTGAATAACAAGAACATCATGGTTAATTTAGTTGACATACGCAGCAATGATGAATATACTTTCGGCCATTGTGTTAATACCTGTATTTTATCAATGATAACTGCTCTTCGGTTGGGTTATAGCACGAATAGTATAAGATTACTTGCCATAGGAGCGATTTTGCACGACCTGGGCAAAACGTTGATACCACTTGAAGTATTGAATAAGCCAGGTAAACTAACAGCCGAGGAATATCACTTAGTTAAAAAGCATTCTGAGTACGGGTTTGAACTGTTATGCCAAAATACTCAATTTCAAAATGCCTCAAAGCTTGTTGTTCTTCATCATCATGAAAGGTATAACGGTACTGGATATCCCCATGGCCTTGCACGAAATCAGATACCGCAAAATTCGGCCATTGTTGGATTGGCTGACATGTATGATGCATTGACTGCCGACAGGGTATATCGCAGTGCTTATCTTCCCCATGAAGCCTTTGAAATGCTTTCCGCCAGCGGTGATTACTTATTTGAATTTGATATAGTCAAGGCATTTTTACATCATGTGGCAGCGTACCCTATTGGAAGTTTGGTTAAGCTTAATACGGGTGAAATTGCTGTTGTTATACAAAACCGTCCAGGATTTTCACTTAGACCTAAATTAAGAGTATTGTTTTTATCAAATAATGAACCTTGCACAGACCAGTTTGAGATTGACTTGGCCGAGGTGCATAATAAAACAATTACTCAAGTTCTTAATGATACAGTTGATCTGGATTTATTGAAAAATAAGCATATAAAAATTAACCTGCCTTGAAATAGTCGTCGGTAGATAACAGTCTAGCCCAGGTAATATATGCGATAAATAACAAACCCCAACCCTTAAAGGTTGGGTTTGTTGTTTGGGGCCGTTAACTTTGCAGCTTTTTAATCTCTTCTTCGCGTAAAGTGCGCCTTAATACTTTACCAACAATTGTTTTGGGAAGTTCTGTGCGAAATTCAATTAATTTGGGGACTTTGTATTTAGCCAGGTTATTTTTGCAGTAATCGATAATTTCTTCCTCTGTTGCTTGCTGGCCTTCTTTCAATACAATAAATGCTTTAACGGTTTCTCCGCGATAAGGATCGGGAACACCTGCAACAACAGCTTCCAAGATTTTGGGATGTTCAAATAAAACTTCTTCTATATCTCTGGGGTAAATGTTGAAACCGCCCGCAATAATCATATCTTTCTTCCTGTCAACAATATAGAAATAGCCGTCTTCATCCATTTTGGCAATGTCTCCGGTATAAATCCAGCCATCTCTTAAAGTTTTAGCTGTTTCTTCGGGCATATTCCAGTACCCCTTCATAGCTTGGGGACCTTTGATACATAATTCACCGATTTCGTTTGGAGGTAATTCTTTTTCACCTGTTTCAAGATCGACAATTTTACAGTCTGTATCGGGCATAGGTATTCCAATCGAACCGGCTTTACGGATTCCAGATACAGGATTGCAGTGCGTGACCGGTGAAGTTTCAGATAACCCAAAGCCCTCTACAAGGTTGCCCCCGGTTAATTCTTCGAACTTCTCTGCCACCTCTATCGGTAGCGGGGCTGACCCGCTGATGCAGCCTTTAATTGAATCAATCCCGTACTCTTGGACATTGGGGTAGTTGTTGATGGCTATATACATGGTTGGGGCTCCGGGAAAGAAAGTTGGCTGGTATTGTTTGATTAATTCCAAGCATTGTTTGATTTCAAAACGTGGCATAATAATCATAGTCGCAGCATTGATGATACTGAAATTCATGCAGGTGGTCATGGCATAGGAATGGAAGAAAGGCAATGCGCACAAAACTTTTTCCTGGCCGTATTCCATGTTTTCAAACCAGTGTGATACTTGCAGAGCGTTTGCGGTTATATTGCGATGTGTTAACATGGCTCCTTTGGAAACTCCGGTTGTGCCGCCGGTGTATTGGAATACAGCCACATCATCCATTGCCACAGGTACCTGATCAAAAGCAGGAGGATATTTTAACAACAGCTCCTCTGCTTTAATGGCGCCATCATCTATTTCTGCAGGCTGCCCGAGTGAAAAAAGAATGATCTTTTGCAGCGGAGTGACATTACGCACCTTATTAATTAACGGGTAAAATGCGTCATAGGCAATAATTGTTTCCGCGCCGGAATCGTTTAAAACGTGTTCCAATTCGCGTTCCACATACATAGGGTTAACTTGAACCACAATGCCTCCGATCTTTAAGGTGGCCAAAAAGGCCATAACGTATTGAGGACTGTTAGGAGACATAATAGCTACCCGGTCACCTTTTTTTACACCTAGATCAGCAAGGGCGTTAGCGCATTTATTAACCATACCCTGGAGTGTTTGAAAGCTTAGCTTTATACCTGAGAAAACTACTGCATCGCGTTCCGGGAATTCACCAGCTACCTTGTCAAGAAATTGGGGCATTGTTAAATCGGGATAGTCAATGTGAGCAGGGACTTTAGCTGGGTAACTTTTTAACCAGATCTTATTGTTTTCTGTCAAAATGTACACCTCCACTATGTATGAATATTCATTCACAATTTTTGCTTATTTACATTTCGACAAGCTTGGGAATAATTCCTTTAGACTTTTTATATTTTTTAAAAAAATTACATAATTCTAAAACAAATAAATTTGTAAAATTATTAAATACCTTTATAAATAAAATAGGGACAAGGTCGGGACAAGGTGCCTGTCCCCTTGTCCCTGCCTGTCCCTAGGCTTTTTGATGGTTAACTTGCTTTTTCAATTTTAACTGCGCAGACTTTTAACTCAGGTATTTTGGCAACCGGGTCCCTGGCAGAGTTTGTCAGCTTGTTAATAGCCACTTCCGGGAAATGGAACGATGTAAACACCATTCCTTGCGGCACTATGTCAGTTAGGCGGGCCTGAACCGCAACTTCTCCGCGACGGGATTTGACCTTGATCATTTCACCTTCCGTTACGTTGATCGCAGCTGCATCGGCCGGGTTGATTTCCAAGAACTCAGTGCCGTAATGTACTTCCAGTGTTCCTGTTCGCTGGGTCATGGTGCCGGTATGGTAGTGGAAATGCCGCCGCCCGGTGCTGAGAACGAATGGGAATTCGTTGTCCGGTTGCTCCGCGGGAGGAATGTATTCCACCGGGTTAAATTTACCGAGACCACGCACGAATTTATCTTTATGAAGGTACATTGTGCCGGCGTGCCCGGAGTTGGGGCAGGGCCACTGGATGCCGCCCTGCTCTAGGCGCTCATAAGAGATACCGGCATATGAAGGAGTTAATGATGCTATTTCATCAAATATTTCTGAGGCCGAAGCATAGCTCATTGTATAGCCCATGGCCGTGGCCACGTCACAGATGATTTGCCAGTCAGCCCGGGCATTGCCTACAGGGTCAATGGCCTTACGCACACGTTGGACCCTGCGCTCGGTGTTGCTGAAGGTGCCGTCCTTTTCTGCGAAGCTGGCTGCCGGTAAAACCACATCCGCCAGTGCTGCAGTTTCAGTTAGGAAAATGTCCTGAACCACTAAAAAGTCCAGTTTTTCCAGGGAGTGGACCACATGGTGGGCATCAGGGTCGGACAGTACCGGGTTTTCACCCATGATATACATGCCTTTGACTTTGCCTTCGGCTGCAGCCTCCATCATTTCACCGACGGTTAAGCCAGGCTTGGCCGGCAGTTCTCCCACGTTCCACGCTTTGGCAAACTTGCCGCGGTTATCTTCGACGGTTACAGCCTGGTAGCCGGTGTAAACATTGGGCAGGGCTCCCATATCGCAGGCGCCCTGGACATTGTTTTGCCCGCGCAGGGGGTTAACCCCACTGCTTGGTTTGCCTATTTGGCCGCACAACATCGCCAGGTTGGCAACAGCAAATACATTATGGGTACCGCAAATATGCTGGGTAATGCCCATTGTATAAAGGATTGTGGCATTATTAGCCTTGGCGTAGCCCCTGGCTACTTCACGTATTACATCAGCTGGAATTCCGGTAAGGCCTTCGGCATATTCCGGTGTATATTTGGCCACTGTCGCTTTCAGGGCTTCAAAGTCCTCTGTTCTGGTGGAGACAAATTCTTTATTCCAGATTTCCTCTGCAATAATAACATTGGCCATGGCATTTAACAGGGCGATGTCGGAGCCTGATTTCAACTGCATGTGAATATCAGACAGCTCTGCGATTTCAGTGCGCCTGGGATCAGCCACTACCAGAGTTGCCCCGTTGCGCTTGGCTTTCTTAACTTGCAAGCTGATGATGGGGTGCGATTCCGTGGTGTTGGTGCCGATGGCCAGGATAAAATCAGCTCCGGCAATTTCTTTGATACTGTTGGTCATTGCTCCGCTTCCGAATGAAGCCGCCAGACCGGCGACTGTCGGAGCGTGTCAGAGACGGGCGCAGTGGTCGATACTGTTGGTACCGAGTACTGCGCGTGTAAATTTTTGCATCAGGTAGTTTTCTTCATTGGTGCAGCGGGCTGAACTCAGTACAGCCAGCGAGTCCGGGCCATAATTAGCCTTTATTGCGCTTAATTTTGCAGCTACCAGGCCGATTGCTTCTTCCCAGGAAGACTCAACAAACTTTCCGTTTTTCTTGATTAACGGGTTGGTCAAGCGGTCGGGGTGATGGATGAACCCGTAACCGAAACGCCCCTTTACGCACAGGGCCCTGCCGTTTACGTCACCGTCACAGGAGGTCACCCCAACAACCTTATTGTCTTTAACGTTCAATTCAAAACTACATCCGGTTCCGCAATAGGGGCAAGTGGTTTTTACTTTTTTCACTTCCCAGGTTCTGGCAGCCGAGCGCAGGCCTTTTTCCTGCAACGCTCCTACCGGGCAAACGGCAACGCAGTTGCCGCAAAAAACACATTCCGATGCTGAAAGGGGAACATCCATTGCAGGAGTTATCTTGGCATCAAAGCCGCGATACGCGAAATCTACTATATTTTTGCCCTGAATTTCGGCACAAGCACGGACACATTTGCCGCATAAAATACACTTGTTCATATCCCTGACGATAAATGGGTTGTCATTTTCAAGGGGATAAGCGTGTTTTTCGCCACCAAACGATTCTGTTTTAACACCGTACAGGTACGCATAATCCTGCAGGCTGCATTCGCCGTTTTTTCCACAAGTTAAGCAGTCCATTGGGTGATTGGCCAGCATGAGTTCCAGAATGGTCTTTCTGGCTTCAATTACTGCCTCTGATTCGGTGTAAACCACCATACCTTCTGCAGCCTCTGTAACACAGGAAGCAGGCAGATTGCGCATGCCTGGAATTTCCACTATGCACATGCGGCAGGCGCCAAACCTTGTCAGTTCCGGGTCGTGGCAAAAAGTGGGGATGAAAACCCCGGCCTGTCTGGCGGCTTCCAGCACGGTTGTCCCTTTGGCTACGGTCACTTGAAGACCGTCAATGGTTAAAGTTACTTCTGCCACCGGAAGTTATCCCTCCTTCCTTTACTAGTCTTTGTTGAGCTTGGAGATGATATCTTGGAGTCCCAGCGCCTCGCCCCAGGACACTTCAACAAATTCGCCGTCTTTTTTCAAGTGAGGTGCCGGCGGCGCATCCAGGTACTTTAGTTCAAGTCCCAGCCGGCCTTTGAGGCAAAGAGGCCTGCCATTGCCGGGCGCCTTGGGTACCACACCAATATTTTTACCATTTTTACTTAGCACATAAAATGTACAGCCACTGTCACAAAAAGTGCACGTTACTTCCTGCTTTTGCATTTCCCAAATGCGGCCTTTGCCGGCTAGAGGCTTCCAGGTCAGCGCTCCCACCGGGCAAACCGTTACACATCGGCCGCAGTAAACGCAATCTGATTCTCCCAGCGGAGTATCCATAGCGGTGACGATTTTGGTGGCAAAGCCGCGGTAACCAAAATCAATGATGCTTCTTTCCGGGATGGCGTTACAGGTGCGCACACAACGCCCGCAGAGAATGCACTTGGAAGCATCGCGAATTATATACGGGTTGGAATCGTCAAGGGGATAATCCTTCCGCTCTCCCTTAAAACCGGACTCTTTGACGCCGTAGCGAAACGCATAATCCTGCAGCCTGCAATCGCCGTTCTTTTCGCAGGTCAGGCAATCCTGGGGGTGATTTGCCAGCAACAGTTCAAGGATGGTTTTGCGCGCTTCCACCACTGCGGGGGACTCGGTGAATACTTCCATCCCCTCGGTGGCCTCGGTTACGCAGGATGCCGGCAGATTGCGCATCCCCGGAATTTCCACCACGCAGATGCGGCAAGCACCGAAGCGCGGGATATCGGGATCGTGGCAGAAAGTGGGTATGAATACCCTGGCCTGCCTGGCGGCGTCCAGCACAGTGGTGCCTTTGGGAACTGATATTTTAATCCCGTTGATGGTTAGGGATACATATGACAACTAATTTCCCTCCTTTGCAGAGAGTTGGTGTTAAGCCTTGTAAATAGCTTCAAACTTACAACCTTGGATACAAGCGCCGCACTTGATACATTTTGTGGTGTCAATAGTATGCGGTTCTTTCTTTTCGCCGGTAATGGCGCCGGCCGGACAGTTTTTGGCGCACTTGCCGCAGCCTTTGCATTTTTCCGGATCAATCACGTACACCAGCAGACTGGTGCAGGCTCCAGCCGGGCAACGCTTATCTTGAATATGGGCAAGGTATTCGTCTTTAAAATAACGCAGGGTTGAGAGAATCGGATTCGGGCATGTTTGTCCCAAACCACACAGGGCGGTATTCTTAACTACCCGGCCCAGGCGCTCTAAAGTATCCAGGTCTTCCATCTCGCCTTTACCGTCACAAATGCGGGTGAGGATTTCCAGCATCCGCTTGGTGCCCTCGCGGCAAGGTGTACACTTACCGCAGGACTCAGCCTGAGTGAAAGTCAGGAAGAAACGGGCAACGTCAACCATACAGGTGGTTTCGTCCATGACTACCAGTCCGCCGGACCCCATCATGGCTCCTGCAGCGGTCAGGGAATCATAATCAACCGGCAGGTCTAAATTTTCTTCAGGGATGCAGCCGCCCGACGGGCCGCCGATCTGCACGGCTTTAAATCTCTTACCGCCTTGAATGCCGCCGCCGATGGTGAAAATAATATCACGCAGGGTCATGCCCATAGGCACTTCAACAAGACCGGTGTTGTTTACTTTACCGGTAAGGGCAAATATTTTGGTGCCTTTACTTTTCTCTGTGCCCAGCTTGGCGTACACCTCTCCGCCGTTGCGCAGAATGTAAGGCACGTTGGCATAAGTTTCAACGTTATTCAAGTTGGTTGGTTTACCCCACAAACCGCTTTGAGCGGGAAACGGCGGCCTGACCCTGGGCATGCCCCGGTTTCCTTCTATGGAAGTCAATAGTGCGGTTTCCTCGCCGCAGACGAAAGCGCCCGCACCAGCCTTGATTTTGAGGTGGAAGTTAAAGCCCGAATTAAAAATGTTGTCGCCGAGGATGCCATATTTTTCGGCCTGGGATATGGCTATTTTTAAACGTTCAATAGCCAGGGGATATTCGGCCCGGACGTAAATATAACCTTCATCCGCACCAACTGCGTAACCGCAGGTCAACATACCTTCAATCACTGCATGGGGGTCGCCTTCCAAAACACTGCGATCCATGAAAGCGCCCGGGTCGCCTTCGTCCGCATTGCAGACCACGTATTTTTTATCACCTTGCGCTTGTCTGACGAAACCCCACTTCATACCCGTGGGGAAGCCGGCTCCACCGCGCCCGCGTAAACCGGATTTTTTAACTTCTTCCACCACTTCTTCAGGTTTCAACTCAAACAGAGCTTTAGCAAAGCCTGCATAACCGTCGTTGGCCACGTATTCAGCAACATCTTCGGGATTGATATGCCCGCAATTATGCAGTACCAGCCTTTGTTGTTTGGCATAAAAAGGCACAGTCTCATAAGTTTTTGCCAATTCTCCGGTGGTTGGATCCTTGTAAAGCAATCTTTCAACTATTTGGCCGTTTAACAGGTTTTGCTCAACAATTTCCGGCACATCTTTATCCTGAACCCGCACATAAAAAGTTTTATCGGGTTCCACAATCATCAGCGGGCCCTGTTCACAAAAGCCGTGACAGCCGGTAATAGTTACCTTAACTTTATCAGCAAGATTATGTTTTTGCAGTTCTTCTTTTAGCACATCGACAAGTTTCCTCGAGCCTGATGAAGTGCAGCCTGTACCGGCGCAGATCAAAATATTTTTCTTTTCTGATCCTTCAGGCAGGTGAATTCCGGCAAGAATATCCGCTCTTTTTTTCCGGCAGGATTCGTCCTGGTGGCAAATAGGACCTTCTTTGCGGCACTTGATGAAGTCCCGGCACGGATTTTGCGGCTCATGGGTGCACTTGTCACAACATTTATCCAATAAGTTATTCAATTGCCAGGCCTCCTTCCTATTCGTACTCTTTAATTACAGAAACGGCCTTGTCAGGGGTTAAGCGGCCATGAGTATCATCGTTAACCATCATAACCGGCGCCAAGCCGCATGCGCCCAGGCAGGCCACGGTTTCAAGCGTATAGCGATGATCTGCGGTTGTCTCATTTCTGCCCACCCCAAGATCTGTGGAAACTGCATCAAATACTTTGGCAGCACCACGCACGTGGCAGGCAGTACCCTGGCACATCCTAATAATATTGCGCCCACGGGGCTTCAGGTGGAATTGGGAATAAAAAGTAGCCACACCGAAAGTTTTACTGAAAGGTACGCCAATTTCCCGGGAGATTTTTTTCATGACATCACCGGGCAGGTAACCGAAAATTTCCTGTGCTTCCTGCAGCAAAGGAATTAATGCTCCCTTTACATTCCGGTATTTGTCAAACACTTTTTGCAATTTTTGATAATTAGCTTCCAGGTTTTGCTCACACTTGCATGCCGACAAACCATTTCCCTCCTCTCATTGTTTCAAAAACAATACATTAGCCCAGGATATTTAGCCCGAGCTATAAAGAAATCGATATTAAATTAGCGAAAATCCATTATCCTTTCTTCAGTTACAAGCAACTGTATTGGAATATCATGTTTTTCATGATAAACATTAGGTTGAATTTGCAATTCAAATGCCAGTGCTAAAAGAATTACGTCCTTGCGGGTACGCAACAAAAAACGGTCATAAAAACCACCACCATAGCCAAGCCTATTTCCAACATTATCAAAAGCTACCCCGGGAATCAGCACCAGGTCGATCTGTTCGGGATCGACGGGTCTGACACATTCCGGCCTCGGTTCCAGAATCCCCCATGCCCCAGGTGCCAGATCGCCCGGGAAATCATGCAGCAATGAAGGAGTGAGCTTTTTGTTTTTAATATCGGTTACCGGTACGGCTATTTTTTTGCCGTTTGTCAGCGCGTCTTTGATTATGCCGGAAGTTTGCACTTCATTGCGGAAATCTATATAAGCCATGATCGTGTTGGCATTTTGATATTCCGGAAGAGTAAATAATTTTTTGATAATTGCTTGGCTTTTTTGTTCTATTTCCTGAGTTGACAGGGTGTTTCGCTTGGCAATTACATTATTTCTTAATTCGTTTTTAGACACGGTAATTCCTCCATAAATACTTTTCAACAGAAATTTTTCAGTTTTTGATATTATTCTTTCGTAAAAAAATAAATCCTTCCTAAATTGTATGGAAGGATAAATAAGCAATAATAAATCATTGCTCATCAAAATTGTGGTTAAGGCGGCAACGCGGTAGCGTTATGGAAGTTTATAATGAGTAAACTTTACTGCCTTCAAGAATGCTGACGTTGTTTTCCTGTAAAACCTTAATTGCCTCGTCAAGTTGCTCAACTCGGAAAACCACCAGGGCTGCATTGGTTGCTTTTTGTAAAAAGGCGTAAAGGTATTCTATGTTAATGTGAACGTTTTGCAATATTTCCAGAACTTTAGCCAATCCACCCGGGTCGTCTTTGACTTCCACTGCTATGACATCGGTAGTGCTAACGGTGAAACCGGCTTCCTTCAAGACCCGGTAAGCTGAGTCAGGGTTATTTACGATTAGGCGCAAAATACCGAAATCGGTGGTGTCGGCAATGGAAAGGGCTCTAATATTGATGTTATTGTCCCCAAGAACCCTGGTTACCTGTGCCAAGCGGCCCGATTTATTTTCTAAAAAGACTGATATCTGCTTTACTTTCACCTGCACATCCCCCTATCTATTTATTTGGGACATTCCTTCGAAAGGAGGTGTGTCCCATTTCCTTTATATTTCCCGCTTATCCATAACTCTTTTGGCTTTTCCTTCACTACGCGGGATCGTCCGCGGCTCGACTAATTTTATGCGGGCGGAAATGCCCAGCACGCTAAGAATCCGGGCTTTAAGCCTTTTTTCCAGGTCCTCTAATGCCCTTACTTTATCTGAGAAGAACTTGTCACTTATTTCCACCCAAATTTCAAGGTCATCCAACGTACCCTTACGGTCGACCACAAGCAGGTAATGTGGCTCTGTGTCGCCAAACTCAAGCAATACGCTTTCAATCTGAGACGGAAAAACGTTAACTCCCCTGATAATCAGCATATCATCAGTGCGCCCGGTAACGCGCTGCATGCGTACAAAGGTTCGCCCACAGCCGCATTTATCCTCCCGGAGAACTGTTATATCCCTGGTGCGGTAGCGAATGATGGGCAGCGCTTGCTTGGTTAAGGATGTTAGCACAAGTTCGCCCGGTTCTCCGTATGGTAGTGGTTTAGCTGTTTCCGGGTCGATAATTTCAGCAATAAAATGATCTTCAAATATATGCATGCCATTTTTTTCGGGGCATTCCATTGAAACGCCGGGACCCATGACCTCGCTTAACCCGTATATATCCAGCGCCATTATGTTAAGCTTTGCTTCCAGCTGGGCCCGCATGCGTTCGCTCCATGGTTCAGCGCCAAAGATGCCGGCTTTTAACTTCAGGTCCCTCGGATCTATCCCTGCGTTGATAATTTCCTCGCCCAGGAACAAGGCGTAAGATGGTGTGCAGGTAAGAATTGTGGTACCGAAGTCCCGCATTAACATGATCTGTCTGGAAGTATTGCCGCCTGAAATAGGAACCACCGTGGCTCCAAGTCGCTCCGCACCGTAATGGACTCCCATACCACCCGTAAACAAACCATAGCCGTAAGCGTTTTGCACTACGTCGCTGGTAGTACCGCCAGCCATAACCAGTGCCCGCGCCATTAAATCAGACCAGTTGGTAATATCTTCCTGAGTGTAGCCCACCACAGTAGGTTTGCCGGTGGTGCCTGAGGAAGCATGGATTCTGACTACCTTGTCCATGGGTACGGCAAACAATCCAAAAGGATAATTATCCCTTAAATCTTGCTTTGTTGTAAAAGGTAATTTCTGTAGGTCATCTAAAGAATTAATATCACCTGGTTTTATGCCTGCATTATCGAAACTATTGCGATAAAAAGGAACATAATCATAGACACGCTGAACTGTCTGCTTCAACCGTTCAACTTGTAGATCCTTTAACTGTTCCCGCGGCATGGTTTCATATTCCTTTTGCCAGTACAACTTTAAACCTCCCTTCACCGATTATTAAAAAGATAGCATAACTTTAAACCAAAAAAAAGAGTATTAATATTTTTTGAGGGACAATTTAACTCTACAAAACTTCTACCGGTATGGAAAAAATTGACTCTATTTCGGACCAGTGCCTGCCTAAAAGGTCCCGTCCGCCGGGATCAAAGGCAATCTGCGGTAAAATAACAAGATCCGGGGTGGAGTATTTATTTTTTAAATAATCCCCCAAAGTATTGATTATATCGTCCATCACCAATAATCCCGCCGTTTTTATAGAACCTCCGAAAAAAAGATTGGGAACAGGAATAACCGTAAATAACTGATCATTATTATATTTATTAAGGGCCATGGTTAAAACTTTTGCTGCCATTTCCGAGGCAAGCAACACGGTATTGGCTGCCGACCTCCTTAACGAGATTTGGGTGATATCCTCAATCAAGGATAAATCTATATCGTACTCCATTACCAGGCCGGAGCTTTCCCCGGCGGCCTTATTGATAACAACTTTATTGGCCTTGGCTCCGTTTCTTGCCAGCAGAATTGGATTTGCCGTCTTTTTTACCATGTAAAAAGCATGAACCCGGGAAAAAGCCTCTTTCCCATTAACAGTTTGGATTATATTCCCCCGCCTGATTCCTGCTGTAAAAGCAGGTGAATTTGGTATAACACCGGCTACCTCCGGTTGCAAATCGGTTATCAAAGGTGGCTCTACAGTTAGCGGTGCTTTGGTTTTTGAGGCGAGTTCGGCAACTGTTTGTCTAAGTTGTTCAGGCATAGTGCCGGGATATCGCAATTGTGCTTGCGCCAGGCGGGTAAAACCAGGTATGAATATCCGAATGGTTTGTGCCCCGCAGCTATCAAGATAAGATATAGTTTCCTTTAAATCTTCCCAACCTGTCAGGTGCGGCATGGCCACAACACTGCCGTGCCAGTTTAATCCGTATTGGCCGAGCAAGGCCGCTGCCGCGACCGCGTTTTCAGAACGCAAATCGCCCATTATCTGCCGGCGCAGGTTGAGGCTATTGAGCGAAAGATAAATGGTTACCGGTGAGATAGAATGTAAAAACTCCAACTGCCCGGCATCCAGCAGTGAACCGTTGGTGGTTATCTGGATGGTAGTATGTGGCAGGGCTTGGCGTATTGTGGATAAAAATTCTTTGATTTTAGGGTGGGTAAAAGGTTCACCTTCATTAATTCTTGTTGCCGACTCTCCAATTACGACTGGTTTTCGGGGGTCCAGAAGCGTTATGATGTTGGATAATTGTTCAGTTTTTAGCGGTTTGAGATTGAATGCTTCAACACCGGGTGGATTTTGCAAGTTGCTGCAAAATACACATTTCACATTACACTGAGAAGTTAACGGCAGAATATTGCTATGACCGGCAGCCCAGTAAATAAGCCTTTCGACATTATTCGGCAAGTTATTTTTCAATAGATCACCCACAAGTTAACCACTGATTTATCAAGTTATTAACAGACTTATCCACATTATCCACAGCAGCAGCAGGCTATTTTATGTGAAAATATTACTTTGCTTAGCAAAATACCTATATTAGGATAAAATAATAAACGTTGAATGACGGGGATTTTGATCAGCTTGTGATATGTGTAAATCATAATTTCATAAAATGTAGTGTAAACTGCTGTTTATTTTGTGGAAAAATCCATTGATTTAATATCTATCCTCTCCAAGTTTAAGACCGGGTACTGCGTTTAATGTCAGCGGAGCAAAATCATGACGTAAATACTTGAAGTAAGCGGCACAAGCAATCATTGCGGCATTATCTGTACAAAGAATCGGCGGAGGGGCTAGTAAATCCAGCCCCATGCTAGCGGTACGGTTACTTAATTCATCTCTTAACAGTTTATTTGCAGCTACCCCGCCTGCCAGCATAATGGTTTTGGTATCAAATGATTTAGCAGCTTGTATAGTTTTATCTACTAATACATCAACTACAGCCCGGCGAAAACTTGCCGCGACGTCAGGTTTGTTTACCGGAATCCCTTTTTGCTTGCACTGGTTAAGGTAATTGATAACTGCTGTTTTAACGCCGCTGAAACTGAAATCCAGGCTGTTTTCTTCCAGATATGCGCGGGGAAAAGCAATTGCTTTATCGTCACCCATAGCTGCCAGCGTGTCAATTTGCGGCCCGCCCGGATAACCTAAACCAAGCACCCTGGCCACTTTGTCAAAGGCTTCACCCGCTGCATCGTCTCTGGTGCTGCCGACTAATTGGTAACTACCATGGCTTTGTATTAAAACTAAATCAGTATGTCCTCCGGAAACCACCAGGCAAATAATTGGAAATTCGGGATCGGGATGGGCCAGCATATTGGCATAAACATGACCTTCCATATGGTTTATCCCTATGAGGGGTATATCCAGGCCAAAGGCGATTGCTTTTGCGGCCGCCACACCAACCAGGAGCGCACCAACCAGCCCTGGCCCGTAAGTTACGGCTACAGCGTTGATCTGGCCAAAACCGGTAGCTGCTTTATCCAAAGCTTGTTTAACAACAACGTTGATTAATTCAAGGTGTTTTCGGGAAGCAATTTCAGGTACTACCCCACCGAATTTTTGATGTACTTCGATTTGTGATGAAATAATATTAGATTTAACTATAGTTCCATTTTCCACCACGGCAACTGATGTTTCATCGCAGGAAGTTTCAATTCCTAAAATGGTAATGCACATTAGTCAAGGCTCCTCAATTGATATCTGGGCTTTTATTATATTTATTATAACCCCAAAACTTGGCATAAAACTATCCAGAAAAAACTTTTACCTGAGGGCCGGTGTACCCCGCTGCGCTCAGAACTCCAGCGCCGACAGCACCAACGGCTCGCCCCTTGCGAAACCGGACCGCCCTCAATTCGCCGTCCTAGCTCAGTTCTGGCTTTCGCGGGCATCACGCCCGCTCGTCCGGTTTCGCTAACGAGGCTTCGCCGGGTGCTGTTACCGTCGCTTTCGTATATCGCTTGCGGGGAGCTACCAGCCCTCTGTCATACTTTTTCATTATCTGCTGGTGCCACGCTAGTGGCATGAAGGTCTAATAATGATTATTGTTTATGGAGGAGCAATTATGAAGTTAACTGTTGTTACCTATAATATTAAAAACGGTATGGGTATTAACGGCGAGGTTTCACTACCAGCTATAGCTTCTACCATTGCAAGTACAGGAGCTGTTATTGCCGGATTGCAAGAGGTTGATTATTTGCGTCCAAGAAGCGGGTTTAAAATACAATACCGCAAACTTGGTCAAATGCTGAGTATGCAATCCGCTTTCGGCCCGACAATAACATGCCTCGGTTTACCGCGATTTGGAAATGCGGTTCTTTCTATATTTCCTATTAGTGAATGCGTTAATTACCCGCTGCCCAGCAAGTGGGAAAAAAGATGTTTATTAAAAGTTAAAATTAAAACGGATATCAGGGATATATCCTTTTTTTGCGTTCATCTTGGCCTTAACCAGTTAGAAAGGATAAAACAAGTAAAAAAGATAATAGAATATATCGGCAATGAAACCGGACCCTTAATTTTAGCCGGAGATTTTAATGCCAAACCTGAGTCCGATGAAATTAAAAAAATAAAGACCTTGTTCCAACCGGTGGACCCGGAAGGACTTTGGCCTACTTTTCCCGCCAACAAGCCGGAGCATAAAATAGATTATATATTTTATTCTGCTCACTGGAAGTTGATTAAGCCATTGTTAATTAATAGCCAGGCTTCTGATCATTTGCCCTTGGGGGCTGAATTTGAACTAAACTATTAAAATTTATTCAACTCGGGTATTTCTGCACCAAGTTCAGCCAAAACGTCTCGCATGACTTTTCCGGCGCTTTCATTAACCAACACAGTTGCTTCTTCATCCCACTGGGTCGGTGTCCGGTTAATAATAACCAATTGTCTTGCCACGCCCGGAAGCCCGGCAACAGGGTAAACTGTTAGGCTGCTGCCTACGACGAGCATTAGCTGACATCCGGAGATTACTTGTGACGCCTGGTAAAACGCTTCACTCATTTTATCCTCAAAAAGCACCACATCCGGTCGTAAAACCCCGGAACACAATGAGCATAATGGTGGGTTTTCACCTTCATTAAAACGCTTTGTAAGCTCTTCGAACGGGTACCGTTCTCTGCACTCTGAACACTGACACGTGCGCAAATGGCCATGAACTTCCCATACCCTGGTTGATCCGGCGCGTACATGCAGGCTGTCAATATTTTGGGTGATTACACCGAGCAACAAATTAATTTTCTCTAGATGTGCCAGCGCATAGTGTGCTATATTGGGTTTAGCGCTGTTAAATTCGATCCACCGTTTTAAGTTAGTTGAATAAAAACCGGCCGGGTCTCTGCGTAAAGCAGATAGGCTGGCGGTTTTTGCAGGGTCGTGTTTTTCCCAGAGGCCTGTGCCCGGGCTGCGATAATCGGGAATGCCGCTTTCCGTACTAATGCCGGCGCCTGTAAGTGCGATTGTTTTTGTAGATTCTTTTATCAGCCGCGCAATTAAACTGATCTTCTCACTATATTGCACTGGCTACCTCCAATAATATTGTAATTTTAATTATATTATCTTAAATAGTTTTTTTATGTCAATTACGGTTGTGTTAATATGTCGCCATGCTTATCATGGGGGATATAAAAGTGTAAATTATTATTACATTTACTATTTTATGATCAAACCGGATTGGGTTTTTTGTTTGAAAATTAAAACATTTTATAAAGTTTGCGCATATTGGCATATATATTGCATTTATAAAGATATTAGTTTTTTACGCTATTGAATTTATCAATGCCGGAGGTGGAAATAAAGAAATGAAGCAGCCATTATGGGTTCCTTCGCAGGAAAGAGTTAACAATGCGAATATGACAAAATTTATTGCTTTTGTAAACAGTTCATTAGGAAATAATATCTTGGATTATAATCAATTGTACAAGTGGTCAATCGATAACCTGGCCGATTTTTGGTCAGCCGTTTGGGAATTCTGTGGAATAATATCTTCAAGTAAATGGGAAAGTGTTGTTATCAACCAGGATGATATGATGGGGTCTCGCTGGTTCCAGGGGGCGAGGCTCAATTTTGCCCAAAATTTATTACGCTATCGTGATGATAAGATTGCCCTGGTTTTTCAAGGCGAGGGACAAGAACCGAGGCGGATTACTTACGCCGGGCTTTATGACCAAGTGGCCCGGTTGGCAGCGGCAATGCGCGAAACGGGTATTGTAGCTGGCGATCGCGTAGCTGGGTTTATGCCCAACATGATTGAAACGGTTATGGCCATGCTTGCTGCAACCAGCATAGGGGCCATATGGTCTTCATGTTCCCCGGACTTTGGAATCAAGGGAGTTTTGGACCGTTTTGGTCAGATCCAGCCCAAAATTTTGTTTACCGCAAATGGATATTTTTACAACGGTAAAAAAATTGATTCCTTAGGCAGAGTTGCCAGCATTGTTAAAGAAATTCCTTCTATTGAAAAAGTTGTTGTAGTTCCCTACACAGAGACTGCCCCGGACCTTTCCGGCCTGCCTGGTGCTGTAATTTTTTCTGATTTTCTATCACCACTGGATAACCTGGAAATTGAATTTGAGCAGCTTCCCTTTGATCACCCCCTGTATATCATGTATTCCTCCGGCACCACAGGTGTTCCAAAATGTATCGTTCACGGCGCCGGTGGGACGCTGATCCAACATTTAAAGGAACTTATTTTGCATACGGACCTAAAACGTGAAGACACGATATTCTACTTTACTACCTGCGGTTGGATGATGTGGAATTGGCTGGTCAGTTCGTTGGCTGTAGGAGCAACGGTGCTGCTTTATGACGGGTCCCCTTTTTATCCCGGTCCGGAAACGCTGTTTAAAATGGCTCAAGATGAAAAAGTCAGTGTGTTTGGTACAAGTGCCAAATTCCTGGCGGCTATTGAAAAGGAAGGAGTAAAACCAGCGCAGTTATTTGATTTGTCTGCATTAAAAGCAATTTTATCAACAGGATCACCACTTTCGGTAGAAAGTTTTAAGTATGTCTATCGTGATATTAAGCAAGACGTCTGTCTTTCATCGATTTCCGGAGGAACCGACATTATATCCTGCTTTGCCCTGGGCAACCCCATTGGCCCTGTTTACGCGGGAGAACTTCAGTGCCGGGGCTTGGGAATGGCTGTTGATGCTTTTGATCATCAAGGCAATTCATTACTCAATAAAAAGGGTGAACTTGTTTGTAAAGCGGCTTTTCCTTCCATGCCTATATATTTCTGGAATGATGAGGGAGACAAAAAATATAAAAAAGCGTATTTCAGCGTTTTTGAAAATGTCTGGCACCACGGAGATTATATTGAGATAACTGATACAGGTGGGGTTATCATTTATGGCCGATCTGACGCCACTTTAAATCCTGGCGGTGTGCGTATAGGCACTGCGGAAATCTACCGGCAGGTGGAATCGCTCGAAGAGATAAAAGACAGCCTGGTAGTAGGCCAAAACTGGGATAATGACGTCAGGGTGGTGCTATTTATTAAACTAAGCGATGGCGTGGAATTTAACAATGACCTCGTTGCCAAAATTAAGAGGGTAATTCGGGAAAACGCGACACCCAGACATGTTCCCGCAAAAATCATCCCTATTGATGATATTCCATACACCATTAGCGGTAAAAAAGTGGAACTTGCTGTACGTAATATTATCCACAATGAACCTGTTGAGAATAGAGATGCCCTGGCCAATCCCGAGGCACTTGAACTATATAAAAATATACCGGAGTTGCAAATCTGAAAACAAGAGGTCCGGTTAGACCGGACCTCTTTACCTATATTTACTAAGCAGAAATTCCAATAATCTTTCAAATTGCAAATTTACTAATTCATTTACATCTGATTTTGTTTCAGCTGCTCTTTTTTCAATTATCCTGATCTGGTTCATAAGATACTCATGAATTATATGTTCTACAACCTGTTCTTCGCTCCAGCCGGTTTTGGCTGAAAATTGCTCGATCATATTCATAACATTTTCAGAAAAATTAAGTTCAAATTCTCTGTCTTGGCTCATAGGTTTTCCTTTCCAGAAAAATTATCGCTTTGATAGGTTTCTTTATTCTATGATCTTTTTGCCGCAGTAACTACAATATTTTCCACCCTCAGGGAGTTCTTTACCGCAATCGGAACACATTGGCGGTGCCGGTTGCATAGATTTAATCTGATCTTCCAGATCTTTCATTTCGATTTCAAGTTCTTTGGTAGAATCAATTAAGCGTTTAAGTTCTTCTTCTACACTATCCCGTCCGGTTTGCTGTTGGTAATACAATGCCCCAATACCCGCAAGGTTATTTTCCATTTCTTTTTCCATTTTTCTCAACTCGTGTTTCATTTTAGTTACTTCTATCAACTCAGATGATTTTTTAGTTAAATCCCTGGCCCTGTCTCCTGCTTTACCGCTTAAATCCTTGGCTTTGCTTCCAAATTGTTTGGCACTTTCGGCAATTTTTTGAATAAATGACATTTAAATCACCTCCGCTTAAAAGTAATTAATTCAGCGAAATTATCTAAAACCCTTCGCACTAGATTATATTTATGAATATTTTTCACAAAAAATAAGACTTTTTCAAGTATAATAGGTCAAAGGGGGGAAAGACATGTCAAACATCCTACAGCGTCACTGGCATACCAGCGTCAGGCAATTGACCGGTGACGTGCTGGAAGCGCAAACCGTTTATTGCGGGACCGATTGTGAAGCCGGTGTTATTTTAAAAGTTGAGGCACAAAGCTTTAAGATTATAGATGCCATACTTGAAAGTTATTCTCCTCCTGTTAAAGTGTCCAGAATAGATGGCTTGTTAGGGGAAGAGGCATATTTCAACTGTGGTCCTGTATTAAAAAAAGCAGCCGGCAGCTTGGGAGCATTTCCACTGTCGCTGCTTGCTGAAACAGTGCGTGGAATTATTCAAGCAGAAACTTTTATTTGGGAAAAACGAGGGTATTCTTCAACATCAGCTTACAATGATTTTTGGGAAAAGTTTTATTTAGGTTCCTGCCGCTACTATAGCAACCTTGATAAAATTACTCAAAAATGGGATGAGTATGTGTCATATTCTCGCTCCACAAATCTATTTAATCGATTTAAACAACAGTCAGTTGACTTTATAAACGGTAAAGGTTATGAGGTTAATGTAAAGTTAAGTGATTCATTTCATGAAATGAATCTTGATCTGGAGTTGGACTTGCAGTATAAGATAGTTAAAACGACAGGGTCTATTCTAAGGGCTCCGGACCCTATTTGTTTTGAGACGACACAATTGATTAAGAATCTGGCAGGACAATTCATTGCCAAACTTAGTAAAAAACAAATTGCCAAATTAATGGGTTTGGGTAGTGGCTGCGTTCACTTAATTGATATGGCTTACGATGGAGTGGTATCTATGCAAATTGTTGAGGCGGGGGTGGAATAATTTAACAAACGTTATTTGGTTTAAAATTTTTCTTATGAGGTAAAATACGGTAAATTGAGGTGATATAATGAGCGATCATAAAGTAGCTGATTACAGGGTAAACTTTCGCGAGAACGGCAAAATTCTTAGCGTTGAGATAACTTGCTGCGGTAAACATATTGGAGAAATTAGATTTGAAGATGGCCAGAACAAAGTATGCCCGGAATGTGGGGTGAAACACTCAGTTAAAATCCAGCATAATCATTTTCACCTGTCCCGAAGCAAATAAGAAAGGAGTAAAACAAAACATGGCTGGTAAAAAACATAAAAAGTATTCCAAACCGTATAAAATCAAACCTGCCGAAGTGTATGTAAATAATGATTTGAATGCTTGTGAGCCAAAGAAAAAGTAATGTAATGGAATATAAATTGTTAATTGCAAGGTGAGTTGCCGTTAATTATAGCACTCACCTTGGTTTTTATTGTCGTTATCCTTGATCATGTTAATAGCTTTAGTGCTAAGAACCACTGGAAACATACGAATATACTTAGGTCTGAGAAAAGTATTAGGTAAAAAAGAATTGGTAGTAATTAGCCTTTTTTCTATTAGTAGCTTTGTAATATCAATAGCTTGTTGCTCCGATAACCCCAGGTTGTCAATAACCTTACCCATTGCATCTTCTAGAAAAAATGTACACTTTTGGGCATGGTAAAGTTCACGTAAAATTTTCTCCAGGTACAGTTCCTCTGGTTCCATAATACTTGACATAATTTGCACTCTCCTTTGTTTATGTTTATATTATTCCACCGCCAATTGGTAATGATGTCAGGCTGATTAGATAAGATAAGTTAGCAGTATAGTTTTTTTGGCTTTATTAAACATATTTCCAGTTTATTCTTGTTAACAACAACTATCGCCAGCGGGTCCAGAATGATACCACCGCCTCCGACACAGGAATGTTTGGTTGTCCCGCCATAGACACTGGTTACAGAAATGATAGGTATAAGGGAACCGCCCGGAAAATTAACCGGATTCCCAACCTCTATATTAGTTTCATAATTACTATAAAAACATTTGTCTTCTTCTGCAAACAACTGCGAATCCTCCTGAAGGATTTATCCAATACGTTACCCGGTAGTATAACAGTATTTTAAAATATTTCAAAATTAAATTTGCCGGACCGGAATGATAATCTTTCTATCTTTTACTGAGAGTATTCCGCCGGGTGATAGCCGGAGTTCAGGTAAATGGGTTGCCGACAGGAATAAAATTGTGTATAACAGGTCGTAGTGCGGGTGGCCGCGTTCCGCCAACAATTCATATAATTTTGAACACTGGACTATTAATTCGTCAACCGGCCTGCTGCTCATTATACCGCTTAACGGAAGGGGCAGTTCATATATAACGCTGTTGTTTTCCGTTAAGACTACCCCGCCCCCTATCTCAAACATTCGTTTGACTGCATGGAGCATCTCCAAGGGCTGACGGCCAAGTACAATGATATCTCCCGTAATGGTATTAGAACAGGCCATTCCGGCTAAATTATCGGCAAATCCCTGTAATATACCATTACAGGCCCAGTTTCCATCTTTGTTCAATAAGGTGGCGTAAATCAAACCTTTTTCCTGCGAAATATCTATAAATCCGTTTTGAGCGGGTAGCTTACAGTCCCTTCTCCTGGTTATGACAGGATTAACCAGCGATATGACCGGGTATTTACTATCCGTTGCCAGTGGGACCATATATTCCGGTTTCATTGCCGGAGTTAGCGAGTTCATTGCTAAAATTCCGTATCTGGGCCAGCTTGGTTCAGGCAGATTCACCAGCGGCCTGTTATTTTCAGCCACAATTTGTCCCTCGGCCATTACTTTTACCGGTGTAGGATTCGATGGCTGCTCCAGGAATAAAATATCGGCCAGCCTGCAGGGAGCGATTCCGCCTAATTCATGATCTAAACCATAATATGTCGCCGGGGTTATGGTAGCCATTCTATATGCTTCGATGGCAGGAACGCCTGATTCAATTGCCAGGCGTAAAATATAATCGGTAAAACCGTTCTTCATGCTTGGAGGAGTAACACCATCTGTAGTAATCATGCACCGGCGCAGATCAATATTTAAATTAATTAACTCTTTTAGTAAAGTGGGCAGGTCCGGGCGTAATGAGCTATGTCTTAGCGTTGCATACATGCCCAGCCTCAGCCGGTTTAACGCTTCCTCTCCGGTGATGCTTTCATGGCAGTCCGAAACTCCACCGGCGGCAAGGGCGTTTAAAGTTTGTAAAGAGGCCCCGGGCGCATGACCTTCTATTCTTTTGCCCAATCTGAGAGCCAGCAATATATTTTCCAGCATTTGCTCTTTACCTGCTATCAGGGAGGGCCAGTCAGTAAGTTCACCTACTTGCCTGGCCAGTGGAGTGTTCAATAACGCTTTTATTTGATCCGGCGCAAAGAGGGCAGCCCGTTTTTCAGACTGGGTTTGGGGGTCCAGCCGTACGCTCCAGAGGAGTTTAACCGGCAGCTTAAATAATTCCTTCCATAGTTCCAAAAGGTCTTCAACTTTCATGCTCATGAAGAAAAATAAATTATCACAAATCAAAGTGGTTGTACCCAGCGTCATTACTTTTTCGACAAGGGTTACCGGGTTATAGGTTTGAAAAGGATGCGCATGAGGCTCAATATAACCAGGGCAAAGGTAGAAATCATCTGCCTGTATTGTTTTTGTCTTTGCACCTACCATGGCATCTGAATCTCCAACATAGGCAATATGCATACCTTTTATCGCAATGTTGGCTTTGATGTATTCACCTGAATATACGTTAATAATTGTTCCACCTTGAATATAAGTGTCACAGTTTATTTCACCTCTCGCAGTGCGAATCAAATCATATAAAATTACCTGGTCCATTGTGCGCAGCTTATTGTTTTCCATAGCAACCTCCGTTAAGATCTGTTTTCTAAAAATCTGTATGAATTAATTATAGCATTGCCTTTCAAAAAAATACTTTTGGTATCAAAATTTAATAAAATGTCAATTATAATAGAACCTAATAATTTATACGGGGGCAATCACTATGCAGACGGCAATCGTCCTAGACTTCCCTTCAGCGGAGGACCAACAAGTTATTCAGGCTGCAGTACAAACATTTCTATTAACTCAAACCGGAAGAACCAGGGAATTAATGCTAAAAACAATCAGGGCGGTTCTTGACCGTTATAGAATTACAAAATTTGGCTTTGCCGATTATTATGTGTATGCCACATACGAGCCTAAATGGTCGATGATCAGGGCTAAGAAAACAATTGAGGGCCAGGATTGCCCCGGGTGTGGGATCAGTATATATACCTTTAAAAGTACTGTTCGCATACTGGGCATAGAAGAGTTCCCCAAGAAACATTTTGTGACTTATGGCTGCAAGTGCGGAGCCGTTTTTGGAAAGTGGGAGTTATATTTATAAATTAAGCTGCAAGGCTGTGTTTTTTTTTAGTTTATTGACTGCATAAAGAAGCTGTTGTTTAATGTAATAAGCATATATATTGGGAGGAATTAAAATGTTTTACGAAAGCACCAGGGGTGACGGTAAGTTAATTACCTCGGCTGAAGCTATTCAACAGGGCATATCCCCTGACGGCGGACTATTTATTCCCGAATCGAAACCAATAATTAAGCTGGATGAAATATTTTCACTGGTACAAAAATCCTATGGCGAAAGATGTGCAGAGATACTAAAACCTTACTTATCGGATTTCACCAGCGATGAAATTACTCAATGTGTTAATGATGCATATAATAACAGTAACTTTGATCACCCGGACATAGCACCAGTTGCAAACCTGGACCGGGGATTGAGTGTCCTTGAATTGTGGCACGGCCCTACTTGCGCTTTTAAGGATATGGCGTTGCAGATTTTACCACGCCTGTTGGTTAAGTCCATGGAGAAAACCGGTGAAGCAGGAAATATCTTAATCCTGGTGGCTACTTCCGGAGATACGGGTAAAGCGGCGCTTGAAGGGTTTAAGGATGTACCGCATACCGCTATTGTAGTGTTTTATCCAGAACAAGGGGTAAGTGAGGTTCAAAAGTTACAGATGATTACCCAGGAGGGTAATAACGTTGGAGTTTTTGCGGTGCGGGGCAACTTTGATGACGCGCAAAGCGGGGTCAAAGAGATATTTGGCGATACAGCAACAGCTCAGATTATTTCGAAATATAATTACAAGTTTTCATCTGCCAACTCCATCAATTGGGGAAGATTAGTTCCGCAGATAGCGTACTATTTTTCAGCTTATGCAGAATTAATTAAACAAGGCAGGATACAATTGGGAGAAAAAGTTAACTACGTTGTTCCCACTGGAAACTTTGGCAATATCCTGGCGGGATTTTACGCGCGGGAGATGGGGTTGCCGGTTAATAAGTTGATTTGTGCCTCCAATGCCAATGATGTGCTGGATGAATTCATTAAAACAGGTGTATATAACCGGATGCGTGAATTTAAGAAAACCCTCTCTCCTTCCATGGACATATTAATATCCAGTAACCTGGAGCGGCTATTGTTTGAATTAACAGGCCATAATCCAGAACCTGTGCGCAAATGGATGTCACAATTAAAGCAATCCGGAAGTTATCAAGTCGAGGAAGAAATTAGGGAAAAGATACTGGGCATTTTCTGGTCAAGTTTTGCCACGGATAAAGAAACGATGCAAACCATACGTGGTGCCTATCAATGCTATAATTACGTTATGGATACTCATACAGCTGTGGGACTTAATGTTTACGAAAAATATCTGGCTGAAAGTAGCGATCCCAGTTATACGGTAATTGTATCCACCGCCAGCCCGTTTAAGTTTAATGCCAGTGTTGCCCGTGCGCTGCTTGATGAAGAAAAGACTCACGGTAAAAGCGAGTTCGATTTACTGGAGATGCTGTCCGAATTTAGTCAAATGCCGGTTCCCGCCGGACTTAAAGATCTTGACCTGCGGCCAGTGCTTCATAGTGAGGTTGTAGAAAAGAATAATATGAAGCAGGCAGTCCTATCATTTATAAAAAAGTAAATAAAAAGACATTGAAAAGTTTATTATTGCCGGTGGGTCAAAGCCGGTAGTTTTTCCCACCGGCTAGTGTTTGCCGTAAAAACCTCTCTAAGGGGTGTGCCCAATATGAGAAGTCAAACTCTTTTGCCCATGTCTATTACCGTATTTTTATCTGTATTTACTTATTATCTCC
Organism: Desulfotruncus alcoholivorax DSM 16058; assembly: GCF_000430885.1. Taxonomy (GTDB): domain Bacteria; phylum Bacillota; class Desulfotomaculia; order Desulfotomaculales; family Desulfallaceae; genus Desulfotruncus; species Desulfotruncus alcoholivorax. The sequence continues at coordinate 33,354 of NZ_AUMW01000010.1, read as the reverse complement.
TGTCAACTTGGACAAGCTTGTCTGAAAATAAGAGCATGGCCGCCGGAGTTTTAGTGGCCATATTATGCAGCGGCATATTGAAAAGAATTTCAGACAGGAAACATAATGACAGCAACCAAAACTAGCGTTGATTGTTCTTTTCCAGGACTTCGCCCGGCACATACCACTTGCCGTTCACTTTTCTCAGGTCTTTATTGACATCTGCTACAGGATAAAAAGCCCAACCCTGGGCCTTCTTGGTGTTGCAGATTCAGGCCCACTCCTTCACCAAAATGGGAATATTAAAGTGGCTCGAAACGTGAACTTCACCGGTATCTGGATGATATAATACTCCTTTAATTTCTGCCATATTTAAACACCTGCTTTTGCGTTATTTTCTTTATTAATACAACTGAGTATCTGCTTAAGTCAAGTACCCATTATAGGAGGCATCCCTTCCATGTTGTTTCAATCCTCGCAATGACAAGTTTTTAGATTATATACCCATGATTTGGAGGTGTTTTGGTTGGAATTTACGATTAATGGAACCTGCATTGTGGTTTTGCAGGGAGATATCACTAAACAGGATACTGAGGCCATTGTAAATGCCGCAAATTCCAGTCTGCTGGGTGGAGGGGGCGTGGACGGGGCCATCCACAGGACCGGCGGTCCTCAAATACTTGCAGAGTGCAAGCAAATCAGGGCCAAACAAGGAGGGTGCCCTACGGGAGAAGCTGTTATTACCTCAGGCGGAAATTTAGCTGCCAAATATGTAATCCACACTGTTGGGCCGGTATGGCGCGGAGGGAGTAATGATGAAGCCAGGTTGCTGCGAAATGCTTATTGGAATAGCCTTAATCTGGCCAATGAAAAAGGTATTCGCAGCATAGCTTTCCCTTCCATTAGTACGGGAGCCTATAGGTTTCCAATTGTTGAGGCTGCTCAAATAGCGGTAAAAACGGTGTTGGATTTTGTAGTTGAGAAAAGAATACCTGAAGAGATAAGATTTGTTTTGTTTAATGACAGAGACCTGCGAATTTACCAGAAAACCTGGGAACAAAATCTTCGATCAAACATATAAATCAAACGTTACCTTTTATCCTTAGCTCCGGCCATAAATATGGCCAGTTATACTTTCCTGGTAAAGTGCAAAAAAGAACCGGGTTATTAACCCCGGTTCTTTTTAATCGTTCTGAGCCACCTGAAACAGCCCGTCCACTGCGGCAGACAATTGCTTATCGCTATAACTTTGCAAGGTAATTGCCTTATTGGGACATTCACCGGCGCAGGTGCCGCAGCCCTGGCAAATTACTGCTTCTATCTCGGCCACATGCTTATCGTTAATTCTTGGGGCTTTAAAGGGGCAAAGCCGTACACAGGTAAGGCATGCCGCGCATTTATCAGGATCAACAACCGCCACCACACCTTTGGATTCCAGCGTTGCGTGACTTAAGATGCTGGTTGCGCGACCTGCAGCCGCCTTGGCCTGGGCGATGCTTTCTTCTATATTTTTGGGACCGTGGGCCAAACCGCACATATACACGCCTTCGGAAGCAAAATCAACAGGACGCAGTTTCATGTGTGCTTCCTGGAAAAACTTGTCCGGATTAAGCGGGACTTTAAATAACTGTGAAATACGCGGGTTGGATACGGCAGGATTAATTGGAGCAGCCAAGATTAACAGATCTGTATCCAAAGTAATATTTTCACCTAAAATATGATCCTTAAAGGATACTTGCAAGGTGCTGTTGCCGTTGCCGCCCGCCAGTTGCACCTGCGGCTTGTTCTCTACTTCGTAGCGGACAAAAATTACCCCGTTGGCCCTGGCTTCACGATAGTAATCCTCGTTGAAGCTATAGGTTCTAATATCCCGGTATAAAACTACGAGAGAGGCGTCGGGGTTGATTTCTTTAACTTTTGTCGCAAGCTTCATCGTTTTGGTGCAACAAATACGGCTGCAATAAGGCCTGCCTTCCTCCCTTGAGCCAACACATTGAATCATGACGATATTGTTGGCCTTTTTTATTCTGGCATCCAGGTTGGCAATAGCTTCATCAAGTTCCAACTGGGTTAAAACCCGCGGGTCCTGTCCGTAAAGATATTCATCGGGCTTGGCCTCTTCAGCCCCGGTAGCGATAATGGTGACGCCGTGCTTGATTTCCAAACCGGAAGCCAGCTTGGTCTTAAAATTACCGATATACCCGGATACTTCTTCAATTTCACTTCCCATATATATATCAATTGACGGGTCATTATTGACCTCGCTGATCAATGCTTTAACGTAACCTTGAATGTCTTCTCCGTTAAAGCCTTCTTTAATTCGAAGGGCTGTGCCCCCGAGTTGGTCGCTTTTCTCCAATAAGCTAACTTTGTAACCTTGTTTGGAAAGACTGGTTGCTGCAACCATGCCGGAGATGCCGCCGCCAATTACCAGTGCGTTGTTGGTAACCCCAACTTTAACGCTGTGCACGGGTTTTAAAGTTGCAGACTTGGCCACAGCCGCGCTAATCAGGTCTTTTGCCTTTTGTGTGGCTTTTTCCGGCTCTTTCATATGCACCCAGGAGCATTGATCCCTGATATTGGCCATTTCAAACAGGCTTGGATTAAGACCGGCTTCGCGCATGGTTTCCTGGAATAAAGGCTTGTGAGTGCGTGGACTGCATGAAGCTACGACAATGCGGTTAAGTTTATGCTTTTCAATTAACTCCTTCATGGCCGCCTGGCTGTCTTGGGAGCAGGCATACAGGTTGTTAGTCGCGTATACGACATTGGGCAAGGTTTTAACATATTCGACGGTCGAGGGGACATCCACAACGCTGGCTATGTTGATGCCGCAATGGCATACAAAAACCCCCAGCCTGGGTTCCTCTTCGCTGACATCTTTTTCTTCCGGAAATTCTCTTTCTGTTACCAGTGTGTTACGGGCAGGCGCTAAAAACGCAGCAGTGTCCCCTGCGGCGGCACTGGCCTGCATGACGGTTTCCGGGATGTCTTTGGGGCCGCTGAAAACGCCGGCCACATAGATTCCTTCACGGGATGTCTGAACCCCGGTTAAGTCTTTCAACTGGCAAAAATTATATTGATTCAATTCTATTCCCAAAATGCCGGCCAGTTCCAAAGTTTCATCGGTGGGTTTTAAACCCACGGACAACACAACCATGTCAAAATCTTCTTCAGTAACCTTTCCGTCGGGGGTGCGATACCTGACGCGAAGTTCCTTGGTTTGCTGTAATTCCTTCACGGAGGAAATCATGCATTTAACATAACGCACTCCGTACTCGTCTTTGGCACGGTTGTAATATTTCTCATAGTCTTTGCCGAAGGCCCGGATATCCATATTGAAAATGGTGGTTTCCAAACCATGGACATGTTCCTTCGCAATAACTGCTTCCTTGGTGGCATACATGCAGCATACCGAAGAACAATAACCGCGGCAAAGCGAAACGTCACGTGAGCCGACGCACTGGATGAAGGCTATTTTTTTAGGTTCAGTGCCATCAGCTTTCTGCACATGTCCCTCATAGGGGCCTGATGCGCTGAGCATCCGCTCAAACTGCAAACTGGTAATCACGTTGTCATAAACGCCGTAGCCGTATTCACCACGCAACTCGGCGTCAAACAATTCATAACCGGGGCAAAGAATGATGGCGCCCACGTTTAAAGTTGTTGTTTCCGGCTGCATGTTGTGATCAATGGCATCCACCGGGCAGGCTTTGATACATTTACCACAGGCCTTGGGGTTCTTGTGCCTTAAGCAGTTTCTAACGTCAATGATGTAAGCATTGGGGTAGGCTTGCGGGTATAGTTTATAGATAGCTTTACGTTTACTTAATAGCTGGTTGAATTCATTGGGAACTTTAACCGGGCATGCTTCTGCGCAAGAACCGCAACCCAAACATTTCTCCGGGTCAACATAACGTGGCTTCTTGTTGACTGTTACAGTATAATTGCCCGCCTTACCGTCAAGGCCCGTAATTTGAGAACACGTTAGAATCTCAATATTACGGTGGCGGCCGCATTCAACTAATTTGGGGGAGAGAATACACATGGAACAGTCATTGGTGGGGAAAGTTTTGTCCAGCATGGGCATACGCCCGCCTATTGCCGGCGACTTTTCGACAATATAAACCTTGTACCCCACTTCGGCAAGGTCCAGGGCGGACTGCATACCGCTTATACCAGCTCCAACAATTAATACGGAACCAACGATGTTTTTATTGGAATTGTTATTTTTCAATGTACGCCAGACCTCCATCTTCCTAAATTAGCCCGCCAGTGACAGTGACTGCAGCAACGGCTTTGGGTTTACCAGATGCAGATTAAACCATTTGTTGCAATCCGGCAAATCCAGGGCCATACCTACCAGCTCTGTGAAATAAAACGCAGGTAATTCAGTATTGCGCTCTTTTCTCCGCATTTCCAGGTTGGATTGGCAAAGCGGGCATGCTGTTACAATAGCCATTGCGCCTGCTTCTTTGGCAGCATCCAGTAAACGTCCGACCATTCCTTGAACAACACTGCTGGAAGTTAAGCCCAGGTTTGCGCCGCAGCAGTCAGTCTTATAAGACCATGGTATTACCTCGGCACCAACTGCTTTCATTACGTTATCAAGGGAGACCGGGTTTTCCGTATCGTCAAAGCAGGTGACCTCGGGTGGCCTTACTAAAAGGCAACCATAGTAACATACAAGTTTTAAACCTTTTAAGGGCTTATTTACGCTTTTGGCTATGGCATCCACACCAATTTTACTGACCATGGCTTCAATTAGAGAATAAACATTAATGCTGCCGTTATATTTAAATTCCACAATGCGCTCAATTTCACCGCGCATTTTTTCATTATTACGCATTGTATAATCAGCCTTTTTTACCCGGCTGTAACAGGCTGAACAGGGAACTGCCAAATCCATTCCGGATTCCTGGGCCAGCGCCAGATTGCGTGAAGGTAGGGCTATAGAAAGCTTATGGTTGGTGCTGTGGGCCGAAGTGGCCCCGCAGCACACCCAATCTTTAAGTTCCACCAGCTCAACGCCAAGAGCATTGCAGACCGCCTTTGCGGACATATCGTATTCCTTGGCGGTGGAGCTTAAGGAGCATCCGGGAAAATAGGAAAGTTTCAATTTGAGTACTCCTTTCCATTTTGGTTAATTATAAGTAATCAGTTAAATCAATGTTTTTCATTTTTGTTGAGGGGCCCGTGGCCATTGGTGCTGAAAAATATATGTTTAAGTTTACCTTTGGCTTTAATTCTGTGAGGCAGTAAAGGCATTTTACCTTTTTTAAACATCTCCAAGCCTACATCAAGATCTGACATCAGGTCACCGCTTTTCAGCTTGTAAATTGCCATCATACTGCTTTCGTGCACACGTCCGAAAGTCTTAACCGAGCCCAAAAAAACATTGTGAAATAAATTGATATTCTTTTCTTTGACTTTGCCTTCGCGGATTGACATTTCCTTTAAAGCATCCATCACTTCTGCAATGTTGATGCCGTTCGGGCACCGCGCGCCACAGGTCTCACAACTGGAGCATATCCAAATGCTGGAGCAACCTAAAACCCTGTCCTTTTGGCCAAATTGCACCAGACGTAATATTTCGTTGGGAAAATAATCGGCGTATTCCGTCGCTATACAACCGGAAGCGCATTTTTGGCACTGGTAACACAGTTCAATGGGCTGGCCGCTTTTTTCTCTAACTTCATTGAAAAAGTTTTTCTTTTCGGAATCAATAAATTGCACCCGTTTACCCTCCCTTGTAAAAAATATAGCATAAGCGTAAAATATAATTGACAATATTTCATAATATCTTTATAAAACAATACATATGATAATAAAGATAATGCACTTTATAGATTTTGTAAAGGTTAAAAAAGACCAACTGATTTCGCAAATACTAAATGTTAGTTACGCTACAATTCTTAGTTAGTATAATTATCAATAGCGTAATAAGTTCATTATAGCGGATAAAACCCAAAAAATAAAGCAAAAATATTCCTACAAAATCAATAAATGATATTCAAATAGGCTAATTAGCAGGCTTTTTAGCGTAATTAAATGCTTTCAGGGTTTTGTTAATTTATTGTTAAGCTTACAAAGGATTGATTTTTATCATAAAATGTTATACTAATAACCGCTTTTGTCTTAGAAACATCAATAACGCGCAATATCAAAAAATTTTTTTTGACTCAAGCGAATTTTTCTTGTATAATAATATCGTTCGCTCCAAATTAATATTGTTCAGTTGCCGGGCGGGTGTAGCTCAATGGTAGAGCCCTGGCCTTCCAAGCCAGTCGCGTGGGTTCGATTCCCATCACCCGCTCCATATTTATCTCCCGGTAGCTCAGCTGGACAGAGCAACGGACTTCTAATCCGTGGGTCGGGGGTTCGAATCCCTCCCGGGAGGCCAGTAACCCCAAGTATTTGCGGGTTTTTTTTCTTGACCAGCTCAAATAAGGCATGCTAAAATGTAAAACATAATAAAACCATAAATATAAATGCGGGCGTGGCGGAACGGCAGACGCGCTGGACTTAGGATCCAGTGGGGCACACCCGTGGAGGTTCAAATCCTCTCGCCCGCACCATATGTAAAAAGACCTTCCGATTTATTAGGAAGGTCTTTTATTTGCCACTCATTTTACAAAAATTCACCTTTTATCTTGCAATAATTTTTTCTTCTTGTTTTGTTAATCGTTCATCCAGTTTGAGTATATCAGACCAGGCTGCACGGACTTCAGTTTTAATCGTGGTAACATCCTTTTGTAGCTTTGGGACATTGTTTTCTATGAGTTGAACATTACTTTCTAAATGTTGGACATTGCTTTCTAAGCGTTGAACATACTTTCTATCCTCTGGACATTGTTTTCTATGCGGTCAAGTATGTCATTAATTGGCTGAAGTTCTTCAGTCAGAACTTTTCGTAGCATTTTTTCAAGTTCACTCATTATTGATTGGCCTCATTGTTATCACCGGAGATGTAATTGAATAATTAATAAGATTAGACATTTTACGTTTAAAGAATGACAAACTTGAATTAAGGTTACTACTTGTACAATTAATTGTATATGCAGTCAAACTGGGCAGCAAGTCCTTTTAGCACCGATAACTCCCCCCTAAGTGGCTAAATTAATTATAACCGCACCATCAGTGGGATAAAAGAGAAATAGGAGAAACGAATTTAGCATTAACTACAACCCAAAGGTTTCTCCTGTTACGCCCTGGGGGGTTATGTTAATCAGACCAAAAGTTGCTTTATAACCTGGTTGGGGTCTGGTTGTACTGCCGGGGTTAAACAATAAAATATTGTTTTCACTGGTTACCAAAGGGATATGAGTATGGCCAAAAATAACTATATTTGCTCCAAGCTCCTGGGCGCGGTAAAACAAAGGCTGCAGTGTGCTCTTGACCTGGTATAAATGGCCGTGGGTGATAAAAATTTTATATCCGCCAATGGTTATTGTTAAATCCTCTTGCCCGTTGCTGTGAGGATCGCAATTGCCTCGTACGGCGTAAACCGGTATTTTAAATAATGATCCTAATAGTAAGGCGTCGCTATAATGATCTCCAGTGTGAACCAGTGCATCAATTGCGCCCAGTTGGTTTACAGCCTGAACTGCTGCACTGGTTAAGCCATGTGTGTCACTAAGCACTCCAATTTTCAAAAAAAATTCCCCCAGCTTCTTTTAAATCCTTAAGAATAGAGTGTACTTTTTTTAATGCACGGCCGCGGTGGCTGATAGCGTTTTTTGTTTCAGCATCCAATTCTGCAAATGTTTTTCCGTATTCCGGTACCAAGAACAAAGGGTCGTAGCCAAAGCCTCCGTTGCCGCTGGGTTGCGTTTCAATTATACCTTCGCATGAACCTTCAACTGTGGCGACTTTGCCACCTGGGGTGGCAACCGCAATAACGCACCTAAATCTCGCTGTTCTCTTTTCCCGGGGTACGCCCTTCAATAACTGCAATAATTTTTGATTGTTGGCATTGTCATCTCGTTCCGGGCCGGCGAAACGGGCGGAATGAACCCCGGGTGCTTTATCGAGATAGTCGACTTCCAGTCCCGAGTCATCAGCCAGGGAAATTTCGCCTACAGCAGCGGCAGTTTCTACTGCTTTTTTAATCGCATTGGCTTCGAAAGTACCCCCGTCTTCAACAACTTCTGGAACGTCCGGATAATTGGCAAGGGAAACTACTTCAAAACCTGATCCGGACAGCAATTGGCGCAGTTCCCGTACTTTTCCCTCATTGTGGGTGGCCAGTACAATTTTCATTTGCCTACCTCCCAACATTTTGGGCTATTTGTCCCAGCACTTGCTTTTGATATTCAATTAAATCTAAAATGCCTTTCTGCGCCAGGTCCAGCATACTGTTGGTTTCATCCCTGGAGAAAGATGCTTCCTCCCCGGTGCCCTGTATTTCCACGAATTTGCCGTTGCCGGTCATTACTATATTCATGTCGACTTCCGCCTGGGAATCTTCTGTATAGTTTAGGTCAAGCACAATTTCACCGTTTACCCTGCCAACGCTTGTGGCAGCAACAAAGTCCTGGAGCGGTATATGGTCAAGTCGTTTATTCTCGACCAGCCATTGCAAAGCATCAACAAGTGCAACAAATGCGCCTGTTATTGATGCCGTACGGGTGCCTCCATCCGCCTGGATGACATCACAATCCAGGGTTATTGACCTTTCGCCCAGTGCTGCAAGGTCTGTTACAGACCGCAGCGCGCGGCCGATTAGTCTTTGAATTTCCAGGTTGCGCCCGTTGGGCTTGCCCCTGACGGAATCCCTGATCATTCTGGTACCTGTGCTCCTGGGCAGCATGCCGTATTCTGCAGTAACCCAGCCGCCTCCGCCTTCAATTTTACGCCAATTCGGTAGTCTGTCTTCTACGGTAGCTGTACAAATTACTTTGGTATCGCCAACTTCGATTAGCACCGAGCCCTCAGCATGCTTATTTATTCCCCGTGTGATTTTAACCGGCCTCATCTCGTGATTATTTCTGCCATCAACTCTGGTCATGTTTTCCTCCTGGTCGTTACTTGGATTTTTAGATAGTATATATGTTTCCCTGAACGGCGGCTTCCACTCCTCCGCCAAAGCCCGACCGGGCTTGATTAACAAGTTCATGTGGTTCATATTCAGGCCAAAAATGAGTGATTAATAACCTTCTGGCATTTGCTGCTTTAGCCAGTTCACCGGCCTGCCGGGCCGTTAAATGAAAATTTTTTAGGTAATCAGCATCTTGATCCAGACCACTGGCCTCGCAAAGAAAGAGATCAGCATCCCGGGCTGTTTTTTTAATCATCTCTGAAGCGCCGGTATCGCCGGAAAAGAAAAAGCTTTTGCCCTGGCTTTTAACCAACACCGCATAACCTGGTAAAGAGTGCATAGTTGGTATAAAATACAGCTTTAAATCACCGGCGGAAGCTGTTCTTAGTTTAAGGCCGTTGATTTCTTCCCCAACAGGTATATCATCGATGATATTTATGTTAAATGCCTCTGTATAATCTGCTATTTTTGATGAAATTTCTACGGGGTCGCGCGGGATAAACAAGCTTATTTTTGCGTTTATCCTTCCCTCGCGCCTTGCTCCTTCTACCGCATGCCGCAGGCAGTAAATGTCGGCGTAATGATCTGGATGAAAGTGCGTAATAATCTGGCCTGACAAAGAAGTATAATGTATGTGCCGGGTAAGCTCGGCAAAACTGCCGTTGCCTGCTTCCAGCATCAAATTGGTGGTATTACTTTGAAGCAAATATCCTGAGCAGGCTTCCCCGGGGCGCGGATAAGGCGCCCAGCATCCTAAAACCGTTAATTTCACGAATCATTCCCCGTTTTTCAAAAAATTAGCGCGGGCAATTACACTACAACCAATTGCGCCGGCATACTGGTGCATTGATGGGACAAGCACTTTAACCCCGAGTTCATTACCGATGATTTCTGTTAAAGCAGGGCTGGCGGCAACACCGCCTGTAAATACTATTACCGGGCTTAATAGCTGCTGCAGCATAGGCCTTATTCGCTTGAAAATTGAATGGTTGACCCCGGCGGCAAGATTTTTGGGGTCATAACCTTCTACGATACGGCCTATGAGTTCGGTCTCCCCGAAAATGGCACAGGTTGAGGTGAGATCAACGGGGTCTGCGTGGTGTTTTGATAGTTCGGACAACGTCATGTCGAGCACCCCGGCCATATTTTCCAGGTAACGACCGGTGCTGGCTGCACATTTATCATTGGTCTGGAAATCAACCATCCGGCCGCCCCGAACCAGCGCCACCTTGCTGTCCTGGCCTCCAAGGTCCAGTAAGGTAAAATCCTGCAGGCCTGTGGAATATATGGCTCCAGTAACATGAGCCTTTATTTCCGGTATGATCAAAGCATTGGCTAGATTTATGGTTTGCCTGCCGTACCCGGTGGCAACAACATTATTAATATGACTTACTTTTAATAGTTTATCCAGGTGGACCTGCAATTTGCCTTGCGTAAGCTTACCGTGTTCCCGGTAAAATATTATGGTATCAAAAATATAATAATTGATTACACCTTCTTCATCCATGAGGGCAACCTTTACGTTACGGCTGCCCAAATCTATCCCACACCACAATTAAATCACCTCAGCATTTCAAGAAACGAATCAATTCTCATTTTTGTTCTGGCATCAAGTTTATTGGGCTTATCTCCCTCGATAGTTAATACAGGTATTTTAATTTTTTGTCTGATGATCAGGTCTTCTATCTGCCGGTAGCAAAAACTTTGGGCGTAATGGATGATGCCATCAATTTTTCGGCGATCTATTTCTTTGTTAATATCATTGAGGCGAAAAAAAATGCCGTAAGGGTATGTGTAAAGCCTGTATTGTTCCACCATGTCTTCAGTGTGATAAGGCATTGAAAATTGACGCTGCGTTTCATTAAAGACGACCCGTCCCCCTCTTGATTCCAGGTAGTCATATAGATCGCCCATAATAGGCGGAACACCGATATAGCCTATACGAAGGTTTTTTCGGTCAGGCTCTCTTGTTTTTGCTTCGGCAATAAATTCATCCACCTCCCCGGCAAAGGTATCGGGGTCACCCTTAAAGTCACTGCAATTTACCTGAAACAGGTGGTTCTCCACCCCGTGCACCACGTTTTCACGCCAGGTCATTAAATCAATATGCCATACCCGCCGGCGAATTTGATCAAGCTTTGTTTTAGTAGCTTGCACTGTTTCATAATCAGTACCTAAATGCTGCATCAGTTTTTCCATCTGCAGGCGAAGTAAATCGGGATCACGGTCAAAAGGAAAAGCAAAAGGAATAACCTCTATGCCGGCCAGTTCAAGAGTTTCCATGAGTGCGTGGGTGTTACTGCAATCACCTTGGGTAACGGCTATCACGGTGCGGATGTCTTTATTCTTTAGCACTGTGCTGTAAAGCCCTTTGATCCAAGAGCAGACATTGCGCGGGTAACCGGCAATTTCGGCTTCCTCCACCAGATGACCTGGATTGTTTCCGGTAATAAAAACATTATTGAGATCTACAGGAATATGACCGGCGGCAAGTATTATTTCAACAGGGACAGTTGTTGTTATGCCAATTTTCATGTGCTGTTAATCCTTTCAAACCGTTTTAATCTTGGAATATTGTATCATTTAAAATGTTAATTTTAAAGAAAAGGGGACATACCTCTTCAAGGAATGTCCCCAAATAATGCTTCGCAACGCTCGCAATGACAAAATTCAACTTGCAATGATAAAAATGCTCAACTCAAATTTTTTTATTGCGTTGTTGGAGAAAAGTAATTATTTAATGCGTTTGCCAGTGCTTCAGCAATTTTTTGTCTAGTTGATTCCTGCTGTAGCATTTGTTCTTCCTGATTGTTTGAAATGAATGCTACCTCCGCCAGCGCCGCCGGCACCGGAGACGTGCGCAAAACCACGAAATTGGCCTGAAGAACACCGAGACTGCGTCTTTCCAGTGATCTGAGCAGCTCAGACTGGATTGCTCCCGCCAGCCGCCGGTTATCGGCTTGATTAACGCCGGGCGCTAAATCTCCCGTATCCCTGCGATAATAGGTACTTGTTCCGTTTACACTGTGATTTTCGTTAGCGTTGCAATGAATGCTTAAAAATACTTCTGCGCCGTTACGTTGTGCAATTGCTGTTCTTTCGTACAAATCCACATATGAGTCGTCAGATCTTGTCAGCACAACATTAGCGCCTTTTTCTTTCAATATATTGGCAAGCTTTAATCCTATATCAAGATTAACGTCTTTTTCCAGTAAGCCTGTCGGCCCTTTGGCACCGGGTTCTTTTCCTCCGTGCCCGGGGTCAATGGCAATAACTCTTCCCTGCAGGTAATTGCCTGCTTTAGGGATAAAAATATCGAGATGTAATTGTTTACGGTTTTCCGACAGCTTGTCCAGGCATACTACGTCGCCGCTTAAATCAAATACCACCCGGAACACCGGCGACCCATTACTGAACCAGCCTGTTCTTATTTGAGAAACTACCTCAGTGCCAACTGTTATTTTTCCCGGCAGGTCACCCGGCTCTATGTTTTTTAAATCCAACACCAGGCGGTCGGGGTTTTTAATTAAAAACATATCATAATTTAATGGCCCTTTTGCGCTTATTGATACAATGGTATGGCCATCATCTTCATTAGCTTCAATTTTCTCCAGTTTGGAAGCCTCTGCTGGCTGCCCGTTGTTATCCCGTTTTGAACTATCTGTATTATTGCTTTGATCCGTATCATCTGTAACGACGGGGGGATCGCCCGGCGCTGGTGATGCTTCGGCATTTTCCACATTAACCAACCAGCCGGCTATCCAACCAACGATGCCTCCGTCAAGTTTTACTTTATACCAGTCGCCGGATCTTTCTAATACGCCAAGCCTCTGGCCCCGGCTTACCTGACTCACCACGTCGTGCGCTGTGCCAGGCCCGCCACGCACGTTTACCATGTTGCCGTTAACCACAGCCAACATAGACTTTTGCTGCGGCTTTTGTGGTTGCTGTGGTTGTTGAGTTGTTGCAGGCGGGTTCGCCGGTATAACGGTGACGCTGGCCAGCCAGCCGGCAATCCACCCGGACTTTCCTCCTGGTAAGCTTATTTTTAGCCATTGTCCATTTATACCTAATACATTATATTTTCCTCCGTTATTAAGCTTGGCAATAGCTTTATAGCTGGTGCCGGGTCCTTCCCGGACATTTACGTTAGAAGCAGTCAAAGTGGCCTGCTTGATTATTGTTGGCTGCTGCTTTGGGTTTTGCTGCACCGTTTGTTGAGCTGGTTGCTGCGCTGGTGCTTGAGTTACCGTATTATTAATGGTTACCAGCCAACCTGCCACCCATCCCGTATTACCGTCCGGCAGTTTAACTTTGTACCAGTTGTTGGAGTTTGAGACTACTTCCAGCTTGTCACCTGCTTTTACCTGTTTGACAATATTATATGTTGTACCAGGTCCATTTCTAACATTTAGCGTATCGTTTTTAACAACAGCATAACTTACTGACTTATCCGGTATGGATTCAGTTTTGACCAGCCAGCCGGCAATCCAGCCATTTACTCCGTTGGCATTGATTTTAAACCAATCCCCACGCTTGTCCACTACGTTGTATTGTTCATTCTGATGAACTTTCGTAACGATGGCGGACCCAGTGTCAGGTCCGCTTCGTACGTTTACATCGCTGCCGGTAACGGTTAAACGTGTTGCCGCTAATACATTTCCAGGTAAAACTAAACAAGTTGCCGTAAACAATGCAAAACCCGCTATTGCCTTTTTGATGCTTTTTTTCCAACAGGGGGTCATGGGCCTATTCCCTCATTTCTTTCCATTCCTCTTATTTCCTTTCATTCTTGATATTATTTCTGGAAATAATTCGACATTTTAACTTAAAAGCCTGCTATATTTCTTAATTGCTAAAAAATGCTAATATAAAACTTTATAATCTATATTTGTGACGTATTAGGGCAGCATAAAGTTCCCACAAAAGGAAAGGGGATTCATCTTATCATGGTATGTGTCCCAACAATATAAATGTACCCCAATAGTCACTTTAATGGATACAATGTCTTTTTTAGTTACATAATAAAACATTATTAGAAACTACTCTTGAGTCAGGAGTCAGAATTAGAGAAGGGTTTATCGTCTCGGAATATTCTGAATTCCGACTACTGATTCTGAGTACCTGATTAGTAACCATTATTCAACATTTGGAGGGATGGGTCTTGGAAAAGCTAAAAGTTGGTATCATTGGAACAGGTTTGGCATTTGAGCGGCTTCATTATCCTGCTTATCAGGAATTGTCGGATAAATTTGAGATCGTAGCGCTTTGCGATCCTGAGCCTGATAAAACAAGGCAGTGGGCTGACCGGCTTGGCATCAGGGGTGACAGTATTTATTCCGATTACAGGCCGATGTTATGGCGAAATGACATTAATATCTTCGATATTATGGTTCCTATTGAACACAATTTTCGTGTTACCGAGGATATTGCCAGAGCATTGGTGCATCAGCCAGGTAAAGCTATAGTCTGTGAAAAACCACTGGCGTCAAATTACGAGCAGGCCCGGGCCCATGCTGAATTGCCCCGTAGATACGGTATACCAATCATGATTGCGGAAAATTATCGTTATAATGATGAAATCAATATTATCAGGGACTTGGTAAGGCAGAAAAAAGTCGGCAATGTCGTTTATTTTATTCACAACAAGGTGGTTGACTTTCCACATGACATGTTAAAAAACAAATTTGCCAGAACCGAATGGCGCCAGCATCCGGCTTTTTATGGCGGAGCAATTATGGATACAGGTGTGCATGACGTTGCCGGAATAAGGCATATTTTCGGTGCTATTGATAAATTGCAAGCGTTTGGAGTACCACAAAATGATGATTTTGCACCTTATGCTGTAATTACCGTTAACATGCAGTTCAAGAGCGGGATTATTGGTCAGTTTTCATTTTACTGTGCCGGCAAAGAAATGCAGCGGCCGCTGGTTGGAACGCGAATTTTTTGCACAGGCGGGATGATTTATCTGGAGGAGAGGGACTGCGGTGTAATAAATGTGGTGCACAATGATGGTAATAGAGAGCAGATACCTTACCGGCCACAGAGAGGCTATTATAATGAGTTGTTGAACCTGTATAATGCGATGATTGGTAAGGAACCTATATCTGTTACTCCGGAAATGGAATACGGTGATGCTAAAACTATTCTGGATATGCTAAGGTCCATTTGGGAAAACAAAATCGTGTCTGTTGATATGACTGAGAACTATATTCCCTCATACCAATACGGGAATGAAGCAGCGCAATTTGAGTTTCATCAAAGCGGCTGGCACTAATCAAGTGCTTATGCGATATAAATAAACCCCTGTGCATAACAGGGGGTTTATTTATATGGAACTGACAAGTTCTTGATCTCTTATCAGCGGGCAGCTGATATCCAGGTGCCCTGCAATGGTAGGTACTTTTTTGCCGTCAACCATTATTTGAACAGCTTCAATGGACTGAAACTGAGATAAGGTGTTAACCAGCGAATAAACTGTCATATTTTCCGCAGTGGATCCTCCGCTGTGGCTGGTTATCAATTCCCCGCTCAGGTTGATGGTACATAAACCATCTTTGATATTAATGTCCAACAGTCTTGTATTTGGTGGAATAGTTGGCATCAAACCATTTATTTGCGGACCCCGGCACAATTCATTGATGGTTTCTCTGGCAATGCCGGGAACTTTCCTTATATTTCGCCGCTCTGGCACCAGTTTACCATTACCGTCAGTAAAATAAAGAATTACTTCGGTAGTGTCAGCTGTACTCTTATCTTCATTTGCAAGCATTGGTTGAATAACAGGTTGTTGTAATACTGTGACATCTTTATCAATAGGTTTTTGATCTGGCTCAGGGTTAGCTAAACAGCCAGATGTGTATAAGGCAATGATAATTAATCCCATATAGATAAAAAATTTTACAACAGCTTTCACATTAATTCCCCCTTATGGTTGTCCATGTTTTTACAATAATGTTATGAGTGGCGGTGACGGTTTATGATATTAAGTCCTTTTGAATACATACCATGAGTGCGGGAAAAATATTTTTAGGCGCCAATACAGGGGGATAGTAAATGCATATAATAAAAAACACTTGTATTTTAACAGCAGTATTTATTTTTTGCCTGGCGTTTTTCTTTACGGAACTGGCGGAAGCGGTGCCGGAATGCGAATTATACCGTCAAATCCAAGAATATAACCGGGTATTTAAAATTCAGCAACCGTGCATGCAGGGGCCGGATATTGAATTATTGCAGCGTATGCTAAAGGAACTGGATTATTACCACGGGCCAATCAATGGTAAATATGAAAAAGACACTGCCCTGGCGGTTAATCATTTTCAGGAAGCATGGGGAATAAATCCTGATGGTATTTTCACCGAAAAAACTCGTCAAGCTTTGGATGATGCTTATTGCCTGGCTAATTCCAAAAGTGATGTTCCTCCACCACCGGGAGAGGTTAGCATTTTGATTGACACCAACCAGCGCAAGCTGACAATTCTATCTGACGGGGAACCATATAAACAATATGCAGTAGCTGTAGGTAAACATGATACCCCTACTCCAATCGGTAATTTTAAAGTGTTACGCAAGGCAATGAACTGGGGAACAGGTTTTGGCACTCGCTGGATTGGCCTTACGGTACCCTGGGGGATATACGGAATACATGGCACTAATAAGCCTTATTCCATAGGGAGCTATGCCAGTCACGGGTGTATTCGAATGAATAACATAAATGTGGAGGAAATTTATCCCTGGGTTAAGCCGAATACAAGGGTGGTTATCTTGGGTAATCCTTTGCATTATCAACCAAGTGAGTATCGTACAATGAGGCGGGATGCGCGGGGTGGAGACGTGCTTGAGGTTCAGTTAAGGCTAAAAAGGCTTGGGTTTTATGACGGGCCAATTGACGGTATTTGGGGTGGTGGGATGGAAAAAGCAGTAATTGAATTCCGTAAGGCACGGGGATTACCCTTCGATAACTCGGTGGACTCAAAAGTATATACTGAACTGGGCCTGTAAAACACAAAGAGCCGGGACCTAACCTTTAGTTCCCGGCTCCCTCAGGTTATTCCCCGGCTTTTTCTGCCTGCGCAACGGGGCGTCTGCGGCGGTTGGCCGACTTTTTAGCCCGGCTGCGGCGTTTTAACTCCGGAACGACCTGGTTAACATAAATTACGCTAATAAAGGCACCGATACAAAGATAGATAAACACGCTGGGAAATGAAAAAAATATGGCCAGGGTCAAAAGGGAAAATACAGCGGCACAAATTCCGGGAATCCAATATCCTCCTGGAATTTGGTATGGACGTTGCATACCGGGCAACTTTTTACGCAGGGTGATTACAGATACTCCCGCCAGCACATAAATAATGCTTTCCATAGCCGCCGCCATATTGACCAGGGTCAGGTATCGTTTGGTGATTAAAACAATAGATGAAACAATAACACCGGTAATAAAAACACTGATAATAGCCACCCAGGGGGTGAAAAAACGCATGCTTATTTTGCTGAACATAGCTGGCAACACATTTTCCCGGGCTGAAGCATAAACAAATCGCGAAACGCTGATTAAGCCGGCATTAAAGGTGGTGATAGATGCGGCTAATGTAATCAGTACCATTATGGCAACACCTGAATTACCAAGTATGGTTCGGGCAAATATCAGATGCGGAATGGGCGAATTAACAAGGACATCTTTGGGTACTGTTGCCGTCATAGCTACAGTAAACAATGCGTAGGTAACACTTAGGATACCAATGGCCAGCAGCATGCCGCGGGAAATCAAACGGCTGTGGGTTACCTCTTCTGCAAGGGGTGTAACCCATTCGAACCCGACAAAAAGAAATACACCTACCGCTACCGCGTTTAAAAAATTTAAGCCGCCTCCAGTATTGAAGGGTGCATTAATATGGAAATTAATTTGGTTTAAAGCCACTAGCGCCAGCACAATCAGGGATACAATCAATCCATAGGTAATTGCATCTTGAAATCCTCCGGCTATTTTAATACCTATAAGGTTCATTCCGGTTACCAGGGTAAACATAGCCATAATCCAAAACATGGATGG
Organism: Desulfotruncus alcoholivorax DSM 16058; assembly: GCF_000430885.1. Taxonomy (GTDB): domain Bacteria; phylum Bacillota; class Desulfotomaculia; order Desulfotomaculales; family Desulfallaceae; genus Desulfotruncus; species Desulfotruncus alcoholivorax. The sequence goes on along the minus strand of NZ_AUMW01000010.1, from coordinate 15,280 downwards.
TAATACAGGAAAAGCCTCATGTAAAATTTCAGATAAAACATAGCTTTCTGCGCCAATGACTCCTATAATTACGGCCATATAGAGCAAAGAAACGATAAGTGCCAGGCGGTCGTTGAAGGCTCTGCTAAAATAAAGACGTATACCTGCCGCCGTCGGCATCATCCCGTTTAGCTCATTAAAACAAAAGGCAGCTGTAATGCACAGCAGCCCGCCAGTGAGTATGGCCAGCCACGCGGATTCACCGGCAAGGAAACCGGCTACCTGCACTGCTGCTACAAAAGTAGAGCTGGAAAGGGTTAATCCCGCGCTTGTGGCTACTACGGTACGTAAGGTGAGTACTTTTTTAAGTTCCAAAGCTACTCACCCCAAATCATTAAAGATATAAAATCCAATCTAACTATGTCATCTTCAGAACCTTTTAGAACCAAAGTACCGTTCATGTATGGCTCGGTTGGCGTAATATCCCCATAAAACAGGTCGGCCAGAGTTTCGCTGTCTGATGTAACAACCAGATTTGGGGTTTTAGATATCCCTTCGGTGATAGATATTTCTCCGTCCTGCAATATAATGGTATGCTTCGAATCCACATCAGTCGCCTCAATCAGGATGATCCTATTCCAATCACGGTTCATAATTTTTAGCTTCTTATTGTTGTTGTAACCCTCCTGAAATGCTTTTAAGCTTTCTGTAATTTCATGATGTGTCGCCATAATATCCTCCACTTATCTGTCTGGGGTTTAGCCTTAGCTCATTAATTCAATTATCCTGGGTTTAAATTGAAGCTTACCTAGAAGATCAAGATATTCTTCTGTTGAAATGTCCTCCCATCGCTTACCAAGCAGTGCAACCAATACCCCTTCTATTACATTGGTGCCGAAGGATCGTCCTTCAAATACCGGGGTTGTGGTAACGATCTTACTGATCCCTTTACCTTTGAGGTATTCGATATCGTCAGCCGTGGTTGTATTGGTTATAATGATTTGACCGTCCAGTTCGTCGGGCAAATAACGCTTGATAAAGTGAAAATCACCTGCAATGATTTCGGCTTCCTGATAATACTTGGCGAATTTTTTGGTTTTTTCGTCATCACGTGCCTCTTGTTTTTTCCCTGTGGGATAAAGCATGTGAAAGGGAAGCTTGGTCATTTCCGGCAAGATCTTTTGGGCAATTTCTTCGAGTTCCTCCAAAGTTTTAATGGGATATGGTATACCCGCAGCAAAAATTAAATCACCGAATGTTATGTCACATTCAGCTTCAACAAATGCCTCAGCCATACCGAATCGATCAACTGCGCTGACCATAAGTACCCTGGTTCCTTTTTTAATTAAATCAGTTTCCTTTAGTAAATATTTAACTGTTTCCCTTTCCAGGGTGTTCTTCAGGCCGCTTCCATCCACCACCGGAGTGGTTTTGACAGCCTCCATCATTTTTAGGCCGTCATCAAAAGCATATCTCTTGTTACCGGCATAAACATAAACATCTATACCACCAAGACCAATGGCGTCAACCTGTCCATCAAGTTCCCGGAGCTTGGCCAGAGCGCGATCAAAGTCTCCGTCCATTCCAATACGGCTTATTTCAAATTGCTCACCCAGTAGTTCAACAATTACCTTGTGATCACGCCGGGATGTGCCTAAACTAACACTGACCACGCGCTTCAAAACATAGACCTCCATTCAAAATAACCTCAACAATCCTTTACCATTGTAACCAAAATACACTAAAAATACAAGCTGGGTAACGCCATGAGCCGGTTAGATAATTAATTACTATGCAATATGAATTGTAAGTCCATTTTTTCATTACGAGGAGTGCAAGGAAAGGGGACACACCTCCTCTTTAGGGTCGGGTCCTTAGGGTCGGAGGAATGTCCCCCAATAATGCTTCGCTGCGCTCGCAATGACAAAAGTAAGGGCAGCTATTTAGCTGTTATCAATAATGTTTTCAGAATTTATCTGTTGGGCTCGCTCAAGTATTACCAGCGCTTCATCAAATGCGTTAACATAATCTGATTTTAATACGTTAATCTCAGGCTTTGAGAGTACGGATAAGTTTACATCTTGATTGTTACTTTTATAATTGTTACCTGCCATAAGTAATCCCACCTTCAAAAGAGTTACATTTTACCGCCGCATTTTTTAATTATTGCCTCTGCGCTGTTAAACAAATCATCACTGGTAACTGCGCTAACCATGAAGGGCGCCCCGCCCGCTACTCCGTAGTCGTGGTTGCCGTAACCGCTCACCGATGGATCTGCCGCCTTAAGCACTCTGGTATCATCGTTGATCAAACTGTCGGTGCCTGTTGAATACAGCGCAAGGCCGGTTATGGTCTCAGCCCGCCCGGCTATTGGATTATTAATCTCGGCGTCATTGTTAACTCCAAACCTGCTAATACGGTCAACCTGAACTTCCTCAATACCAGCTTTTTTTAATTCTGCCGCTGCTTTTTGGGCGTCATTAGAAGTTGGGAAATAAGCTAATAATGCGCGTTCACCTGTTTTTAATTGCATGGCCATGCCTCCTTGATCTAACTGATACTATTTTGCGCCGGCAAAACAATAATATGTTCCTGATTTACATTTTTAAATAAAAAAACCCCGTAGAACGGGTTATTGGAAAAGTTATACCAGCCGTTGGGCAATACGGCCTATCTCTTCAGTAAAACGTGTGCTGCGGCAAGTGCTAAAAATTTTACCCTGCTTTTTCTTGCCTGTCAGGTCGGGGCAATTTGGCAATACACCATATAGCGGTATTCCCAGTGCATTGCTAATTTGTTCCGGGCTTTCATCAGCAAAGGTTGGAAAGCGATTTAAAACAAATCCGAAACAGTCCTTACTAAAACCTTCATCAATTAGCAAACGTAAAAGTATCTCAGCATTTTGCCGGTTAAAATTGAGAAAATCAGCAATCATTAATACCTTATCCATACGAAACATTAGATCCAAAGTATAATCCCTCATAGCATTATTGGTATCGAATATCACAGTGTCAAAAGCAGTTGTTTTAAGGCTGCGCACAATAATATCTATACCATTTAGCAGTAAAGGTGAATTACAATGGTTGTGGTCAAAATTGGTTGTTATAACTTTTAAGCCGGAAGAGTGGGATTGATAAAATTTACTTATTTCATCTGGTTGGTAGATTTTTTTCCAACAGGGGGTCGTTTCAAGTCTATTAAATATGTCGTTAAGCCAATCTCCTATATTAGGTGTTTTTTTGAGTCCCAAAATTTCGGTTAATTTACCTTGACTCAGGTCCATATCAACAAGAAGGGTATTATATCCCTGACGCTGCCGGTAACCTGCCAGTTCTTTGGCAGTGGTGGTTTTTCCAGAACCCGTAGTAAAACCGTAAACTGCCACAGCTTTCATTTAAATTCCCCCTCTTGTATAAAAATTCAATCAATTTCATTTGACTCCTCTAAGAGAAATAAAAAAATCTATTTTTACCTTGTGTTGCATGAATGTAAGACACTTTGCACAGCTGCCACAAAAGTTTCAAAACAATGAGTTGTGCGATTTCTCAATGGAAAATCGGGAAATAACATTAACCTGAGCCCGCCGGTTAGTTCAAGCTGCACCCCTTTGCCTTGGTAGTTCTTATTGCAAATATTAGCTCTGCTTACACCGGGAAATTTGGGGTTCTCAGAAACGTCAAACCCTGCCGATGTTAAAGTAGTCCCGATGAGTTGCTTGAGTTCTGAATCCAAGCCGCCAATATATATTTTCTTTCTGATCATATCCTTACAGCCATGTATGGCGATGGTTCTCTTTGAATTGGTTACTAATTTTAGTGCTATTGGTTCATCAAATTTGGTGCTGGTGATATGCAGATCCTGGTAAGCGTTATCCTTTAAGCCACAAAAACTATAGTAGCCCCAGGTTCTGCCCGCAATGGCTACAGCGAGCTCCGTGGTTCCAGGTTCAATCATGCCTCCATGCGGCGCTAACACTAAAATTGGTGATTCTGCCTGACCACAAATAATCTCATAATCTAAGCCTAAAACTTCATTGTTTTTCAATTCTTCAAACGAATTGTATTTATCTGCCATTAAATTAACCTCATTTCCAAGGGATAGTACGTAACCCGCTGATTTATTGACGTATGGGCAATTGGACGGTAAATATACAGCCGCCGCCCTGTCTGTTCGCGGCTGTAATTGTACCGTTGTGCTGCTCCACCACCCAGCGGGCAATGGCGAGGCCAAGTCCGGAACCTTCTTTACCTCTGGTGTGCTCTCCCCGGTAAAACCTGTCGAAAATCCTGTCTTCTTCACCTGGTGGTAGACCGGGTCCAGTGTCTGCGACATCAATTTGTAAGAATTGGTTTTCCTTTTGGGTAAAAGTTAGCGTTACTTCTGACTCGGCGGGTGAATACTTAAAGGCATTTTCTAACAAAATAAAAAAGAGCTGGCTAAGATAAACATAATTACCCCAGATGTGAATTTCCGAAGGACAATCATTTTTAACGTTTAATGATTTATCGCTGGTAATAAAACGAGCCTTCCTGGTAACAGACTGAATCAGCTCTTCTAAAATAACATCCTCTTTTTCGAATTCATAGCCGGCATCGGCGCGGGCAAGGGCCAGCAAATCCTCCAGCAGCCGGGTAAGCCGGCGAGCTTCGTCAACAATATCATTTATGGCCGCCCGGGCCGGAGTTGGCCCCTGGACAAGTTTCGAAAGTAATTCTGCATTGCCTCTGATAGTGGTAAGCGGTGTACGAAGCTCATGCGAGGCATCTGATACAAATCTACGCTGCATTTCATAACTTTCATGCAAGCGGTGGTAGGTGTTTTCCAGGCGTTCAAACATAGCATTAAGCGTATCTGCAAGCCTGCCAAGTTCATCTCCTGGCCGGTAATAATCAATGCGTTTACTCAGGTCACCGCTGCTTTCAATGGAAGCTGCTGTTCTGATAATCCGTTCGACCGGCTTTAAAGCTGTTCTGGCCAAAAGCCATCCCATAATACCTGCAAGAATAACTGCGGCAATTGATCCAATAGTTACAAAAAAACGTAGTTTTATTAAGAGAGAGTGTATAGTTGATAAAGTTCTGCCAACTTGCAATAATCCAACCACTTGCCCGGCAAAAATCAATGGCACATTATAGACCCTGATATCCTGATTACCAGAGCGGACTGTTTCGTAAAACCTATCCCCCCTAAAAGCGGAACGAAGAGTGAATTCACTAAGAGGAAGGTATTGCTTCCCCAGGTTGCCTGACTTTGAAATTACTTTTCCTCTAACATCCACTATTTGCAAATAGGTATCTGGCGATGCAAATACGTCAATGTCAGGAAGGACAATTTCCCGCAGAAACAAAGTGGAATTCTCAATTTTTATGGATTTAATTACTGAGGATGCTTTGGCAGCTATTCCCTGGTCGATTTCTTTGTAAATGAAATGAGAAGTAGAAATAAAAATAATTGAGGTCACAATTAAAAGTGCCACGCTTAGTACACCGGAATAAAGCAAAATCAGCTTTACCCGTAGTGACATTCTTATTCACTCCTTTAAAGTATAACCAACCCCACGTACGGTGTGAATTAATCTGCTCATGCCGCCGTACTCAAGTTTGTGGCGCAGGTTCCCTATAAAAACTTCTAATACATTTGATTCCCCGGAAAAATCCAAACCCCAAACTTGTTCCATTAACGAGTCACGGGTCAAAACCTGACGAGGGTGTTCTAAAAATATTTTGAGCAGTTCAAATTCCTTTGTGGTTAATGGTATCACATGGTTATCGCGCCTGGCTTCTCTTTTTTCAACATCAAGTGTCAGATTGCCAAAGCTCAAAATTCGTTTATCATTATCTTTAGCTCTTGCCGTCCTGCGCAGTAAAGCCCTCACCCTGGCTAAGAGCTCTTCCAGGGCAAACGGTTTTACTAAGTAATCGTCAGCCCCAACGTCCAATCCCCGTACTTTATCCGCAACTTCATCTCTGGCTGTAAGCATAAGAATGGGTACATCACTGATCAGCCTGAGTTTTCCACATACTTCCCACCCGCTCATACCAGGCATCATGATATCTAAAATAACCAGGTCGGGTTTAATTCTTTCGGCTACTTGCAATCCCTTGCGCCCGTTCGAGGCCAGAAAAACCTCATATCCTTCAAAGGTAAGTACCCTGTGCATCATGGATGAAATTTTTTCGTCATCATCTATAAACAATATGCGCAATCCTAACACTCCTTGATAAATTGCAGATTAATGACATATTTCTTCCTTAACATAATAAATCCTATTGATTTATTATAAACATCATCCCACTATTTTTTTTGAATAAAAAAACACCCGCTTTATAAGCGGGTAAGGGGAAGTCTTATTTATTTTTCCTCCAAGGTGACAGTTACATACCTGTCGGAACCGTTTGATTCAACCAGTAAAGTGATTTTGCTTCCAACTTTGCTTTTTTGAATTAGGTCGGTAACATTGGCGGCATCAGTGACATTTTGTTTGTTGATTTCCAGGATAACGTCACCTTGCTTTAATCCTGCTTTATCCGCCGGTGAATCAGGAACCACCCCGGCTATGATAGCTCCCTGCTTGCTGCTTAGATTTAACTGGTTGGCTAAATCGGCGGTTAAAGTTTGTATATACACACCCATATACGGCCTGGAAATTTTACCTTTTTGAATAAGTGTATCTAATACTGACTTCACAGTGCTGGACGGAATGGCAAAACCAATACCCTGGGCCTGTGCATTAACCGCTGTGTTAATTCCAATTACCTGGCCGGCTAAATTTAACAGTGGTCCCCCGCTGTTGCCCGGGTTAATGGATGCGTCTGTTTGCAGCAGGTTTTTGTATTGTCTGCCTTCTACCTGTACCGGCCTGCCCTTTGCACTGATAACGCCGGTCGTTACTGTGTGATCCAAGCCGTAAGGATTGCCTATTGCGATAACCCACTCGCCCACCCGGGATGCATCAGAGTTGCCTAATGAAATATAAGGTAATTTTTTGCCGGCATCAATTTTCAACACGGCCAGATCCAGTTCGAAGTCGGAACCGATTACTTTGGCCTTGATGGGCTTATTGCTGTCCGAAAGATATACTTTAATGTCATTGGCACCGTCTATAACGTGCTCGTTAGTTAGAATATAACCGTCATCGCTGATAATAAAGCCTGACCCCATACCTTTTTGAATATTGGGCTGCGAATACATGGGACCCTGGTTACCGAAAAACTGCCTGAAGAACGGGTCGTTAAAAAAAGGGTCGATCCTTTGGCTTTGAACTTGTTGAGTTGTTTCAATCTTTACTACGGATTTACTGGTACGTTCTACCACATCTGCAACAACATTTGTGCCAATTGGTGAAGAAATGGTTTGGGCTTGTGATGAGCTTGTCGATTCAGCGGCTATTGCCGGCCGGCCGTTATTGAAGTAACTAAATATACCTCCCAGAAGTGCAACCTCAATAACCACAGCGGCTAAGACAGCCAGTATCAGAGTTCTGCGGGAATTATCCTTGAACATGTTAATCAGCCTCCTGAAATTTTTTATTGCCTGGTTATATTTTGGCAAAAAAACATTAAATCAGGCTGAAATGAAGATAAATTTTTTTTAATAATTATGTGAAGTTTTGCGCTAAATCTTAGTGGCAATTACAATAAGAATTGAAGTTTAAGAAAATTGAAATTGGGATTTAAGCTTTTGAACCACAGGTATGTCTGCAGGTGAAAAATCATATCCAGTATCAATTTCATCAATGCTTACCCACTTATAATCATGGCAGTCCCTGGCCTGGATATTGACATTCCCTTCCTGACACCGGCAATAATAACAAAGTAAAATAAGCTGTCTGTCCTCATATACATGAGATACCACATGGAATAAGTCCTTCCCGGCGCATTTAATGTCTGTAAAACTATTGTAAATACGCACAAACCTCTTGTTGGACAAGAGGTTTGGTTTAGTTAGTATTTTTTAAAGGAACTTGCCGGGGCGTTACATATGGGGCAGCGCTCGGGTGCATGATCAATTGCCACATAGCCGCACACGGGGCACAGGTGGAAGGATTCTGCCTGCAGGTCACCGCCTGCCTCCAGCGCTTCCAGCGCCTTTTTGTACAGCTCGGCATGAACTTTTTCAGCTTCATTGGCAAGTTCGAAGCTCTTGGCAGCGGCTTTCTCGCCCTCTTCTTGTGCCGTAATGATAAAATCCGGGTACATAGTATCAAATTCGTAGGTTTCCCCGTCAATGGCTGCCTTTAAATTATCAATTGTTGTACCTACTTTGCCGGCTGTTTGAAGATGTTTTAAAGCATGGATCGTTTCTGCTTCTGCTATGGTTCTGAACAGTTGAGCGATTTTTTCATTTCCTTCCTTTTCCGCTTTTTGGGCAAAGGCCAGGTATTTTCGGTTGGCTTGAGATTCTCCGGCAAAAGAAGCCATTAAATTATCCATGGTTTTTTTACTCATTATAAAATCCTCCTTAAGAAATCCCGTGTATACAGTCTTGGCTGATGAAAGCATTTCCAAAATTATCATAATTATACCAGGAATAACTGCAATATCAAGCCTGCATTAGCTGTCGGGGTGCCATCAAAATAGTATTTATAATTGGGAGCAGGACTTTTTTAAGGCATGTTTAATTTAAAACTTTAAGGAGGTGGGTATCCGGTATCTGTTAAAATGTCGGTAAATTTTGATATTTCAAAAAAGAATACCGGTAAATGTTATGGAATTAGAAAACCTATTATATGAGCAAAAGGGTAAAGTAGGCATTATTAGCTTAAATCGTCCTGAAAAACGTAACGCGCTTTCCACCGGGTTACTTATGGAATTGACGAGCTTTTTTAATGAATTAGCCCTGAATAAAAAGGTTAATGTAGTAATTATTAAAGGTTTGGGAAAAATTTTTTCTGCAGGACACGACCTAAAAGAAATTTATGAGTCCGATCCACAGGAAGTTTTAAAATTGTTTCAAACTTGCTACAAAACAATGCAAGCCATACGGGAAATTCCCAAGCCCGTTATTGCACAGGTACACGGTGTTGCGACGGCTGCGGGATGCCAGTTAGTTGCAGCCTGTGACCTTGCAGTAGCTTCAGAAGATGCTTTATTTGGAACTCCAGGGGTTAAAATAGGTATTTTTTGTACCACTCCGGCGGTATTTTTAAGCAGGAACGTGGGCAGGAAAAAGGCTATGGAAATGCTTTTAACCGGTGAATTTATTTCCGCCGGCGAGGCGCTTTTACATGGTCTTGTAAACAAGGTGGTACCTATGGAAAACCTGGACAGTGAAACATTGAGCATGGCGGAGAAGATTGCCGGGTTAAGCGCCAGCGCTATTGCCGTGGGGAAAAGAGCATTTTACCAACAAATTAATATGGAAGATTTTCAGGCGTTGAATTATGCCAGTGAAGTTATCAGCTTGAACAGCACTACCCGGGATGCACGGGAAGGCATTGGAGCTTTTCTGGAAAAAAGGGAACCTGAGTGGAGGGATTAAAACTTAAAACTCGCATATTAGACCGAAGTCGATCGTCACCTTTAAATCGCCAAACAAGCCCGCCCGGCAATGACGGAAGGTCTTGCTTGGCGTAAGTTTTTTTTAATATGTCAAAAGGCAAAGTAATAGGTTCCATATTTATTTATGGGCAAAGAAATCTGCGTAGGTAAGATTGAAAACCCGTTCCTGATAATTTGTTACATCTATTCCTTCTTTGATCAGGGCGGCCAGCAAACCGGCGCAGGTTATATCTACCTGTAAAATGGCACCCTTGATGTGCCCATCTCGGAGTATAACTTTTTTGTATGTGTTGCACTTCGTCGACAAGCTCCCGGTTGATAAAATGGTGAAGGGCAGAGTTGCAGTACTTTTATGGTACTTGAATGAAACTGACGATAGTATTACAAAAGCAATATCAGACAATGAACTCTAAGGTTTACAGGTAATATTGGCAAAACACCTATTACTTATTGATTATAGAGTCTGTTCGAAAAGTTTAGAACTTAGCTAGCATAAATAGGAAATGCACCTTCACCTGGCGAAATAGGTAATAATCTCGACAAAATCACCCAAAACCAAGCAAGGTGCATAATTATGGCAGAAATTCAACTGGATCCCTTTCCTTTAGTAAGCATGGGCGTTTCCGCCCATACTCCCCGTTTATCCCACTTAAAATAGTCTGGACGAATCTTTCTTAGTCTATCTGCCGATTTACCTTCAGCATGCTTAATTACATTAACTAAAAGCCGTAGTTCTTTTATTTTCTCCCAGCATTTCATGCTTTCAATATCATAATTATTATGAAACTTAAAGCATTCTTTTACCTCATTAAAATAGAGGGATATACTGCCAGATTCGGCATCTTTCGTTAGCAATTCCCGAAAAAGTTGCTGGCGACTGTCCAATACACCACAGGTTAATAAAGCCCATGTTCTCGCTTTCTGGCGAGAACATGGGCTCAAGAGCTTTGTCGAGAGGTATGATTTTCTATTAAGACCGCGTGTGCTGGCACTCAGGTCTATTATTTCAGTACTTATAACGTTAATAATTTAGTTATAGCCAGGGAATCATTATCTTAAAAAAAACGGAGCGTGACTGGATGGATCAGGTTACTGAAACTGAAACTATTAAACGCAGGTATAACCGTACTGCGCTGTTTTACGACTGGATGGATTTTATGATCAGTGACAAGTTAAGAAAAAAGGTAATCGGGATGGCCCGGGGCCAGGTGTTGGAAGTGGGAGTGGGGACCGGTAAAAACCTGCCCTTTTACCCGCCGGGATGCACAGTCACAGGGATTGATTTCAGCCCGGCCATGCTGGAGCGGGCCAAAAGAAGGGCGGAAAAGCTGAACCTAACGGTTATGCTGCTGGAAATGGACGCCCAGCACATGGATTTTGCCGACCACACCTTCGACACGGTAGTGGCCACCTGTGTGTTCTGCTCGGTGCCCGATGCCGTGCAGGGCCTGCGTGAAATCAAGCGGGTGTGCAAACCCGGAGGACAGGTGATATTGCTGGAACACGTCCGCAGTGAAAACCCGGTATGGGGTAAAATAATGGACGTATTGAACCCGGTTTTCTTGCATATGGTGGGCTCCAATATCAACCGGCGCACTGTGCAAAACGTTAGCAATGCGGGTCTTAAATTAAAAGAAGTCCAAGACATGAGCGCCAGCAAAATAGTCAAGCTGATCATTGCCGCGCCGAATGAGGGTGAACAACAGGCAGTCTATCATTAAAAATAAAGTTATTACTTGGGGATGACAAAATAAAAAATACTTCCCTGCCCCGGCTTGCTGCTTACCACTATTAAGCCGCCGTGGGACTTCGATTATATTCTTGGCTATAGCCAGTCCCAAACCGGTGCCGCCACCTGTTCTGGCGCTGGATTTATCCACCTTGTAAAACCTCTCCCAGGTTAACGGCGGATTTGTCCGACTGTCTTTATGTTATAAAAAAAATATCATGCTTCTGTCACAAAAGGTTAAAGTTTTTATCACAATTGACGGGTAATAATCCTCCCGATTTTTATCTTTTTAGTTCCCTTAACGCGTAAAAGCGAAACCTGGGCGGTTCCGGCTCTTTCTTAAAATTATTTTGGATATGTTAAAGGTCGCCTGTTTAATTTAACTCTGCCTGCGCAGTTCCCAATACCTGGTAACTGTATACGCCACAACCTGACCGTAGATAAGATAATTTATAATATGAAAAAAAACTGTTAGAGCATCTTTATACATCTGCGGCATGATTTGCATTACATGCACGATAAAACCCATGCCCGCCAGCAGCATAAAACCGGATAAGGCCAGCCCTTTTAACCAGTATAAATCCTTCCCCGCATATTTAATATAATACGCGAGCAGCACCCCTCCTACCGAGCCAACCATTAGGTGGACTATGATGCTGATGATGAGACCCAAAGGGGTATTAAGCTGTTCCTGGGCAACGAGTATTGCCCCCGATACTTGCAAGGTTGTTACCTTGGTCAACCCCAAATAATTCCATAGAATAGAGAAACCATGCATGACAACTGTTCCGGTTATCCCGGCCAGTGTGCCTATGGCCAGGGTATCTTGCTTTAATTTTTGAAGTAACCCTGCATTAGCCGGGCTGCCCGCTGAATTTTTTTCACCGGCCCGGTGCTTAATATTAACCGTAGGCACCGGCGGGAATAAGGTTGGAGTTTCCAGCAACCCGTTCATTTTAAGGTACTTTACTATTTCATCCCTGTAATCCATTACCTGGGTTACGTCTTCGATCAAAATGGAACGCAATTGCTCGTCATGGCTTACCGGCTCCAGTGTGCGTGTCAGCAAATCTACGTTCCCTTGTACCAGCAAGAGGCTCTCGCAGGCTATTTGTCTGTCGTTCAACATTTGAGGGTTTATTGGAGATTGTGCATCTACGGCATGGCGGTCCGGCCCTTGCAAACCGCGCCTGGCCATTTCTTTTTCTATAGCTTCTATATTTTTAACTAAAAAATCGTCATATCCCTTAATTAACAATCTTAAATCCGGGTCTTGAATATAGTCCTCCAAAAAACTTAAACGTTCTTGTGCGGTAAGATTATATTTGATAATTTCCCACAAATTATAACTTTCCGTTATATTGGCATTGCGCTGTTTAGTTGGTGTTTTTCTGCGTATACGTGATATAGCCATAAATATAACTCCTTTTGTAGAATTTACCGGGGACAATACCTCTGACCTAAAGCCCCATTATTGGAAACATACCATTTGGGACATTCCTCCGCAGGAGGTGTGTCCTCTTTCCACTGTGTTGTGTGTCCACTTTCTGTTATAACAGTAGCTATGTCCCATTTCCTCAAACTATAGATATTTTTTACTTTTTACCGGCTTTTAATCCACGTATCAAATAAAGTCACACCATGCCGTGCAATTTAGCGCGCACTACCATAGACCTATCTATCTCTTTAATTGTCATTGCACCGGTATTAGCCATTGTGACATCCGTATCCGCAATCTACCATAAAGCATCAATATTGAAGACATTTCCCCAATTATATAACCACGACTTTTGAGCAAGTGCGTCCCCTTTTTGATTTAAATATGCGCTTAAGCCTTTAATGTTCAATTAATCAGTTATCCCCTTTCCCTTTTGCCGGCTCGTGGCTGCAGGAAATTGTCTAATTAAGCAGAATACGCTTAATGAGTAAATCGCTACTGCTAAATAACAAATCGTGGCAGATAAAGCTTGTGGGGGTTCGTGATGAAGGTTAAACGAAAGAATAAAGGTAAATTGTACGGTACGGTTATCGGATTATCTGCGGCTGTTCTATGCATCACTTACTGTTACCTTTTACCGCAAATGTGGCCCATTTATGTATTATCTTTACTGTATATTCCAATTGGGATGTGGATTGGGTGTACTTACGACCGGATCAACCACCTGGCCAGTTTTGATTCCTTGACTGGTGCGGCCAATCGCAGAATGCTGATTCAGATGCTGCACAAGCACCTAACGCACGCCGATAAAAACGGTGCAATTCTGTCAATAATATATATTGATGTGGACAAGTTCAAGCAAATAAATGACCGGTACGGGCATGATCAAGGGGACCTTGCTCTGCAGATTATTACCAGAACAATTGAAGCCAATGTGCGATCGACCGACGTGGTCGGCCGTATTGGCGGGGACGAGTTTGTGATTCTGTGTCCGGGCTTATCCAAAGCTAAAAGCGCCGACCTGGTTCAGCGGATCAAAAAAGCTGTTGCGCATCAAGCAAGGGAATATCCTTTGAGTGTCTCGGCGGGCATTTCAGTGTACCCGGAAGATGGCCGGACCGCGGACGTGCTATTGTGCAGGGCCGATGAAACCATGTACCGCAGCAAAGCTAAAAAAGCCGTACATAGATAAGCAGCAAAGAAGAAAAAATAGATTATATAACCGGTGTGGTATAACCGGTATGCACAATAAAGTGAATGGGGGCTTGAAATGAAAAAGTGGTGGTGGGCAGCGGCACTGGGTACACTCGTGCTGGGGTTTATTATTGGCTCTTTTGCCGGCCCCAGGTATTTGATGGGGGGCGGCTACGCTAAGCCTGTTCCTGGACAAGACGCAGACCCTGGATACGGGCAGGGGCGTGGTTACATGATGGATTATATGCACAATTCCGCAAACTGGGACAATATGGCTGATATCATGGGCTCACCGGAAAACCGTAAGGCTATGGTAAACATAATGAGCTCGCCGCAAATGCGCCAGACTATGATAGACGCGATGCAGCAGCGAGCAATGAGGCAGTCCATGATCGACATGATGCAAGATGCCAGGATGCAGCAGGCCATGTCGCAAATTATGTCCGATCCCAAGGCGCGAAAATACTTTGTTGAGATGATGGCCTTGCCTCAGATGCAGCCGGCAATCAGGGACATGGCCGGGGATAACCGGGTCAGGCCGGTTATGGAAAAGGCAATTACCACTCAAAAGTAAAATGAAAAAATATAAGACCGATCAATACCTACATATTTACATATAATGAAACAGCCCATATTTCCTTTTGAAAAAATAAATGCGGGCCGGTGAGGAGGTCATGCCGGGTGAATTCATGTTATAGATTTCTCCACCAGATTCAATCTCACTGTGTGTATTTCCCTGGCTCATATGACCGGCTTCGCCAGCGGGCATCATCTGGCCGCTGCCATTCTGGCGGTGTTCCGGTTCAACCGTAGGGTCATGCTTGATTTCATTGTTTGTAGTGCGCCCGGCATTTTGTTGTTCCTGTCCGAGATTTTGCGCGTTTTGTATGATTTCATCGTTTACCCGGTTAACCAGAATTACACCTGAAGCGTTTTGCCTGACCATCTCTTCTTTGACAATGCCCCTGAGCTTTTCCGGGTTTACCTCGTCCCCTTCACCACTTCCCATTGGCACTACGCTGACCATGATTACGTTTTCTTCTTTTCCCAAAATACCCTTTGCTTCAGCATAAATTCCTTCAAAGGACGGAATCTTTCATCCGAGAGTATCAATGCCAGGGCAATCAAATATTTACGCCCTCTTTCCAATACCTTGCGCTTAACTCGAGTCAGAGATTGTAACTTCTTTATAGGTAATAGCTTATTATTTTTCATATATTCCAAAAGCTATATTAGGGCTTGCTGAACGAAAAAAAAATCCAATAATCTCAAGGATTTGGGAGCATATTTGTCGAATTAATATGCATGGAAAATGCGTCAAATAATGCAAAAACCTTGCACCTGGAGGTAAAATATGTTCCGTAAATTGGAAAAGCAATACTATCTCGAAGAATTCATACTCCCATTTGAAGGTAAACTTAAGGCCGACAATCGCTGGGT
>NZ_AUMW01000009.1 GCF_000430885.1 Desulfotruncus alcoholivorax DSM 16058 | reverse complement strand
CAGAGAGATGGTCAGGCCCAACCAGAGATTGGTCATTAGATGAGATTGTTTGGCTTAATCCTGAACATGTTAAAGAACCGGCATCTAAGGAAAAGTGTTTTGCTTAATTTAATGACATATACCCCGGTAAATAAAATCATAGGCGGTCTCCAAAGGGAGGGGAGATATATGGTCTTAAGAACAAGCAGCCGCCGCTTGCGGTCGAGCGAAGCGAGAGTCTTGACCCATGTGCTAGACTTAATAGACCCGACCGTATACCCAATTTATTCATTGGCGTATATCCGTCGGTCGGGTAACCCTATTACTAGCACATGGAGTCAAGACCGGCGTAGGTAAAATACTATTTTTTAAACATTTATGCGACAACTATCTTGACAAAAACCGCCCACATTGGGAAACATTATCCCAACATTCCCGTTATCATGATGAGTGTGGACGGAAAACAGGATGTAATACTATTCTGTATTTAAAAAAAGAAGCTTAATTCTTTAAACCAGGAGGAAACAAAGACTTTTGTTTTTTCCGATGATGTTTCAGAGGAACTTATCAAAACCTATAACAACAAGGCAATTAAGGACCTGGCTTTACAATTAATAATTTAAACCAAAAGCGCGGATACTAAAAAATGAAAATTTTTTCAAGAAACCCTTTCCCCGAAAGTAAAGGGTTTCTTTTATTTTAGAGGGGTTTGACACGGCTGTAGGGTTACGGCATGCCGTATCCTATCTTGAAAATAAATTTTCATCCTTCTGCTGGTGCCATGCAGACAGCATGGATATCTAATTAGCTACGCCACGGGGACGGTCCCTTCGTTTTCCCTTCGGCCCCAAGCTGCGCTTAACTAAAATTTAACATCATAATCATTTACCTAAAACATAATTCACAATTGGTTAATAAAAGTTGTTTATAGTGCTATTAACCACTCCGACCCTAAATATGGGCATCAACCAGCGTCAATAGTTCAGTATTCATAGTTTAATTTATCGTTTATATCATTTATTTAGTATATTCTCGCGAGGCAAAGTGTGAAATTGGCCGGCTTATAAGCATTGCAATACTGATCATCCAAATATTTGTGCTGATTCAACATGCTGGCTAAACTGGGCAATATGATCGACCAGTTTAAAGAGACAGGTTCAGGCTTATTGTCCACAAGTCAAAAGATGCAACTGGTGGCCAAAAACCAATTGGATAATGTTGCGGCTACTGAAGCCAAGGCAATGGCTATCAACGGAGTTGTGAAATCTTTGGCTGAACTGGTAACCCTGGCCGAGGTCGCCAGCCGTGAGATGATGCTCGCATCCGAACAGGGAATGGCGTCATTAAAGACCGTGGTGGCCAGAATAGAAGAAAATTTGAAAATTACCGCGCGGGGAACATTTACAATGCGGCAATTGGACAAAAATATCCAAGAGATTAATGACATGCTGAATTTTATTAAAGAGGTATCGGAGCAAACCAGACTGTTGTCTTTAAACGCCTCCATCGAAGCCGCCAGAGCCGGGGAGTTGGGGCCGGGGTTTGCGGTGGTGGCCGGCGAAGTACGCCGTTTGGCTGATGATACGGCTGCATCGACTAAAAACATGACGATTATTGCCGCCGATATTGAAAAACAAAGCATGGTGGTGCAAGGACAGGTGAAGGAGGCCGATGCGGCGGCCCAAGAAGGTTCAATTGCTTCTGAAAAAGCGCAGGAGGCGCTGGGCCGGGTTTTTGAGCGAATAACTGCAACGGACCGTTACATTATGGAGATTTCACGGCAAATTAGGGAGGTTGCTGCCGGTATTGACCTGATGGCGGTTACAATCCAGCATATTGCCGGAGACGGCGAGCAGCAACAGGAGGAATGTTTTTCAGCTTTACAAGTTTCCAACTTGGCCCGGCATCTTGCTGAGATGGCTGTAAAAATTCAGGAACATTTAAATGAGTTTAATTTAAATTCCGCTACAAAAACGTGAGTAACTTGGCAGTTCAGTTTATTATGTACGAGTTGGCCGGCTCTTTCATCTTCTGCCGGTGGCGCGCCGGCGGTATGGATGTCTGAATACGGAATAATAATGAGGTGTTCCAATTGCATCTGGAATTTTTTAAAAAAATAATGGCGCGTAAAAGCAACAATGGCTCTATTGTTACAAGGCCAATCAGCAAATTAATTGCATCAAATATCAAGAACGTCAACGGGAAGTTCATTTTGTTCTATCTTGACCTGGTTAACTTCAGCAAGTTTGAACAACTGTTTGGGCTGGATGCGGCAAAATCCATTCTTAAATATGTCAACGCCCAAATTCATTCCGTATTCCCGCAAATTCTGTCGTTAAAAAGCAAAGAATTGATTGTGGACCGGATCATGGGCGATGATTTTATAATACTGTGTGCAAATAACAAATATCGGGAGAGTGAACTGCAGAACATCGCCATAACTACTGGCATCGCCCTTAAAGATAATATCAACAAGCATTGTTTTGCCCGAACAGGGTGGACTTTTGATATCAGGTTGGGGTTCTCTTTAATTACAATCAACGGCTTGAAAGATTTGGAACACCAGCTTTATGTAGCCTACAGGGAAGCTCAAAAGGTGGCCAATGGCCTGTTGGACTACAAAAAGGTCGGATTGCTGGAGGAATTTAAGAAAATTTTATTAACAGAAAATATTAATGTCGTTTTTCAACGTATAATTTCGTTGGAAAGCGGTAGCACGCTGGGGTGGGAGGCTTTATCCAGAGGTCCTAAAGATGGACACTTTTATTCTCCCTTGGCGCTTTTTAATTTTGCTGAAGAAGTGGATATGCTCTATCCCTTGGAAAGATTATGCAGAAAGAAGGCGCTTTCAGCCATTGGAGATCTTAAATCCGAACAAAAACTATTTATCAATATCAACCCCGGAACAATAAGCGACCCCAATTTTGTCAGTGGTGAAACTTTAAAATATGTTGGGGCTCTTGGTGTTGAGCCAAACAATATAGTTTTTGAGATTACAGAGCACACCGATGCGACAAATTTTCCCAACTTCCAAAAAACTCTCAATCATTATCGCGATCAAGGTTATATGGTGGCGGTTGACGACGTGGGGTCGGGGTTTTCCAGTCTAAGTGCCATAGCCATGATCAGGCCGGATTTCTTAAAAATGGATATGTCTTTGGTGCAGGGAATAAGTTATGATCCGGTGAAAAAAGCATTAATGGAAACCATTAGGATTATTCCCCAACGTTATGACCCTTTAGACAGACAACATGGAGGCATTCATGGAAAAGACAGGGACGGCACCGGTAAATGGTTTTCAATAGCCGCCATCTCAATGGCCATTATTGATTGCGGCGACAAGGGGCAAGCTTCTTCTTTGCAGGATATAGTCCAAATATCGGCTGAGTTGAAGAAATATGCCAAAACTTTTGGTAAAAGCGCTTTTGTCAGGGACAGGAGATATTCGAATCAAAAAGGAAAAAATATATATTTTAACAATTAAGCAATATGGGGTAAAAATCGCAATTTTCACCCGGCCACCTGGGAATTAAATTTACCTTGCATTGTCCTGGTTCGATGCGTTTTTTTTTAGTTAAGGTAATAGGGACATTCTTTACATTTCATGTTTAACAACGCACTGATTAAAAATTTACCCAACCGCTTGGTTGGGTTATATATTTCAAACGAATTTATGAGATGAAAAAGGGACAGAAACCCTGTCCCTTTCTTGATGTTTGCCCTGGCGCGCCCGCCGGGCTGATGGGTTAAAGAACCCAGTGCCCGGTAAGCAGTACCTGTCTCTGTGTCCCGGACATTTTTTATTTTGAAGGAATTGATCATTGGTTTCCATGAGAATACTTAGATGTAAAACTTGTTTGCCAGACAGGATAATGACAGCTATTGTCGAATTAAAGTATGGTTTTTGTTTATCAATAAATTTTCAATGGAGGGAAAAAATGAGTTCTTTGCACATTGTTGACCACCCGTTGACGGGTGATTGCCTGAGGATTCTTCGCAGCAGGCAGACCGGAACCAGGGATTTCCGAAGCGCCATGGATAAACTAAGCCTGGTTTTAGCCGTAGAGGCCGCAAAAGATTTAAAATATTCCAAAGAAAATGTGATTACGCCGCTGGATACCGGGGCCGACTGCCTGCGGGTTCAGGATGACAGGGTGCTGCTGGTGCCAATTCTTAGGGCAGGGCTTGGTTTCTTGAATTCTTTTTTGCAGCTTCTCCCGGAAGCTAAGGTAGCCCATATCGGAGTGTCCAGGGACCATGACACCCTGGAGGCCTGCCCTTACTGCAACTCGGTTCCGGAATCTAATGACGGTTTCGACACAATATTTGTGCTGGACCCTATGCTGGCCACTGGCAACAGTAGTGTTAAAGCCCTGGAAATGATTATTGAGAAGGGTTACCGGCCCGGGCAAATTACGCTGGTTTGCGCCGTTTCGGTTAAAAAGGGTATCAGCCAGGTGCACAGCCGGTATCCTGAGGTCAAAATTATAACAGCAGCGGTTGATCCCGGGCTGAACGAAAAGGCATATATCGTGCCGGGACTTGGTGACGCGGGGGACAGGCTTTACTTGCTTTAGCTTTACATCCATAATCAACTTTACATAACATTGGAGGGATAATAATTGTCCAAGAGGACCATTCAGGTTGAGGAAAGGCTTCCATTATTACAAACTTTACCTCTCAGCCTGCAGCACCTTTTTGCCATGTTTGGGGCTACCGTTCTGGTGCCGATAATATTTAAAGTAGACCCGGCAACCGTACTTTTATTTAACGGAATCGGTACGCTGCTGTATTTGTTAATCTGCCGGGGAGGCATTCCTGCTTACCTTGGTTCCAGCTTTGCTTTTATTTCACCTGTTACCCTGGTATTGTCCAAGTATAGCTATGAGGCGGCTCTGGGTGGTTTTATTATCGTAGGGCTTGTTTTTTCTGTGGTGGCCTTAATCATTTGGGTTGCCGGTACCGGTTGGATTAATGTCGTTTTTCCTCCTGCAGCCATGGGCGCCATTGTGGCTGTAATAGGTTTGGAACTGGCTCCGGTTGCGGCTAAAAGTGCCGGGCTGCTTGATAAAACCCCTGACCCCAAGGTTATTGCCGTTTCGATGTTTACGCTGGTTGTAACTATTTTGGGATCGGTAATATTCCGCGGGTTTCTGGCGATTGTCCCTATTTTGATTGGTATAATAGCGGGCTACACCCTGGCCTTTTTCGTTGGCCTGGTGGATATCACGCCGATTTTGCAGGCTCCGGTTCTTGCTGTTCCCACCCTTTATAAACCGGAGTTTAATCCTGCCGCCATTGCTATCATTATTCCCGCCGCACTGGTAGTTATTGCCGAACACATCGGCCACTTATTTGTCACGGGAAATATTGTGGGCAGGGATCTGGCCAAAAAGCCCGGCCTTCATCTTTCCCTGCTGGGCAACGGTATTTCCACCATGCTTTCCGGCTTTTTCGGCTCCACTCCCAATACCACTTACGGTGAAAATATAGGTGTTATGGCCATAACTAAAGTTTACAGCGTTTGGGTAATCGGCGGGGCAGCAATTATGGCTATTTTGCTGTCCTTTGTCGGCACACTGGCCGAGGCGATCAGAAGCATACCTTCGGCGGTAATAGGCGGCGTCTCTCTGCTGCTCTACGGCGTCATCGCGGCCTCAGGTATTCGTATTCTGCTGGAATCGAAAATTGATTACAGCAAGCCCAGGAATTTAATTTTAACCTCTATCGTATTGATTATCGGTATAAGCGGGGCACACGTGGAATTAGGTGCGGTGAGCTTAACAGGGATGGGTTTGGCTACAGTGGTGTCAATTATCCTTAGCTTGACCTTGAAACTCCTGGATATGGTGGGCTTGACTTCGGATAGCTAAAAAGTATTTCTTTGATAACTTTGTCAATAACAGTATAATTAATTAAATGAAAGCTATTCGGAGGTGGGTTGTGTGGGACACTTAATTGATTCCAAGGAAGCGGTTTACAGTGCCCTGGCAGAGCGTTTGAATAAAAACCCTGTTGGGGCTCCGGTAAATGAAACCCTGATGGAAATACTTTACCGGCTGTTCACCCAAAGCGAGGCCGAGGTGGGCAGCAAATTCCCTTTATTGCCGGTGAGTCTGGAAAGAATTGCAGGCACCACAGGTTATAAAGAACAGGACATGGCCAGGATACTTAACGACATGGCTGAAAAAGGTCTGGTGTTGGATCTGGCCCGCAGAGACGGGACGTATTATATGCTGGCGCCTATGGTGGTGGGATTTTTTGAATATACCTTTATGCGGGTCGGGGAAAACCTTAACATGAAAGAACTGGCTGAGCTTTTTGAGAAATATTTTAATAGCGAAGGTGTGCGGGAGGAATTTTTCGGCGGGGAAACCAAAATGTTTAAAACACTGGTTTATGAGAGCCTTATTCCCGCTGCTGTTGAAACCGAGGTATTGGATTACGAAAAAGCTTCTCAGATTATACGCGAGTCAGGCGGAGGGTCCCTGGGCATGTGTTCCTGCCGGCATAAAGCAAGTCACCTGGGTAAGGCGTGTGATGCCCCTGTTGAAGATGTGTGCACCTCCCTTGGCGGTGCCGCTAAATGGCTGATCAGCAGGAGGCTGGCCAGGCCGGCGTCGGTTGATGAATTGCTCAGGGTGCTGGACCGGACTGAAAAACTGGGACTGGTGCACCTTGGGGATAATGTCCTGAATAAACCTGCTTATATTTGCCACTGCTGCGGCTGCTGCTGTGGGGTTTTAAGTTCTATTAATAAATCCGGGATTAGCTCGGTGCATCCCAGTAACTTTATCCCTGAAGTCGACATTGATAAATGTACGGGCTGCGGCACCTGCGCCGAGAGCTGTCATATCAATGCCGTCGCTTTGGAAGCAGGAGTGGACGGTGATGAAACAGCGGCGGTAAAAAAAGATCTGTGTATCGGCTGCGGCGCCTGCGCATCGGCTTGTCCCACCGGCGCGCTGACAATGTCCCGCCGGTCTGTGCTGCACGTTCCCCCGGCCAATAAGCAGGAGCAATTCCTGCGCATCGCCAGGGAAAGAGGAAGAATTTAAAATCACCGTATAAAACAAAAAACCAAGCTTATAAGCCTTACAAAAAATCCAGTGGTTGGAGGTGCAAGTCTCCAGCCACTTTTTTTCTAATTCTTTATTCGGTATTCTTTGCCGTATCCTTATCAGGTATTTTTTTGTAATAAGGCCTTGGCTCACACCTTTTCCCCCTGCGACCAGGCCCGTTACCCTTGGCGCAGGCGTCGCACCTGCTCTGCTGCTGACCCGGTTCAGCATGAATGAGCACGTGGCAATGAGGAAAGATATCCTTAATCTTCTCCTCAATGGCATCGCTAAGGTCATGGACCTGTTTCACACTCATGCGCGAGCAGGTAACCAGGTGCAGGTCCAGGTATATTTCGCTGCCCGCGCGCCTGGTGCGCAGGTTGTGGTACTCAATATATTCATCCTGATATGTATCCAGCACCTGCTTAATCTGTTTTATTTCATCAGGGCTGATTGAGGCATCCATTAATGGGGAGAAAGATTCTCTGGTAATGTCCCAGGCCGCCTTAATAATGAAAACAGCCACGCCTATGGCTACGGCGGGGTCTAACCAGGCCAGTCCGGTGAAATGAATTAACACCAACCCCAGTAAAACGCCAAGAGAAGTATAAACATCAGTCCAGTGGTGCATCGCATCAGCTTCTAAGGCGATGGAGCGATCGTCTCGGGCTACCCTGGACATATATAGAGATACCAGTATATTTACAGCCACTGATACGCCCATCACCGCTATACCCCAGCCCACCGGCGTTAGCTCAGAGCCATAGCGTATTTTAATAATCGATTCCCTGATAATCAGAAAGGCGGCTAAAAAAATTAATAAGGCCTCAACTGTGGCGGACACATTTTCCACTTTGGCATAGCCATACGGGTGCTTTTCATCCGATGGCATTCCTGCCTTTTTTACCGCAAAAAGGGCAATAAAGGAGGACAAAAGGTCGGTTACAGAATGCACTGCCTCGGCTATCACGCTTACTGTGCCGGTGAGGATTCCCACACTAAGCTTGAGCGCTATTAAAATGACATTTCCTGCTACGGAAATCCAGCCGGCCTTGACACGGGCTTCCATTTTTACACCTCATTAGCTTTTGATGCTGGTGTTAAAAAGTTTGAATAAGCATATTATTACCCTTATTGGTACTATTACTTTAAACAGATATTGTCAATAGACACCGGGCAGCATTGCTGGCCCGTTTTTATTTTGCCGGCTGTAAGAATTGGTTTTAATACAAGAAAGTACAATGGTAAATTGGTGGTAAAAAGTTTGCTTGTCATATTCAAATAACTTAATATAGGTAGGTAGGCCTAAAACTAATTAACAGGCCCAAAAACCAATTAACAGAAAGGTGAGACAGAATGAAAAAAGCTTTAATTATAGTGTTGGCTTTGTTGTTTTCAATCAGTGTCGCATCAGCCGCGTTCGCTTATCCACATAACTATACTGTTTACGTAAACGACAACAGCGGTTGGGTAAGCAACGGTCAGCACGGCCACTATTGGTCCAGTGACTATGGCAGCGGTGACTATACCTTTGATTTTGGCGGCGGTCGTCATTTTGGTTATACAGCCAGTCGTTGGCTTGATTGGGATAGAGACGGCGCTATTTACTACTACCTTGATGACAACGGTATTGCCCATTATTTCTTCATGGACCCCGACCGTGCCGGTAACTGGTACCGCTACCGCGACCACAATGGCAATGTACAGTACTATTATCACAACAGTTGGCATAAAGCGTATATAGTAGTTAGGTAAACAAAAGCCACGCTGTTGGCAGGCGTTGCCTGATACAAAAACCCTCCCGGTTTTTATAACGCGGGAGGGTTTTCTGTTTTTCTAATTCCCACCGAAAGCCTGGGTTTTTAACAGCTCAGCCTGGTAAAAGGGCTCCTGGAGGAACTTTTCCATCCAGCCGGCAAATCTTTTGGCCGGTGAAACTGCTGAAGCCGCAGGGATTAATATTGCTTTTTCAACCGTTTGGGCAACCGGCTCGGGCTGGCTGATACCCTTTAATAAGATTTCGGCCCGGTGCAAGGAGCTTTTCAGGGACTTAAGGACTTCGTTTTCAGCAAGGAAGATATTGCTTTCTCCTACATGGCCAATCAGATGGCACCGCTCCATTTTCTCTTTTAGCTCCCGCCGGACGCCGCACAGCAAAACTTTTCTCCCTTCTCTGTGTACCCGGGTGATAAAGTTTTCAATTGCTTCCAAGGCGGTTATGTCCATCATGGTTACTGCGTTAAATTTTAAAATATAAACCCGGGCGGTTCCATAGGCGCCGGCAAGCTTTTCCTCAAGGTCTGCCGAGTTGCCGAAAAATAAATTGCCTTCCAATTGAATAATGGAAATCGGGGAATGAACCGTCCGCTGGACGTCGGTTTCAATAAAACCGCCCTCTTTCCCCAGTAATGAGAGCATGCGGACCGAAGCGTTCCCATTGTCTTTAAGGAATAAAAGCAGTGAAATTAAAATGCCGGCGTAAATGGCATATTCCAGTTCAGGTGCCAGGATGGTTGTAGCAAAAGTGACCATCATTATAGCTGCATCGTTTTTGTTGGATCGGAAGACTTTTTTAAATGCTTCTTTGTCGACCATGGAGTAGGCAACGACCATGATTACGCCTGCCAGTGCCGCATTCGGTATAAATTTGGCAAATGGGGCCATAAATAGAAGTATTACCATCACAAGGACGCCTGCCAGGACTCCGGACAGCCTGGTTACGGCGCCGTTTTGAAAGTTGATGGCCGAACGGGTGAATGAACCGGACCCCGCGATGCAGCCCAAAAATGCACCGCCCATGTTGGCTACGCCCTGTCCGATGAATTCCTGGTTGGAATCAAGCTTTTGCAATGATTGGGCTGATATGGCCTTGGAAATAGAGACGGCCTCCACCAAACCGATAACCGCAATAACCAATGCGCCGTTCATCAGCTCCCCGATATTATGTAAGTTAAAGTTTAGCATGGTGAAGGGCGGGATTGCCGAAGGTATTTCTCCCGTCAATTTAATGCCGTAGCGGTCCAGGCCCAGCGTTATCACCAGGATAACGCAGATGACCAGGCTGAGCAGCGCGCCCGGGATGTTCTTGTTAATTTTTTTGGCGGCCGCTGAAACAACTATCGTAAGCAATCCCAGACCCAAAGCGTAATAATTTAATTCCCCGATATGACTGAATGTTGCTGCAACTTTTTCCAGGGTGGAATGGCTGCCTTTCCCCAGAGATATACCAAACAGTTGGTTAAGTTGGCCCAGGGCGATAATAACACCCGCCCCGGCGGTAAAGCCGACGATGACGGAATGGGACACGTAGTTAACCAGTTTTCCCAGTTTAAGAACGCCCATGGAGAATTGGATAGCGCCGACAAGGAAGGTTAGCATAAACAGCATTTCCAAAAAATTGGGCTTCCCGACATAAACACTCATGTTGCCGGCTATGAGCAGCGAGATGGCGTTGGTTGGCCCTGTCGCCAAATGATTGGAATTGCCGAATATAGAACCTAAAATTGAAAGAACAATTGCGGAATAAAGCCCGTAAACTGGATCGACCCCGGCAATAATGGCATAAGCCATTGATTGTGGCAGTGCAACGACAGCGACTGTTAACGCAGCAATGAAGTCAAATCTAAAATATTCCTTTTTATATGTACTTATTGTTTCGACAATGGGGATGAATTTTAAAACACCCTGCAAAAATACGCGCCTCCTTAAAAGGTTAATTATTTCACTTTAAGCATTACTGAATGAAATTCAATAATCCTGCAACAACTCATAAATAATTACAGGTTTTTATTATTTTGTGAAAGTCGGCGCATAATTGCTGAATTTAAAAAATAGCGCGCTTCCGGGTGCGCCGGCAGTTAAGAAAACTTTTTGAAGATATTCATAAACTCGGTTAGTGAAGCATTAATATCATTATTTTGACTGAGGTCGTTTTTGATTTTATCAGCCAGGTGGAAGGCCAGCACAGTTGCGCCTACCCTGTTGATCGCCGCTTTGATGGCGGTGAGCTGGATTACGATGTCACCGCAATTGCGGCAATCCTGTACCATCTTTTGCACGCCACGAACTTGTCCTTCAATCTTTTTCAACCTGCTGAGCACCTCGGCCTGAATTGCCGGGTCGCCGGCAGGGGTCTTCTTATCTAGGGTATCCCTTGTTGTTTCTCCGGTACTTTCATTGTTTTTATTATTGGCTGCGCTTTTTGTTCTGGGCATAATAACACTCTCCTGCCAATTCATTTTTTATAGTTACCCCCTTCGGGTATTGATTTGATTATAACCAAAATCTTTAGCTGGCACAATATTAAAATCCAACAATAAAATAAGGTAATTGGGGGTTGACAACGACATGTCCCGTGTAGTAATTTTATATTAAGATACCCTTGGGGGTATAGGTATATTAATATTTGGACATCAAATTTACCTGGTGAGTCGTATTCTCCAAGGTTATTAGCTTAAAAAGAAATAGTTTGGATACCCTGGTAGGGTATCAAATCTTAAAAATTGATTAATTAATTAAGGAGGAAGATCAAATGACACCGGAAGAGTTGAAAAACATCAAAGCCGACAAGGTTGTGGATGCAAGAGGCACATCCTGCCCGGGGCCGATCCTGGCGGCGAAAAAAGCAATTGCCGAAATCCAGCCCGGACAAATCATGGAAGTGCTGGCATCCGACGCGGGTACCAAAAAAGACCTGCCGGCCTGGTGCAAAAAGACCGGCAACGAGTTCCTCGGCATGGTTGAAGATGCCGGTGACATCAAACTGTACATTAAAAGGATGAAGTAAATATGGCTGAAACAACCAAAGAAGGCAAGGGTTTTGCTCCAAGAATCCTTGCCTTTTCAACAAATAACATTTCCGATCCGGGCATTGACCTGGCGGGCAGCTCGCACATGCACTACCCACCCACGGTAATTGTGATCAGCATGCCCTGTACCAGCGGCATCAAGCCCGAGTGGATGTTGCATGCGGTGCAAAAAGGCTTTGACGGAATCTTTATCGCTTCTGACGGCGAAGAGTGCGCCTACCTGCCGGACTGTTCGGAAAGAGCTTCCCACATTGTTAAAAGAGCGCAGGAAATGCTCGTTAAAAACGGTTACGAGGCTGAAAGAATCAAGATGGCGGCGATATGTTCCGTTTGTGCCGAGCCTTTTACCAACCAAATTAAAGACTTTTCCGAGAAGATAAAAACTCTCGGACCTGCCAGGAAGGGATAAAGCTATGAATTATGACATTCTCATTGTAGGAAGCGGTATCGGGGGGATGGAATCAGCCCTGAAACTGGGGGATATGGGTTACAAGGTGCTTGTTGTCGAAAAAGAGCCCAGCGTGGGCGGCAAAATGATTCTGCTCAGCAAAGTGTTCCCGACGTTGGACTGCGCCAGCTGTATTTCCACTCCCAAAATGGCGGCTACCACGCACCATCCCAATATCGACGTCATGATTTATTCGGAAGTGGAGCAAATCAAGCGGGGTAAAAACGGCAAATTTACAGCCAAAGTGCGGAAAAAGCCTACTTTTGTCAATTCCGCCGCCTGCACCGGCTGCCGGCAGTGCGAAATGAACTGCAATGTGGCCGTGCCGGACCAGTACAATTCCGACATGGTGGCAAGGCGAGCGGCTTATATCGCTTTTCCCCAAGCCGTCCCCAAAAAGGCGGTCATTGAAAGGGAAGGCACATCGCCCTGCTCTTATACCTGTCCGGCCGGCATCAAGGCCCATGGATACGTGGCCCTGGCCAGGGTCGGAAAATATAAGGAGGCCTTTGACCTGATTTTGGAGACCACTCCGGTTATCGGCAGCCTGGGGCGGGCCTGTTATGCCCCCTGCGAAGGAGAGTGCACCAGGGGCAGTTTGGAGGGGCCGCTGCCGATCAGAAGAATTAAACGCTTTATTGCCGACACTCATTATAGAGAAAATCCCGAACCGCAGCGCCGGTTTCCGGAAACGGTGGGAAAAAAAGTGGCCGTTGTCGGCTCCGGCCCCGCGGGTTTGACTGCTGCGTTGCACCTGGCCCGCCAAGGTTATCAGGTAAAAATATTCGAGGCGGCGGAGCAGGCCGGCGGGATGCTGCGACTGGCCATTCCCGCCTACCGGCTGCCCAAGGACGTCGTTGACAGGGATATTAAAAATGTTACCGCCCTGGGTGTGGAAATTGAAACAGGATCACGTGTGGAAAACCCGGCAGCGTTAAAGGAACAGGGTTTCGACGCTGTGTTTGTGGCTACCGGAACACCGGTTGCCAGGAGCCTCCAGGTGGACGGGGAAAACCTGGACGGCGTGATGAATGCGCTGGAATTTTTAAGTAAAATAAACCTGGGCCAAAAAATTGATTTGACCGGCAAGACCGTGGTTGTTGTGGGTGGCGGCAACGTGGCCATAGATTCGGCCCGGGTGGCGGTGCGCCTGGGTGCCCAAAAAGTGATTGTGCAGTACAGGAGAAGCCGCGAAGAAATGCCTGCCCACCACTGGGAAATTGAGGGCGCGGAAAAGGAAGGCGTTGAGTTCAGGTACCTCAGCGCTCCCCTTAAATTTATCGGCGACGGTGCCAGGGTGATTGCCGTTAAAGCTATTCAAATGGAATTGGGTAAGCCCGATGCCGGCGGGAGGAGAAAGCCGGTGCCGGTTAAGGGGTCGGAGCATCAAATAGCGGCCGATATGGTCATAACCGCCGTGGGGCTTGGGCCTGACACCCGGTCATTCAAGGCTGAGCTGGAATTAAATAAAAACGGCACAATCATGGTCAATCAGGATACTTTACAAACTTCGGTTCCTTATGTGTTTGCCGGAGGCGACGTGGTAACGGGTCCTTCCATGATTGTCAACGCGGCGGGACAGGGCCGAAAAGCCGCTTTCTTTATTGACCGGTTCCTTAAAGGTGAAGAACTGGCCGGAGCCGGGTATAATTACAGGCTGCCTCCGGTCGATCAGCAAAAGGTGCTTGCCAGGCAAAAAAGTTACCGAAAACTTGAGCCGGTAGCTGCCACTGAACATTTAAAAAGGGGCGTCAGGGACTTTTCCGAAGTTGAAGCCCCTTTGAGCGAAGAAGATGTTTGGTACAGCACGGGCCGCTGCCTGGATTGCGGTGTCTGTTCCGAGTGCAGCCAGTGTATCGCAACCTGTCCGGCCAACGCCATAGATATGACCATGCAAGAGGAACGGGTAGAAGTAGAGGCCTGCGCTGTTATCGTATCAACAGGCTTCAAGCTGTTTGACGCCAGTTTGAAAACACAATACGGTTACGGAAAATATAAAAACGTAATTTCAGGTATGCAGATGGATAGGCTGCTTGCCCCCACCAGGCCTTACAACACCGTCCTCAGGCCGGGCGACGGCAAAGTTCCCGATAATATAGCCTTTGTCCTGTGCACGGGCTCAAGGGACTGCACCGTTGATAACCCAATTTGTTCCAGGGTTTGCTGTATGTACTCGGTGAAGCAAAACCAGCTGATCATGGGCGCATTGCCCCTGGCTGACGTTACTGTTTATTACATTGACGTCAGGGCGTTCAGCAAGGGCTATGAGGAATTCTACCAGCAGGCCGGCGCCATGGGAGCCAACTTTGTCAAGGGCAGGGTGGCCAAAGTGGAAGAAAAAGAAGACGGCAACCTGGTGCTTTACTACGAAGATATCGACAATGGCGGCAAGCTGAGCCAGGCTGAACACGACCTGGTGGTCCTTTCCGTGGGGCTGCTGCCCAATGCGGAAGTGTTCAACCTGTTCAGCGGCGTGAAACTGGAAGCAGACGATTTCTCCTATGTTAAAGAAATTAATGAAGATATCAATCCAGCCCAAACCAGCATTGACGGCGTGTTCGTGGCCGGGACGGCTTCCGGCGCCAAGGACATACCGGATTCCATATTGCATGCGGGGGCGGCTGCGGCCCAGGCGGCCGCTTACGTTGAAAGGACAAGGATGAGCAAATGAGTGACAGGAAAATAGGTGTTTACATTTGTCACTGCGGCGGGAATATTTCGGACTACGTTGACGTGAAAAAGGTCAGGGAGGCTGTGCAGGGCGAGCCGGGAGTGGTGGTTGCCAAAACGGCCATGTTTACCTGCTCCGATGCCACCCAGCAGGAGATGGTCCAGGATATCCGGGAGCAAAACCTCGACGGGCTCGTGGTGGCTTCCTGCTCCCCCAAACTGCACCTGTTTACTTTTCGTGAAGTTGCCAGGCGGGCGGGCTTAAACCCTTACCAGTACACCCAGGTGAATATCAGGGAGCAGTGCTCCTGGACGCATACCGATGATAAACCGGGGGCAACGGAAAAGGCCATCAGGCTGATCAGGGGCGGGATTGCCCGGACAGCTTTAACCGAGCCGCTGGAGCCGATAAAAATCGATACCGTGCCCAAGGTCCTAATCGTAGGTGCGGGGATTGCCGGTTTGCGGGCGGCAGTGGGCCTGTCGGATTTGAGCATTTCCGTCATCCTGGTTGAGAAGTCAACTGCCCCGGGCGGTAGAGTTGCCGGTCTGGGGAAAATGTATCCCCACGGCAAAAACGGGCGGGAAATAATTAGTCAGCTCGTTGATGAGGTTAAAAAAAGAAAAAATATCACTCTCTTTACCGGCGCGGAACTGGTGGGAAAATCCGGCAGTATCGGAAACTTCACAGTAAAAATTGAGGTTGGCGGCAAAAAAGTTGAGACCGTTGAGGCCAGCGTCGGGTCAATCATTGTGGCCACCGGCTTTGAGGATTACCAGCCCGCTGCCGGCGAGTTCGGTTACGGGATCGACGGCGTGGTGACCCTGGCGGAATACAAGGCGATGCTGGACAATTCAGGCGGCAAGCCGGCTTTGGGCGGCCGGGAAATCAAAAGCGTGGTTTACGTTTATTGCGTGGGCAGCAGGCAGCAAACCGGGGATAATCCCAACAAATATTGCTCCCGCTACTGCTGTAACGCAGCGGTGCACGCAGCCATCGAGTCGGCTGAAGCCGACCCGAAAATTCGCCAGTTCCACCTTTTCCGGGACATGAGGACCTATGGCAAATTCGAAGCACTCTATACCGAGGCCAGGGATAAAGGTTCGGTTTTCATCAGATACAGCGACGCTGAGCCCCCGGAAATTCAGAAGGATGCCGGCGGCAGGTTGAAAGTAACCGTTAAAGACTTGTTAACCTTTGGGGAAGAAATTGTGATACCGGCGGATCTGGTCGTGCTGGTTACAGGAATGGTGCCCCGGAGCAACAATGCACTGGTGGACGTGTTAAAACTGCCTGTAGGGCGGGATAAATTCTTTAATGAAATTCACCCCAAATTGCGCCCGGTGGAAACCGTGGTGGACGGAGTGTTTATTTGCGGCACCTGCCAGGGGCCCAAAAATTCGGCTGAAAGCGTGGCCTCCGCGCTGTCGGCGGTCACCCAGAGCGCGTCTATTTTGAAGAAGGGTTACGTGGAACTGGAGCCGCTCATTGCGATGATAGATCCGGACAAATGCAAGATCTGTGACGTGTGCACCGGCGCTTGCCCGTATTCGGCCATTGAAAAGGGGCAGCACCGGGGTAAAGAAGTTGCCGTGGTTAATGAGGCGGTATGCAAGGGCTGCGGCGGCTGCGCGCCGGTGTGTCCCGCCAACGCCATCAACTTGAAAGGGTTTACCGACGATCAGATGGAGTCGATGATCGACGCCATGTTAAAGGAGATTGTCTGAAATGAAGGGTGAAATTAGAGATGTAAGGGAAATTATCAGAGAAGAAATGCTGATGCGGGCGAAAATAATGGCCGCGCTGCAAGAAGGGCCGATGACGGTGCCGGAAATCGCCCTGGCCGTTGGCCGCCCCGCCCATGAGGTTATGTACTGGGTGATGGGTATGCGCAAGTACGGCCAGGTTGCGGAAACGGAAGAAGACGACGGTTATTTTAAATACCGGGCGGTATTGGGGGAGGGGAAATAATGGCGCTGGTTAATCCCGAATTTGTTGATGCGGTCAGTAGGGGTGAATTCAATGCTTCAGCCTGTATGAACTGTGGGGTGTGCAGCGCGGTTTGCCCGATGGGTATCGAGCTTCTCCCCAGGAAACTGTTCAGGTACGTGCTGCTGGGCATCGAAGACAGGGTTTTGGATAATACCGAAACGATTTATTCCTGCCTGCTGTGCAAAATGTGCGAGGCCAATTGCCCGGCCCGGGTGCGGATAGCTGAAAATGTAAGGTACCTTAGATACTACATTAATAAAAAAGTTTTTAAACTTTAAGGAGTGTAAAGCCATGCCGTTGCCAACTGGCGATACCATAGGAATTTTAGCGGATAACCTGAGGAAAAGGAATTCTGTGCTGCCCATTTCGGCCGGTAACGCCACGAAATGGGCCTCGGGACTGAGCTTGCCCAGGGGAACAAAAACAGTGCTTTACACCGGCATGATGTACCAGCTCATTCCCTATATAGCGGCCATGAGCAAGGTCCAGGCAGGCATTGAAGATTCTTTTTTAGTTAATTTTATCAAGCTGGGCAGGCAGGTGAACAAGGTCATCAATATCTCCGCCTTTATGGCTATGCCTTCAAAAAGCATGAAAGAAGCCTACAACCGGATCCTGGTCAACATTGCCGCGCTGTTGCAGCAGGCGGGAGTGCAGTTTGGTTATCTTTACGAGGAAGAGCTGTACTCGGGCGCGCTGATCTATGACCTCGGTGTGGATGACCTTCTTGGTGAACATGCCCAAAAGGTTTACAACACCTTTAAAAAACACGGCGTTAAAAATGTCATCACCGTGGACCCTCATACCACCAATATGCTCAGGTCGGTTTACCCGGCGCTGATCAAAGGGTATGATCTAAATGTAAAAAGTTACCTGGAAGTTTTGGTCGAGCGCAAAATCCAGCCTAAAAACAGCCTGAACCTGGAAGCAGTAATTCATGATTCCTGTGTTTATGCCCGCTATGAAAACGTTTTAAATGAACAAAGGACTCTGCTGGCCAACGCGGGTGTGGACGTTAAAGAGCCGGAGAATTCGGGGAAATTCACCCTTTGCTGCGGCGGGCCGGCGGAATCGCTTTACCCCAATAAAGCAAAGGCGGGCGCTCAAAAAAGAATTGACCAGTTAATTAAGGTTTCTACCAACGCTGTAACCATGTGCCCGATTTGTTTTGTGAACCTCCAAAAGGCTGCCGGTGACCGGCTGCGCCTCAACGACATCTCAACTTACCTGGTGCAGGCCTACTGCGGCGAAGGCGGCGCCTGCGCGGCCAGATAGCAACTATGCCGCTAAACGCGGTACCATCAGCAGGATTAAAAAGGGGTGTAGGGGCGGACGACCCTGTCCGCCCGCTCCAATGCAGGCCGTTAGGCTTTTGGGCGGATAGATTTTCAGATTAATACAACCGGGGAGGAATGGTGATGGACACCACTAAAAAAACGATTATCGTCTTCAGCGGTGACCTGGATAAAGTAATGGCGGCGTTTATTATCGCCAACGGGGCCGCCGCCATGGGCGACGAGGTAACCATGTTCTTTACCTTTTGGGGCTTAAATGCCCTAAGGAAGCCGGAGAACGTAAAAACAAAGAAAAGCTTCCTGCAGTGGATGTTCGGCAAGATGATGCCCAGGGGCGCCGGCAAGCTGGGCATTTCCAAAATGAACTTCTGCGGTATGGGAGCTAAAATGATGAAGAGGGTAATGAAACAGCAAAATGTAACTTCGCTGCCGGACCTGATCCAAACGGCCAGGGAGCAGGGAATTAAAATGATCGCCTGCACCATGTCCATGGACGTGATGGGCATCAGGGAAGAAGAATTGATCGACGGCTTGGAGTACGCCGGGGTGGCCACTTACCTGGGCGAAGCGGACGAGGCCAATGTTAACCTGTTTATATAAAGAAATGGGGCTTTAACAGGCCCTATTTTTATTTCATCGGATGCCCTATACCCCGGGCTAATTGATAAAGGATAAATTGATTTAGACTGACATTTTCAGCTTTAGCCTGTTCAGATGAGGCTTTATGCAGGGACTTTGGCATTCTTAACCTTAACTGGACCGGAAAAATCATTGGTTGTCGGTTCTGGTATATCTCTGCCCAGTTCCAAACAAGTTTCAATCCCACATTTTTTTGCATCATTAATACTGGTTATAGCTTCCGTCTTTTAAAGTTAATTTCAGTTTTATGGTATACTTTCTCTAAAAGCTATTAACGTATTTGTTACAGGGGGTAGGTGCTTATTGGTGAAGGCGGTTTTGTTTGATCTTGACGGAACCCTATTGCAATTAGATACACAGGAGTTTATGAATATCTACTTAAAAGAAGTTGCCGGCGTAGCGATCCCGTTAGTTGAGCCGCAACGGTTTACTACAGCTTTACTTTCCAGCACATATCGGATGCTGCATGACCGTGATCCCCAAAGGACTAATTCCGAAGTGTTTTGGGCTGATTTTAGTAACAGGCTGAGCGATTGTATAGATAGCCTGACACCATTGATTGAAAGCTTTTACGCGGAACAATTCCGCAACCTGTCCTGGGTGGCCAAACCTAGCGAAAGTGCGCGTAAAGCTGTTCTGGCCGCGCTGAATAAGGGTGCCAGAATTGTGCTGGCAACTAATCCGGTGTTCCCCCGCTCGGCCGTTATGGACCGGATGGCCTGGGCCGGGGTTGACGATTTGCCTTGGGAATTTGTCACCAGTTATGAGGACATGCACTTTTGCAAGCCGTATCAGGAGTACTACAGCGAGATAATCTCCAGGTTAAAGCTGAATCCACAGGAATGCCTGATGGTTGGCAACGATGTTGGGAAGGATATGGTGGCAGGCTATCTTGGTTTTCGAACTTACCTGGTAACCGATCATTTAATAGATAACGGCCAATCGGCCATTAAACCGGACTGGGCCGGAAAACTTGATGAACTGGCAGGCTGGCTGGCGGAAACGGATATTTTTTAAAATAATTATGGGGAAGGAGAGTAAAAGGTGTCTATCGACAGCGTAAAGGAGTACATAAGTAAATTTGATCCGAAGCTTGTTCCCATTGAATTTAGCGAAAAGACGGCGACGGTGGAGGAAGCGGCCCGGGCGCTGGGCGTGGAGCCCGCCATGATTGCCAAAACAATTCTATTCAGGGCGGGTGATAATTACGCCTTGTTTGTCACAGCCGGAGACGTGCGGGCCAATACCAAGAAGGTTAAGGTTTTGCTGGGCGGCAAGCCCAGGCTTGCCACCGCCGAGGAGGTAAAAGAGGTTACCGGCCATCCCATTGGCGGGGTCTGTCCGTTTGCCCTAAAACAGTCTGTGCCTGTTTATCTCGATGAATCAATTAAACGTTTCGAGGTGGTATACATTGCGGCGGGCACTCCGCACTCGGCGCTGCCGATTACCTTTGACCAGCTTTGCGAAATTACCGGTGGCTCGGTTGTGGACGTCCTTCCCGCTTAAAGCATAAAAAGATTAAAGCCTGCTTCGGCAAAAGCCCGAGCAGGCTTTGTAAGTGATTTGGCTAAAGTTTTGCCGCCATCTCCAGGCCCGTTTCCCCCGCAGCGTTGATGATTCTGTCTATATCTTCGCCGGTGTGGGCCATGGAAAGGGCTCCACCGCCATAAACCGTGTAAATGCCTTTGTTCATCATCCTAATGCGGAATTCCAGGTCTCGTTTCTTTGTGTCGGTACTTGATTCTATTGCTTCAATATTGTTCAGCTTGGTATCGTCTTGCGGGAAGCAGACGGTAAACAGCGAGCCGATGCCGGTGCATTTTGCCCTGATACCCGCTGAATTCAAAGCCTTTTCCACACCTTCACGCACGCGTCGGCCTTTTTCCTCCAGCGCGGGGTAGATTTCCGCGGCGTTGGCTTCCAAGTGGCCGACCATGGCCAGGCTGGCGAGCATGGTTAGCGGCATGCAGGAGAAAGTGCCGCCGCCCATCAATACCCCCTGCCCTTTGGGTAGCCCGGAAGTGGGGCCGGCAAGTTCCATTATTTCTTTTCTGCCGGCCACCAAGCTGATATTCATGCCGCCGCCCAGCACTTTGCCCATGGTACAAAGATCCGGTTTGACGCCGAACCGCCCCTGGACACCCTGCAGCGACAGCCGTAGTCCGGTTATAACTTCGTCTAAGATAAATAAAGCGCCGGCTTTTTGTACTTCATTACGCACAGTTTCGAGGTAGCCGGGCACAGGAGGAATGAACAGCTGACCCACACCCTCGATAATAATTCCGGCCAGGTCGTTCCCGGCCCTCCTGATGGCCTCTACGGTACCTTCCAGGTCATTGTATGAAAACGTTTCCGTATATTGAACCGCTTCAGGTAATATGCCCGCGCTTTCTGGAATATCCATCGGCTCATGTATGGCCTTGCTCAACTCCGAGTTTGCCCCGTGCCAGCCTCCCCGTGCTTTAAGGATAATCTTTCTTCCCGTGTAGGCCCGGGCCAGCCTTAGCGCGTACATGGTGGCCTCGGTGCCCGAGACGCCGAATTTCATCATTTCCGCGCAGGGAACTATTTGGTTTATTTTTTCAGCCAGTTCAACCTGGTATTGGTTTACAAACCCCCAGTGGGTACCCCTGGCCACCGCTTCCCGCAGCACCCCGGCCACAGCTTCGGGCTGGTGGCCCAGGATGTGTGTGTAATGGCCCATCCACAAATCAATGTACTCGTTGCCGTCGAGGTCTTTAATTCTGGAGCCGGCAGTTTCCTTTATGTATAAAGGGTAAGGCGCGAAGTATCGCATATTGTGGGAAACTCCTCCGGGCATAACCTTAACTGCCCTCTGGTACATGGCCTGGGAACCGGGTGTTCTTCCAATGTACTCCCTGATATAGTCTTCCAAAACCAATTGCCCCCTTTTCGCTCATTTTATTGTATATAGATTAACAAATTTTCTGGATAATTGCATTGATAAATTTCTCCTGGCGGCTGACACCTCCAATTTTTAAATGCTATAATTATTCCACAGGCAAAATTGCTCTTTGAGGTGGTTTTATTGACAGGAACAATCTTTGACATTATGAGGTATTCTATTCATGACGGGCCGGGCATCAGGACCACGGTGTTTTTAAAGGGCTGCCCGTTGAGCTGCTGGTGGTGCCATAATCCTGAAAGCCAGTCTGCGAAAAAAGAAATACTTTTTAATCGCGACAGGTGTATAGGCTGTGGCGAGTGTAAAACGGTTTGCCCCGCCGGAGACGGCAAGTGTCTTGCCTGCGGCAACTGTGCCGGTGTATGCTGTTCCGGTGCCCGTGAACTGGTGGGCAAAACTGTGGAGCCGGCGGAAATAATCAAGGAGATAGAAAAAGACCTCATTTTTTATGAAGAATCCGGTGGCGGTGTAACCTTTTCCGGCGGAGAGCCGTTGCTGCAGGCTGATTTTGTCCAGTGCCTGCTGGAGTTATGCAGAAAAAGGGAGATCCACACTGCCATTGAAACCAGCGGCTTTGCCCCGCTGGAAAAACTGTTGCAATTAAGTGCCGGTACAGACTTGTTTCTTTATGATTTAAAGCTGATGGACGACTTGAAGCATCAAAAGTACACCGGTGTTTCCAACCGGTTGATTATACAAAACCTGCGGGCGTTAGCTGCGCAGCATGATAATATCATTGTACGTGTACCCGTTATACCGGGAATTAACGACGATGACGGCAATATTAACAAGACCGGAGATTTCGTGTCTGCTCTTGGGATCAGGGAAATTAATATTCTGCCTTATCACAAGGCGGGCATGGATAAATATGAAAGAATCGGCAGGACATATCTGCTGCCCGGCCTGGAACCCCCGACAGGGGAGCGGGTGGCGGAACTGGCCGGTATTTTACAAGGTAAAGGTTTAAAGGTCAAAATAGGGGGTTAGATATGATGAATGAAAGAGTTGCCACACTGAGGGAGCAAAGCCTGAAGGCCGAAGCGAGGGTATCAACCGAGAGGGCTGAATTGATGACCAGGTTTTACAAGAGTGCAGGGGTCTATTCTGCTCCCGTGCTGCGGGCCTTGGCTTTTAAGTTCCTTATGGAAAATAAGGCTATTTATATTGGTGACGGGGAGTTGATCGTTGGTGAGCGGGGTCCCGCCCCTAAAGCAACCCCCACCTACCCCGAGCTGTGCTGTCACAGCCTGCAGGACCTGGAAATATTAAACTCAAGGGAAAAAGTATCTTATACCGTAAGCGAAGAGGCCAGGCGGGTTTATGAAGAAGAGATCATCCCCTTCTGGCGGGGCAGGTCGATGAGGGATATCATTTTTGACCAGATGACCGCGGAGTGGAAGGACGCCTATGACAGTGGAATTTTTACCGAGTTTATGGAACAAAGGGCTCCGGGACATACTGTTCTGGACGATAAAATATACCGCAAGGGTTTTTTAGACTTTAAAAAAGATATCGCGCAAAGCCTGGAGAAGCTTGATTACTTGAATGACCCCGATGCTTACAACAAGCAGGAGCAGCTCAAAGCAATGGCTATTTGTGCTGACGCCATAATTGCTTTTGCCCGCAGGCATGCTGAAAAAGCCTTGGAAATGGCCAGGTTCGAATCAAATCCGACAAGAAAAAAAGAATTGGAGAAAATCGCGGAGGTTTGCCACCGGGTTCCCGCCCATGCTCCGGCCAATTTTTGGGAAGTGCTGCAGTGTTACTGGTTTGTCCACCTGGGTGTGATCACAGAATTAAATACCTGGGATGCCTTTAACC
The DNA here is from genome assembly GCF_000430885.1 of Desulfotruncus alcoholivorax DSM 16058. Lineage (GTDB taxonomy): Bacteria > Bacillota > Desulfotomaculia > Desulfotomaculales > Desulfallaceae > Desulfotruncus > Desulfotruncus alcoholivorax. Next base: position 121,114 of record NZ_AUMW01000009.1, on the reverse strand, counting down.
CCGGCAGGCTGGATCAGCACCTGTATCCCTTTTACAAACAAGGGCTGGAGGAAGGTTCTCTGACTAAGGAACAGGCCAGAGAGCTTTTACAGTGCTTTTGGATTAAGTTCAACAACCAGCCCGCGCCGCCGAAGGTCGGGGTTACAGCAGAGGAAAGCGGCACCTACACTGATTTTGCCAATATTAATAGCGGCGGGTTAAAGCCTGACGGTTCGGATGGCGTTAATGAAGTAACTTATTTGATCCTGGATGTAATAGACGAAATGAGGCTTCTCCAGCCCAGCTCCAATATCCAGCTCAGCAAGAAAAACCCGGACAGGTTTTTAAAAAGGGCCTGTAAGATTATCAGGAAGGGTTGGGGGCAGCCTTCTATATTTAACGCCGACATGATCGTGGAAGAACTGCTGCGCCAGGGCAAATCCATTGAAGACGCCAGGTGCGGCGGGGCCAGCGGCTGTGTGGAAACCGGGGCTTTCGGCAAAGAGAGTTATATCCTGACCGGCTACTTCAACCTGGTAAAAATACTGGAACTGACTTTAAATAACGGGATTGACCCCCGCACCGGTAGACAGCTCGGCCTTAAAACCGGGGATCCGGCGCAGTTTAAAACAATAGAAGATTTGCTGGATGCATTTAAAAGGCAGCTAAAATATTTTATTGACGTTAAGATCAAAGGCAATAATATCATTGAAAGGCTTTACGCAGCCCACATGCCTGCGCCGTTTCTTTCCATCGTAATTGACGACTGCATCGCCAAAGGTAAAGATTATAACGACGGCGGGGCCCGTTACAACACTAATTACATCCAGGGTGTGGGGTTGGGGAGTATAACTGACTGTATTTCAGCAATTAAATATCATGTTTTCGATCAGCATAACCTGACCATGCAGGAATTGCTGGAAGCCCTGCGGGTAAATTTTGCGGGCCGGGAAAAGGTGCGCCTGCTGCTGTTGAATAAAACACCCAGGTATGGAAATGATGACGACTATGCCGATGACATTATGAAAATGGTTTTTGATATTTATTACAACGAGGTTAACGGGCGTAAAAATACCAAGGGAGGAGTATACAGGATCAACCTGCTGCCCACCACCTGCCACGTTTACTTCGGCTCTGTCATTGGCGCCACCCCGGATGGAAGAAAGGCCGGCGAACCTCTGTCCGAAGGTATTTCACCCGTGCAGGGAGCAGACAGGAAGGGTCCCACGGCCGTAATTAAATCCGCGGCCAAGATGGACCACGCGCGCACCGGCGGAACACTGTTGAATCAAAAATTTACGCCCCAGGTCCTGGAAGGCGACAGTGGCATAGATAACCTGGCCCACCTGGTGCGGTCTTACTTTAAAATGGACGGTCACCATATCCAGTTCAACGTGGTTGACGCCGCTACCCTGCGGGAAGCCCAGGCCAACCCGGAAAAATACCGGGATCTGATAGTCCGTGTGGCCGGCTACAGCGATTATTTCTGTGATTTGAGCAGGGCGCTGCAGGATGAGATAATCGCCAGGACAGAACACAAATCATTTTAAAGCATTAAAGAGTGAACGGGCAAAAAAAAGCCCTCAGGCTGGAAATAATTTTTAGCCGGGGGCTTTTTATATGATATAATGGTAAAAATTAACAAGTGTATTTTAGTATTTGACGCTGGGGCGGAATTGGTCAAGAAAACCTAATGCGATATGTGCAAGCCCGAATCCGGTTAATCCTGCACCAAGGGAGCCGCCTATGATTCTGCCCAATCCGGTTACAGCCGCGCCTGTGGCAAGAACCGCCCAGCTGGTCGTATTGCCTTTCATTTTTTCACCTCCTGTTATTATTGTTTCATCCGGGCAATTTGCTATGCCCCAATTCCGGAGGTAATGAAAAGTCATTTTGGGAGGGATTAAACTGCAATTAAAAGCAAATGGATTGTGGCTGCTGCTGATCGCTGTTGCCGGTTTTTTCTGCCTGCTTTATATTTGGTTTACTTTATTCCCTGGCCGCATAAATCCGGAAGTTTTTAATTATTTTTCCAAACAACAGGTTTATGACGGCCGGGCATACAGTTTTGTGCCCAGGTTATTGTATGCCTTAAGTTTTTTGGCCCAGGCTTCTTTTTTGATCCGGCTGGTTTTCGGTGGGCGGGCCGTTGCCGTTTCCCGTTCCATCCTGCAAATTACCGGCCGGTCCATATGGTCGTATCTATTGTTTTTTTTAGTTTTATGGCTGCTATTAAAACTAATTTCGCTACCCTTTGATTTATATACCGGTTTCTTTTGGCAGCATCACTGGGGCTTCTCAACCCAGACGCTGGGGGCCTGGTGGTCTGATTATTTTAAAAGTGCCGGGCTGGAATTGGTTCTTTCCGCCGCCGGGGTGGCCATCCTCTTTGGAATTATCGGGCGCTGGCCGAACTTCTGGTGGCTGATTACAGCCACTCTGGTGTCGCTCTGGCTCGTTTTGCAGAGTTTGCTCTGGCCGGTGCTGGTTTCTCCTTTATTCAACAAGTTTGAGCCGGTTAAGGATCCCGCGATAACGGCGATGGTGCAGCAGCTTTCCCAAAAAGCCCGGCTGCCTGTCGACCAGGTATTGGTAATGGATGCCAGCAAGCGAACCACCAAGGCCAACGCTTACTTCACCGGCCTGTTTGGGACCAAACGGATAGTGCTTTATGACAACCTGCTTGCCGATTACCACATAGAGCAGGTAAGAGCCGTTGTGGCTCACGAGATGGCCCACTGGAAGCGGGGACATATCGTCAAAGGCCTGGCACTGGGTGTTGCCGCCAATTTTTTAATCTGGCTGGTACTGTTCCTGGTTTTACAGGATATGGTGCCCTCAGCCAGATATTACCCGCCCTACACCTGGGCGGTGATAGTGCTGTTTTTCTTGCTGGTCTCTTTTGTAGGGAGCCCCCTGCAAAACTATGTTTCCAGGGGGATGGAGCGTGAAGCCGACCGGGTTTCTGTGCTGCTTACCGGCGATGTTCCGGGAGCCGTTCAGCTTGAAGTTAATCTGGCCGTTAAAAACCATTCCGATGTTTCCCCGCCGAACTTCATCCGCTGGTTTAGCTACAGCCACCCGCCGGCTTTGACGAGGATAAACGATATCATACAGGAGGGGCGGAAGTGTGATTAATGCTAAAAAAGCCGCTTAGACCAAGCGGCTTTTTTAGTCCTTGTCCCAGTAATGCTACATCATGTGCTGTTGTGTCTGTTGATAATAGCTCTGGTTGGTAATGCCCTGGTTAAAATACGCTCCCTGGTTGGGGTATACGCCCTGGTTGGTGTAGCCGGTATTTGATTCCCTGACGCTTTGCAATGCCCTGGACAGGTCATTAAGCTTGAATTGGATTCGATTTAAAATGTAACCGGCCATATCCAAGCGCTCGTTGATGGTTTGGTTTAACTGTTGGGTTGCCTGGGCAATTTGAGCCGACATATTCCTGGCATTTTGGGCCTCCCTAAGCGCACCCTGAAGGTTGCCGGAATTAATAGACATAATTATATTGTCGCAGGCAGAAACGAGGTTGCGGGATATTGCGACTGACCTGTTAGACTCCGCCAATAGCATCTGGCCCCGGCGAACTGCGTGCTGTAAAAAGGGGTTGGGTCCAAATTCATGATGCATTTTTCAACACCTCCTGATTTATTTCAATATTATTTTTTAGAGAATGACACAATGTTATGCTGATTAAAATTTGACTATTATCCTTGTGGCAGCAGCTAAAAGAAATACGAGAATTTTACTTTAGCATGCAAAGCGTGGCTCAAATGGAAAAAATATAAATAATTGCTTTGCTAAAACTGGCCACAGCCGTTGTTGCCCCCGGGAAGACAAGCTGGTGTTTTTCGGGTATAATGGTGCCGATAGCTAGTTTTGGAGGGAAAAGCTGTGATTGATCGTGTGCGTGAATATGTGCAGTCCTACGATCCCAGTATCGAGCCGATTGTTTTTAAGGAAAAAACCGGCACAGTGGAGGAAGCAGCCAGGGTTTTGGGAGTTGAACCGGGCAAAATAGCAAAATCCATTTTATTCCGGTCCGGGGATAAATATGGTTTGTTTGTCGTAGCGGGTGACAGGCGAATAGATCAGAAAAAGGTCAAAACTCTGCTGGGCAGCAAGCCCAAAATGGCTTCTTCGACTGAGGTTGAGGCTGTGACCGGCTACAAGGTGGGCGGTGTCTGTCCCTTTAATTTGCTTCAAGATATACCGGTTTATCTTGATGAAACAATGCAAAGATTTAATGTGGTTTATACTGCAGCCGGCAGCGCTAATTCTTTATTGCCGATATCGCTTGAAAAACTGATGGAGATAACTGGCGGCAGTTTAGTTGATGTCAGCATGTCGTAGCAGCAGCCATCCCCAAGGGAGATGAAACATTGATAAGTGCTCAAGCAATGGCCGGTTTGATTGACCATACTTTACTAAAGCCGGTGGCAACAAGTGAAGATATCATCAAGCTTTGTAATGAAGCCAAAAAATTCGGTTTTGCGGCGGTTTGCGTTAACCCGTTTTATGTACCACTGGCAAAGGAACAACTCAGCGATTCCGCTGTAGCAGTGTGCGCTGTGGTCGGGTTCCCCCTGGGAGCCGCTTCAATTAAGTCCAAGGCATTTGAGGCAAGTAATGCCGTCTTATCAGGTGCCAGTGAAATAGATATGGTGATCAATATCGGGGCGCTAAAGGAACGCCTGGATGATCTGGTTCTGGCTGATATTGCGGCGGTGGTGGAAGCGGTTTATGCAAATAATCACGACGGTTTGGTTAAGGTTATTATTGAAACTTGTTTTCTTACCGAAGAGGAAAAAATACGGGCCTGCCTGCTGGCCGAAAAGGGTGGAGCCCGTTTTGTCAAAACCAGTACCGGCTTTGGAACCGGCGGGGCAACGGTGGAAGATGTGTCCCTGATGCGCAAAACAGTTGGCAAACAAGTTGGCGTTAAGGCATCCGGCGGAATCAAAACCTTGCAACAGGCCCTTGCGATGATTAAGGCGGGTGCAAATAGAATCGGCGCCAGCGCCGGGGTTGATATAATAAAGGAAATGATATTTATGTAAAAGGCCACCCACCCGGCGGTCTTTTTACATTTATAAAGTGAGAGCTTAAACCGGTTATGGAGGCTAAAGGAAGTTAATTTGAAAAATACTTTTTGGCGAAGAAACAGATATTTAGCCAGGCCAATCCCACGGCATAGCCGCCTAATATATCCGTCGGGTAGTGTACGCCCAGGTAGATGCGGCTGATGCCGATCATAATGATAAAAACAACAGCGACCAGGGCAATTAACCTGCGGATGGAAGAAGATCGCCGGAAATAACTATAAATAATCAAGGCCAGGCAACCGTAAACAACAATGCCCATCAGTGCGTGCCCGCTGGGAAAGCTAAAGCCGGAGGCTGGTACCAGCGGGTTCTCCCCCGGTCGAGACCGGTGAAAAAAATTTTTTAATGTTTCAATTAAAAACCAGCCCCCCAGTGTGGATACCGTCAGAATTAAAGGTTCTGAAACCGGGCGCCTGGTGATTAAAAACAGGATTACAAATGCAGGAACAAGAACGTAAAGCGTCCCGGTGTTTCCAAATAAGGTTATGTTTTTCATCACCGAGGTCAAATAAGGATCAGTAAACTGCCTGATAAATTGAATAACAGCATTGTCAAAAGCAGTGGTTTTATTTAATACTACAGCCCGGGCCAGCACAGCAAAAAATATAGCTAAAATACCAGCCGGTAAAAGTTGAAGGAAGCTTGGTTTTCTACGGTATCTATACATAAAGAACACTCTCCTCCGGTAATATGTCCAATTATACACCCGTAAATATAATATAATTATTTTATTTACTTATAGCCATTATTTAACAAATCATTTGTCTTAGCTTTTTACCGGCTCTCAATTAATACAACACGGGAGTTGTTTTTTGTACTATATTATTTATTAGTTGTGCCAAATATTAATATTTATTACTATCTGGATATATCAGGTAATGCGTGCCAACTAACCAAAGATATGCGATATAATATTTGTAGCTGCGGCGAAAGGGGGGATCGCTTTGCGGATGAGAGACTTTATGACGACGGATGTGCCTGCTTTAAATCCGGGGGATAGTATCAAGCGGGCTGTTGAACTTTTTCGCCAAACCCGCCTGGATGGCATACCTGCTGTTGATGAAAACGGCAGGCTGACAGGCCTGCTGACCAAAGTGAATTTATATAATGCTATTTTGGAGGGCTGCTCATTGGACAGGCCGGTAAGCGGTTTTCTGACCCGCAAGGTAGTGACAGTGGAAATGGAAGCCCCTTATCATTATGTGGAAAACGTGGTTAAAACCAGTCCGGTGGGGATGGGAGTTGTAGTCGACGAACATAACCGGGTGCGTGGGGTTTTTACCAAAGTTGACATGATTATGGCTTTGTTTAGACAGGCAGATTTGTTAAATGCCAGGCTTAAAGCCGTTTACCAGGCCATGCATAACGGACTGGTATCGGTTGACAGGTCAGGGCTGATCACTTTGCTTAACCCGGCCGCGGAAGCGCTTTTGGGGGTCAGGGAAGAGGCAGTGCTGAACGTTTCTGCGGAACATGTGCTGCCGGGCTTAAATTTTACCGGGGTGATGGAAACAGGGCGGGTGGAGATTGGCAAAAAGTGTACGGTGGCCGGCCGGGCGCTGCTGGTCAACTTTACGCCGGTAATTGATCGCGGGCGTACCGCCGGGGCCATGGCTATTCTGCAGGACCTTACTGAACTGGAAAAGGTTGCGGCCGAGTTGGAGAGTGTCCGGACACTGCAGCATACTCTGCGGACGGTTCTTGATATTGCATATGACGGGATAGTGGTGGTTGATAAAGATGGCTGCATAACTTTTGTAAACCAGTCCCTGGCTGATTTTTTCGGCCTTGACCCCAAAGAAGCCATTGGCAGGCACGTTACCAAGGTATTGGATAACAGCCGGCTGCATATAGTTGCCCGCACGGGGGTTCCGGAAACGGGGCAATTGCAGCAGGTGAGAGGCAGTTATTATGTGGTTTCCCGCCTGCCCATAGTGGAAAACGGCAGAGTGGTCGGGGCAGTTGGTAAAATGATGTTCCGCAACCTGGAAGAGATCAGGGAAATGGCCAAGCGTATGGATGCCCTTGAAAATCAGCTGAATTACTACCGTACGGAATTGGAGAAGAAAGGAAGTACATACTATACTTTTGACAGTATTATTTCAGTCAGTTCAGCGGTGATTAAGCTCAAACAGGAAGCCCTTCAGGCCGCGCGGGGTACTTCAACTATCTTGATCCGGGGGGAAAGCGGCACGGGGAAAGAGCTTTTTGCCCAGGCTGTTCATGCGGCCAGTCCCAGGCGGAGCCGTGCTTTTGTTAAAGTTAATTGTGCTGCCATTCCGGAGCACCTTTTGGAATCTGAATTTTTTGGCTATGCACCTGGTGCTTTTACCGGGGCGCAGCGGGGAGGCAAGCCCGGGCGCTTTGAGCTGGCCGACGGCGGCACAATTTTTCTTGACGAAATCGGGGATATGAGCCCGGGTCTGCAGGCCAAGCTGCTGCGGGTGCTGCAGGATAAAGAGTTTGACCGTGTGGGCGGAACGCGCCCAATTCAGGTGGACGTGCGGGTGGTGGCGGCAACCAATCGTGACCTGGAAGAAATGGTGGCCAGGGGCGAGTTCAGGGAAGATCTTTTTTACCGGCTGAACGTGATTGAGCTTACCATACCTCCATTAAGGGAACGTCCGGAAGACATCCTGCCCCTGGTGCACTATTTTTTGCGCAAGTACAATGAAATATTTGGGACCATAGTTGCGGATATAGATGAGGAAACCCTGGGTATATTTAATGGCTATCACTGGCCGGGAAATGTTCGCGAGTTGGAGAATATCATTGAGCGGGCGGTTAATTTTGCTTCGGGCAGTGTAATCCGGGTAAAAGACCTGCCGGCCTACCTGCGCGGGGACAAGCCCGGGCAAGAAGGCTCAAATCCGGGAGGGAACTATCGTGACCGGCTGGGAGGTGCTGAAAGGGAAATCATTGTTTCCGCATTGAAGGCTTCCGGGGGGAATAAAACCAGGGCTGCACGCATGCTGGGCATAAGCCGCTCCCGGTTATACGAAAAGCTGAAAAAACTGGGGATCTGAGGAAAGGGGACACACCTCCTGCGGAGGTATGTCCCCAACTTATGAATTTCCCCTTTAATTGCTACAACCCTAATTCTTTGGCAATAATGCTTTTCATTACTTCGGTGGTGCCGGCAAAGATATTGAATATGCGCACGTCCCTAAAGTCCCGGCTGATGGGGTATTCGTCGCAAAAACCGTAACCCCCGTGCAGCTGCAGGCAATGGTAGGCCACCCGGTTGACCATTTCGGTTATCCACCACTTGGCCATGGATACTTCCTTAACCACTCTCTCCCCGGCCAGGTGCTTTTCAACCAGCTGGTTGAGGAAAGTGCGGCCCAGCTCTATTTCCGTGGCCATCTCCACAATTTTAAAGGAATTGTGCTGGAAAGAAGAAACCGGCTTGCCGAAGATTTTACGGTCCCGGCAGTATTCAATGGTGTACTGAATCATTCTCTCGGCTACGCCCTGGGCCATCACCGAACAAACCAGGCGTTCCTGCTGCAGCTTTTCCATTAGGTAGGTGAACCCGGCGTTTTCTTGGCCCAGAATATTGCTCGCCGGCACCCGGCAGTCCGTAAAGATCAACTCCGATGTGTCCTGGCTCCGCAGCCCCATTTTGTCCAGCTTGCGTCCCCGGAGAAAGCCGGGGGTGTCCCGTTCAACCACAATCAGGCTGATGCCCCGGTGCGGGGGATTAGCCCCGGGATCTGTTTTGCATGCCACTATCACTAAATCAGCCAGGATTCCGCTGGAAATAAACGTTTTGGCCCCGTTGATGACGTAATCGTCACCGTCCCGAACGGCAGTGGTGCGGATGGCGGCCAGGTCGGAGCCGGTGTCCGGTTCGGTCATGGCCACGGCCGCAATGATATCGCCCGAAACGCACCCGGGCAGCCATTTTCGTTTCTGCTCCGGGGTGCCGTAGGAGGCGATATACGGAACTACAATATCACTGTGCAGGGGGAACATGACGTGGGTTCCGGCCCGGGCCAGTTCCTCGGTGATGATCAACGAGTACTCAAAACCCGCTCCCGCCCCGCCGAATTCCTCTTCCACCCAGGGGCATAAGAAGCCGTTGTCCCCGGCTTTGCTCCACACTTTCCGGGGTACCAGGCCCTCTTTTTCCCACGTTGGGTAATCAGGTATTATCTCCGCCTGCAAAAATTTTTTAAAGGCATCACGAAAAATTTTATAATCGCCGGTATTTAAATCCAGGGCCATTTTACAGACCTCCGGTGACCCGTAAAACTTCTCCGCTGATGTAATCGGCAAGCGGCGAAGCCATTAACAGGATCGCGTTTGCAGCCTCTTCGGGTGTGCCGGCCCGTCTCAGCGGAATCATCGCTTTAAACATCTGCCGCGCGCTTTCGGGAATACCGATGGAAACGTCCTTGTCTTCCATCTTAATCGCTTCTCCCTTTTCCTTGGCCTGGGTCAGCCGGGTTTCAATAAAGCCGAAGGCCACGGTATTTACGCAAACGTTAAAGGAGCCCCATTCCTTGGCCAGCGTTTTGGTAAGCCCTACGACTGCCGCCTTGGCGCTGGAATAATTGGCCTGGCCTGCGTTTCCGTCCAAGCCGGCAATGGAAGAAATATTAATGATCTTGCGGGTCACTCTTCTGCCCTCTTCTTTATCCTTTTTGGCGGCATCCCGGATGTACGGCGCTGCCGCCCGGATGATCCTGAAAGGGGCGGTTATATGAATTTTTAGCATGGCTTCCCACTGCTGGTCGGTCATTTTATGAATAACACCGTCCCAGGTATAACCGGCGTTGTTTACAATAACATCAATGCTCGGCCCGAAGGACTCAACAGCGGTTGCAATAAGTTTTTCCGCAAAGCCATCGGCGGTTACGTCACCAACGCAGGCCACGGCCCGGCCGCTGCGGGCTTTGATTTCTTCGACAACTTCCAGCGCAGGCGCTTCGTCCAAATCGCTGACAACCACCCTGCCGCCCTCCCGGGCAAAAAGCAGTGCGGTTTCGCGGCCGATGCCCCGTCCCGCCCCGGTAATAATGCAGCACTTATCTTTTAGCATTAAATCCATGATTATTCCTCCTTCCTCTTTCTCCCCTTACCTCTTAGGCAGTGATGCCTCAAAGGTTCCTTTAAGCTTTATTTCGCCGTTTTGATCAGCCGCTATAACTTCACCGGTAATAATTCCAAATTCTTGTTCTTCACGTTTGCCGGTTATTGTGCCGGTTACGGTGATTGTATCTCCCAGCTTGGTCATGCCTACAAAACGCACCGAAAAGCGGGTGAGGTACCGGTTTGGTATCCACCCGGCCACGGCCTGGCCGGCAAAGCCCATAATCAGCATCCCGTGGGCAATGACGCCGCCTGTTCCGGCCATTTGTCCGATCTCCGGCATGTAATGCAACGGGTTGAAATCACCCGACGCGCCGGCGTATTTAACAAGTTGAATTTGGTCAATCGGAGGCTTGGTGAGCGGGGGCAGTTGATCCGATATCTGAAAATCATCGAAATATACTTCGGTTTTCAAAGTTACCACCTCTTTATTAAATAATTTGCATATGTGGTTATTGCACCTGACCCCGTTCGATGATGGTTTTGCGGCAGGTTAAGACGGTATCGCCATTCTGGTTGCGGTAGGTGGTTTCAAGAATAAGAATACTCATTTTGCTTTTATGAAGTTGTTTTTTCAAAACGCTGCAGGCCTCGATCACGTCGCCCGGGTAAATTGCCCCGTAGTACTCGTAGTCCTGACCTCCGTGCAATACATTAACCGGGTTGAGCTGCAGCTTGCGGCAGAGTTCCATAAAGTCCAATCCTCCCCACAGGTCAATGCAGGTGCCGAAAGTGGGTGGTGCGATAACATCCCTGTAGCCCAGGGAGCGGGCGTATTCCGGGTCGGTATATACAGGGTTGTCGTCGCCTATGGCCAGGGCCAGCTCCCTGATTTTTCCCCGCTCCACCGTGAAGGTATGGCGGGAGAGTTCGGTGTCGACTAAAGAGTTGCGGTCGCTCATTTTATACCTCCTTTGCGCTGTATTAATAATAATTACCGATCCAGCATGGATTTTTCCCCGGTCCCGGCGTATTCCCGGTACAGGGGGCAGTCCGCCTTGGCCCGGCAGTCCGCGTCTTCCAAGCACCGCCAGGAAAGCAGCCGGGTATCCACCTGGCAGGTGCAGGTGCCCTCAAGTTCGTATAATTCTTCAACCCGCACCTCACGGCCGGTTTCCGGGCATAAGCGGGTGCTTTCCACCAGGGTTCTCATTGCGGGCGCCCCCCTAGCCGGGTTCCTTGCCGACGATGCAAACTGAGCATACCGATTCCCATGGAAAGCCTCCAAGGTTGTGAGTAAGGCCCAGCCTGGGTTTGTTGATTTGCCTCGGGCCTGCCTGGCCCCTGAGCTGCAGGTACATTTCATAGAGCATGCGCAGGCCGCTCGCCCCTATGGGGTGGCCGAAGGACTTAAGCCCGCCGTCCGGGTTTACGGGCAGTTCACCGTCCAAGTCGAATACGCCGTCCAATACGTCCTGCCAGGCCCTGCCGCGCTCGCTGAAACCAAGGTCTTCGTAGATGACCAGTTCCGTCGGGGTAAAGCAGTCGTGCACCTCGGCCATACTAATTTCTTTACGGGGGTTGGTAATCCCTGCCTGGCGGTAGGCGTCAACTCCTGCATAATAAGTTTCCCTGATTGAGGTGAAATCGTAATCTTGGTGCATGGCGCCGTGCCCGGGCCCGCATACCACAGACAGGGCCTTGACATAGATGGGGTCTTGGCGGTATTTATGAGCGTCTTCAGCCCGCACGATAATGGCCGCAGCCGAGCCGTCAGCCACGCCGGAACAGTCCATAACACCCAGCGGAGCCGCCACAATGGGGGATTTAAGTATCTTTTCCAACGGCACTTCCTGCCTGAATTGGGCCTTGGGATTGAGGGCGCCGTTTTTATGATTTTTATAAGCTATTCTGGCCAAAACCTTTTTACCGGTTTCCGGGTCCAGCCCGTACTTTTTAAAGTAAGCCGGGGCCAAAAGGGAAAAGGCGGCCGGGGCCGAGTAATTGGGGGCGGTTCCGTCACCGGGGGGAGGGGTGATAACCAAACCGCTGTACCCTGAATCCTTTAATTTTTCAACACCTATGGCCATAGCTATGTCATAAGCCCCCGAGGCTACGGCGTAACAGGCGTTTCTAAAAGCATCGGTGCCGGTGGCGCAAAAGTTTTCCACCCGGGTAACAGGCTTATATTGAATTTTTAAAGGCTCCGACAGGCTGATACCAGCCCAGCCCGAAGCGCAGGTTCCCAACCAGTAGGCCTGAACGTCGCCGGGGCTGAGGCCCGCGTCGTTGTATGCTTCATAGGCCGCTTCCACCAGCATATCGTTAATGCCCTTATCCCAGTGTTCGCCAAAACGGGTGCAGCCCATACCTATGATGGCCACTTTATCTCTGATGCTCATCTTTATCCCTCCTTTACCTCTTGGGCCTTGCCTTCCAGTAATAGTTGTGGATGCCGCCGGCCTGGTAGAGCTTGCGGAAAGTCATTTCGACTTCCATTCCTATTTCCACTTTGGCGGGTTCGCAGTCCGTCATTTCACAAAGCAGCCTGCCGCCCCCCTCGAAATCAACAACTGCAAATACAGTGGGAGGATCCTGGGAAATAGTCAGGTGGTCTATGGTATAGGTTGCAATCCTGGCATTGATGTCGGCAAAGCGGTAGGGTGTCATCTCGTCAAAAGCCCGGCAGTGCACGCAGACCCTCTGGGCCGGGATTTGAGGCGTGCCGCATTTAGTGCAGCGGCTGCCGTAAAAGGCCAGGTTCTTGGCTGAATTGCGCCACATGGCCGGGGCTGAAGGGCGGTCCGGATCCGGGCGCCTGGGCGGCTCAAAGTCCAACATATTTTTCCAGCGCAGGTAGGTCAGGTAGTTCATGGTATTTTTCTTGGATGCCATGGACCTGGCGACTCCCAGCCGCGGGGCAAAGTTTTTAATATTCTCCGTGACTTTAAACAAAATTGCGTCGGCCCCTTCTCCGAAACCAACCATTAATATCCGCTCCCCCGGCCCGGCTTGTTCCAGGGCCGCGGCCAGCATTAGCGGGGCGTGGGCTGCGCCGGCCAGGCCAACTGTGGCAAAAAGCCCGTCCTGGACCTGTTCCTGCCGGAAGCCCATGGACATGGCCGTGCCTGCCTGGTACCGTAGGGAAGGCGCGTATAAAACAAGCTTATTGATCTCTGAGGGCATAATTTTTTGTTTGCCGGCCAGAATTGTCAGCACTTTTTTAACCATGGCGCCGTAGCCCCTGGTGGTCACAAACCTGTCTTCCCAGGCCCGCACGTACTTGTCTCCGGCGTCACGCCACTGTGTAATCACGTCGCCGGCCACGGTGCAGGCGGCTTCGATTTCCGCCAGCACATTTTCAGTTCCGACGACAAATGAAGCCGCCCCGTCACCGAAGATCTGCTCAAATTGTCCCTTGGCCGCGCCGAGACGGCAGTCGGCTGCTGTAACCAGTACGCTGCCTGCCCCTGATTTGGCGGTGTCAACAGCCGCCAAAAGGGCGGTGGTGCCCGCCCGTAAAGTGGACGTATAGTCTGCCGTGCGAATTGTGTCCGGCGCGTCAATGGCAGCGGCTATTGTAGTGGCTGACAGTTTTTCGCGGTAGGGCGGCGTGGTGGTGGCGAAAAACACCCCGCCCAGGGCGGCAGGCCCGATGCCGGTAAGGCAGTCCCTTGCTGCTTCAACCGCCATGGTTACACTGTCTTCATCGTAATTGGCAACCGCTTTTTCCCCCGGGGGAGCCGGCTCGCCGAAGGCTTCGGCCAGGCGTTTGCGCTCCATGCGGTTAAAGGGGATATAGGCGCCGAAAGCGGTTATACCCACCATAATGCAAATACCTCCTTATATTTGGGGACATTCCTTTGAAGGAGGTGTGTCCCCTGACCTCTGTTGGACATACCTCCGAAGTAGGTGTGTCCCCTTTAATTCTCCGCAAAGTATGTGCCAACTGTCAGTCGGCTCTGACTTGCATTAAAACAAGGTTTTAAGAGCTGCAAGTATGGTTTGTTGTATGGTTTGTCCGTCCCGAAAACAGGACATCTGTACCGAAAGATGGACAAAATGAAGTATTCTAAAAATTCAAAATTAAACAAAATAAAGAAAAGCATGTTTCGGCATGATTATTGCGTTACAGAACCGGCGAAGCATCTGTTTAATCTTTATGCTGCGCCGGAGCTAAGGCGGTGTATTAAACCGTTATACCAGGGGAAACAAAGGGAGGTGCTTGTTATTAATGCGCAGGACGTACTGTCAAGGCAGCTTGTAACCGGTGAATTGCTGTCCCGGCAGGCTAGGAAGAACCCAAATAAGACGGCGCTGGTGGAAGGGGAAAGCAGGGTGACCTATGATGAACTGAACCAGCGGGTTAACAGGCTGTCCGGGGCACTTGGCTCACTGGGCTTGGGCCGGGGGGATAAAGTAGCGCTGCAGCTTTTTAATTGCCTGGAAATGGTGGAATGTTACTTTGCCCTGGCCAAGCTGGGAGCTGTTGCCGTGCCGGTTAATTTTCGTTTTGTCGGGCGGGAAGTGGCTTACATCCTAAACCATTCCGGCACAAAGGCACTGGTTTTTGACAGCGTGTTCAATGAAATGATTGATGCGGTGCGGGGGGATCTGCCAGGTGTAAGTCACTATATTGCTGTTGGGGAGTCAAAGGATTGGTCGCTGGGTTACGCTGATATTGCTTCCACTGGAAATGCGGAGGAGCCTCTGGTCCCGGTGGAGGATGACGAGCCGGCTTTTATTATGTATACCTCGGGAACCACCGGGAGGCCGAAGGGTGCGGTCCTGACCCATAAGAACGAAGTGATCAATGCCTTAAACTGCATTATTGAAATCGGCATAACAGACAATGAAATTTATCTCTGCGTTCCGCCGTTATTTCACACCGCTGCGCTGGCAGTGATGCTGATGATGGTGTTAATGGGCAATACCACGGTGCTGGTTAAGCAGTTTGACCCCGGCGCCGTGGCGGAACTGATAGCCCGGGAGAAAGTTACTCTCACTTTTCTGGTGCCGGCGATGTGGAATGCCATGTTGACGGTGCCGGGCCTGGAAGAAAAGATGAGCAGCATGAGAACTGTGATCACAGGAGCCGCGGTTATGCCGCTGTCCTTGAAAGAAACGATATTAAAGCGCCTGCCCGGGGTGGGGCTTGTGGATGCCTTTGGCCAGACAGAAATGAGTCCGGTTACCACGTTGCTTAAACCAAAGGATATTATACGCAAAGGTGCATCGGTGGGCCGCCCGGTTGTCAACGTCGAAGTCAGGGTGGTGGACGAAAACGGTCGGGATGTTGCCGCGAACCAGGTGGGGGAGATTGTTTACCGCGGCCCGACAATGCTTAAAGAATACTATAACGACTCTGAGGCAACGGCTGCTGCGATTAAGGACGGCTGGTTCCACAGCGGCGACCTGGTGCGCATGGATGAAGAAGGCTACGTTTTTGTGGTTGACCGCAAAAAAGATATGATTATCTCCGGTGGAGAAAACGTCTACCCGGCCGAGGTGGAGGAGGTCCTTTACCGCCATGAAAAGGTAATGGAGGCCGCTGTCATCGGCATGCCGGATGAAAAATGGGGCGAAAGAGTGCATGCAGTGGTTGTCCCAAAACCGGGCGCATTTATTACGGTACAGGAAATCGTGGCATGGTGTGAGCAGCATCTGGCGGGTTACAAAAAACCTCGCTCGGTGGAATTTGTGGAGGCGCTGCCCAGAAACGCCTCGGGCAAGGTGCTCAAAAATACTTTGCGCCAATGGTACAAACAAAATTAAAAACCTGGAGGTGAAATTATGGATATCGGTGGAATGTTGGCCCGTAATGCCCGCCGGCACCCCATCAAAGAGGCCCTTGTTTATGGAGACAAGCGCTACACTTACGCAGAACTGAACCTGGAAGTGAACAGGCTGGCCAATGCCCTGTTGGTGCTGGGGTTAAGCAAAGGTGAAAAAGTGGCCCTGATGATGCAGAACTCCGACCGCTATATTATTGCTTTTATGGCGGCCATGAAAGTTGGGGCTGTGGTGGTGCCGGTTAATTTCCGCCTGGCTACGCCCGAGGTTGAGTATATCATCAACCATTCAGACAGCGTGGTGTTTTTCTTTGACCCGGAATATGATCAGATGGTGGCTTCGCTCAAAGGAAAAATTACCGGAGTGCGTCAATTAATCAGTGCCGGGCAAAGTGAAAACAGTGCGGAAGCAATGGAATGGGATGATTTGATGACAAATGCTTCCACGTCGGAACCAGGAGTGCTGGTGGAGGAATGGGATGACTGCGAGATCCTTTACACCTCCGGTACCACCGGCAGGCCCAAGGGGGCGCTTTTTGATCACCACCGTATTTTGCACGTGGGCATGGTAATGGTGGTGCATATGGGGGTCAACCCCGGGGACCGTTTGCTGCACCTGGCCCCGCTTTTCCACTCGGCTCAGCTGAACCTGTTTCTCGTTTCGGGGATGTATGTGGGAGCAACCCACGTGGTTCTGAGGGTATTTGAACCTAATACAGTGCTGGAAACTTTAGAGAAAGAAAAAATTACCCTGTTCTTTGGCGTGCCCACCATGTATAATTTTATGCTGCAGGTGCCTGATTTTGAAAGTTTTAACCTTGGTTCGGTGACCAGATACGGCTATGGCGCCGCACCTATGCCCGCGGAATTGGTGCGGCAGGCATTAACTAAATTTTCAACAGATCAGTTTTATAATCTATGCGGACTGACAGAAGGAGGTCCGGGAGGAATTTTGCTGGGGCCGGAAGACCAGCTGCGTAAACCCGGGTCCGGTGGCAAAGCCATTATCAGCACCGAGGCCAGGGTGGTGGATGATGCGGGTAATGATATTTCGCCGGGGCAGGTAGGTGAGTTTATTATACGCGGTGAGACCATTATGAAATGTTATTACAAGAACCCGGAGGCAACGGCGGAAACTCTGCGCAACGGCTGGCTGCACACAGGCGACCTTGCGACTATAGATGATGAGGGTTATATTACCCTGGTCGACCGTAAAAAAGATATGATCATAACCGGCGGGGAGAATGTCTATTCCACTGAGGTTGAACAAGTTTTATACCAGCACCCGGGAGTATTGGAGGCGGCGGTAATTGGGCTGCCGCACCCGGTTTGGGGGGAAACAGTTACCGCGGTTATATGTGCCAAGCCGGGTAATATATTAGCTGAAGAAGAATTAAAAGCATTTTGCACAAGCCGTCTGGCTGATTACAAGATCCCCCGCATATACAAGTTTATCGAGGTGTTGCCAAGAAACGCTTCGGGCAAGGTGCTGAAAAGAGTATTGCGGGATACGTACAGGGAGGTTTTATAACCCCTTATTTGTACTCCTCTCATTTATGGGTAAACCCTGTCTTAACCGGTTGGCATGTGACAAATAAGAGATTTGTCAAGGCCTAAATTACGTTAAGCGGGGTGTTTTTTTTGTATTTTTACACTTTAGCGAAAGTATCCCCGGCCATATTTATGGCCGGAACTAAAGTATAAAAAAGCGCGCGCTAAGGGAACTGATTGAGCGCGCTTTTTTAAACAGTGTAAAAATCCTAGTTATATATAGTTACCGTTTCTGATAAAATGAAGCTAGTAAAACTATTTTGGGCAAAAATGGAGGGATTAAATGGGAAAATACCTCATTGCCTTGATAGTCTTGTTCATAATTGTTTTTTGGGGGAGCACTGCGCTGGCCAGGCAGCACAAAACTAACATTGCAGATGGCACTGCCGGTATGATTGCATCTGATATGTTTGATTCCGGTAGAGAAATGCCTGTTCTGCTGGCTGCCGGCAAGGAATGGAACGAAGACCAACGTGAAGTAGTACAAAGCTTTCAAAAAAGGGATAATTCAATTAATCCAGCAGCTTTAAATGTGATTTATACCGTTACTGGAATTATTGTTTTGTCATTGCTGATTAATTATTTAAGAAAACGTTTTTAGTATCATAGAAAAAAAGCGGAAGAGTACAGTATAGTTTTCCGCTTTTTTAAATGCCCGTTTTTTGAACATTTTTCATGAGTAAAATTTATCGCTGATTACTTTCCAACTTGAGGGGTCTTCCAATCCAAGGCGCCATATGGCGATTCCCCCCAGATTATAGCTATTTACAATATCCAATTTTGCAGCAAGGCTGCTGGCGTTTTCAAAGTAAACACTATGCCAGAAGCCAAATTTATCGGTGTAGCCGTAATAGGGAACCTGCTGGTTGGCGTCCCACTGGATCCACCTGTTGTATTGTCTGGCCGTATCTGCAGCCATTTGGTAGGAGATATAGCGGGAAGTCCCGGTATAGGTGTTCCAATCGAACCCGAACCCCGCAACCCCAAGCAGAATCTTTTCTGGTGGCAGTTTGGTCAACGCATACTTAACCACGTTCTCAACATACTGTTTTGAGGCAATTGGGCCCGGACTGCTGCCGCTGCTGTGCTCATCATAGGCCATAACAACTAATTTATCAGCGTAAAGGCCTTCTGTGGAGTAATCAAAACTATCACCCCATCCACCCTGGGGTTTATCCGTAGTTTTGGAAGGAACACAGGAAATTATTTTAAGTCCGGCCGGTTTAAACTGTGATGATAATTCTTTCAAAAATTGTATGTATAGACCACGGTCGCCGGAATAAATATTTTCGATGTCTATGGTTACTCCGCTGTAACCCTGGTTCTTAACCAGATTGTATATATTCATAACCAGTTTCCAGCGTTTTTGGGGATTAACCAGTGCCGAATGCACTACGTCTTTACTAATAGTTGAGGAGCCGTAAAGCAGATTGTGGATCAAAACATAATTGCCGATATTATTCTTTTTGCTGAAATTAAGCAATTCGGTTACTTCCTGCCAGGTTTGACCGGCGTATAATTCCAGGCTGCTTGGATCATTCCTGTTCAACCGGTACCAAAAAGGAGAAATTGAAGTTAAAAGATTACTATGGGATTTAACTGTGGCCAAAGAAGATGGCATTCCGGGTTCGTCTGCGGTATAAAAACCGAGAACCTCTTTGTGATTATTATTGTTTAAACCAAGCAGTCTGTTAATCAGTGAATTGGTTTGCACACCGACTATGCCGTCCGGCTTTAAACCATAATTAAGCTGAAATTTTTTTACAGAGTACGTCGTCACAGTACCGAAATAACCTGTTGGTTTACCGGAAAAATAGCCCAGTTGTTGCAGATGCTGCTGCAGGGCAAGTACATCGGGCCCTTGGTTACCCTGTTTTAAATTGTTAAAAGCTCCTGAGGATTGGACATTGAGGATAAGAAAAAAAGTCAAGAAAACAATTACCATAACTACATGCTGTCTGTACCTTGATGTCATTATAGCCTCCTGATACAAAATCTTTTTTTTATGCATAAAATTATATAATAGGCTAACTTTCAATGACATACCCAAAATTTATACTAAGTTGTCAAATCTTTTCTTCGCGTCAACCGGTGAATTGAAGACGCCCCGAATAACCCCAAAGAACATGGTAAAACTAATTTATGGTGTCACAACTAAAATTGAAGGGGGTAGAAAATTGGAAAAACCGGATCACCCCGGCCATCATTACAGGGAACCGGAATTACAGCAAGATCTGCACCGGCCGGTCGGGGCGCCCAGGCCAAAAGAAATCAAGTCGCAAAAAGCCCAGCTCAATAGCGGGCACCGGCCTGGCACAGAAAAGGGTATAAAATTGGGAATGAACAAAAAAACAGGACATTTGAATGATTAGCATTAAAAACCAAAACACCGGGATCTGACCGGTGTTTTAAGTTTAATTGTTAATTTCATGGGTCAAGACTAACCAATGGCGATGTTTAATACTTCGTGTAGCGGCTCTCAGCCAGCTCTTCCGGACTGGTGTGTATGCGTATATAGTCTTGGGCCGCATTTTCATTTGCTTCCTTATTTGCAATATCCATTTCCGCGCCGGCAATATATAAATCCTCGTTTTTTGACATTATTGCTCACCTCCTGCTTTTAGTGTGAACCATTTTAAAATTATTAACCCGGATAATTACCAGGCAGCTGTTGTTAAATATTAGCTATTAATTAAGATTATTAACTACTCAGGAGTCAGAAGTCAGGATGAGAGAAGGGTTTATCGTTTCTAAGTATTCTAAATTCTGAATTCTGACTCCTGAATTCTGAGTACCTGAATAGTAATAAAAATAATTTTCATTATGTTTAAAATTAGGTTTGTCTTAAACATGTCATTAGATATAATTGTTTTAAAGATTTTCCAGTTTAAGGAGTGAAAAATTATGGATTCCTTGCGGTTGACGACTTTGTGTGAGAACACGGCCGGTATAATTGGATTTACCGGTGAATGGGGACTAAGTATACTGGTGGAATACGGAAATGATGCGGTTTTGCTGGATGCTGGTTTTAGTGATTCTTTACTGCGCAATACTCTGGCAGGAGGTTTTAATCTAAACAAAATCAACAAAATTGTTTTGAGCCACGGTCATTGCGATCATACCGGCGGATTGCGCCTCCTACTTCAAATGCTGCGGAAGAGGGTGGAGATATATGCGCACCCCGGCATTTGGGAGAAAAAATATATCCGCGTAAACCTTCCCGGAGGCAGTAGCTTGCACCGGTTTATCGGTATCCCGTTTTGTCGTGAGGAACTGGAAGGACTTGGTGCCTCCTTTGTATTAAGCAAGGAGCCGGTATGGCTGGCCGAGAACATGGTGACCACCGGTGAAGTGCCTCTAGCCACCAGGTTCGAGGGTGTGGACAACAATATGTTCGTTAAGACGGATGGTGGCTTTTTGCCTGACGCCCTGGCAGATGACCAGGGTATCATCGTCAAAACGGAAAAAGGCTTGGTGCTGTTGCTTGGCTGTGCACACCGGGGACTGGTGAATACCATGCTTCATGCCAGAAACCTGACCGGCATTGACAAAATTTACGCGGTTATCGGAGGAACCCATCTTATCAGCGCCAAAAACGACCAGATAAGTGAAACCATTGCGGCATTAAAAGAATTCGGTGTTGAAAAAATAGGTGTATCCCACTGCACAGGCCTTGCTGCCGCCGCCGTGCTGGCCCGGGAATTTGGTGACAGGTTCTTTTTCAATAATGCGGGAACAGTGGTTGAACTTTAAAGGGGTTGGGGGCAGGTTTTGAATCCCCGTTTATATTCTTCCGCATGATAACACTTCAGTTTGGTATAGTTTGGTTCGGTACTCTGATTATACCAAGCCAAACCAGTGTTCATGCGGATTTTTATTGCCTTTTTGACTCTTTTCCAGCTTAAATTTAAGCGGTTTGATTGGGTGCGAAACTTAAACAGAACACTCTTGGATAAAAAACTATTGCATTTGTCATTGCGCAAGGGTATTATGTCACTAAGTAAACCAAATTAGTAACAATAGTTTACCTTGTAATTACCATTTCCATCAATTAACTGATTAGAAACTTCCATGCTGCTAGCGCGGTACCAGCAGATCAATGAAAAGGTAGGGCGAAGGGCCAGTGGCTCCCCGCAAGCTGGGAAGAACACCGGCCCGTGAGAAAAAATATTCTTTAACATGGAGTGAAAGGAGTAATAAACATGGACAGAAAAAAAATCCCGGTTATTGTCTTACTTGTTGTTGCCGTTGCCTGCGCCTCTTACTGGGTCTACCGAAATTATTATGCCCGGGACAGCTCACTGATTCAGGCCACCGGCACCATAGAGGCTACTACGGTTGAGTTGACCGCGAAATTACCTGGAACTATTAAAATGTTGAAAGTTAACGCCGGTGATGAAGTGGCCAAGGGGCAGCTCGTGGCAGAGCTATCACGCAGTGACTTGCTGGCCCAGCGTGAGCGGGATGCGCTGGCCGTTATAAAAGCTGAGGCTCAGCTGGCTGACATTGCATCCGGCGCCAGGCAGCAGGAAAAAAAAGAGGCAGCCGCCGGCATGGAAATTGCCAGGACCAATTATCAAAAGGCCAAGGATGATTTTGACCGGGCGGAAGCACTTTATAAAGAAGGGGCCATTCCCCGGGTTGAATACGATAATGCCAAAACCAAAATGGATCTGGCCCAAAACCAACTGGAAATTGCCGAAGCCCAACAGAGCCTGGTTAATTCAGGCAACCGCCCCCAACAGGTGGCCGCGGCTCAAGCGGAGGTTGAGAGAAGCAAAGCTGTATTAAAAACCACTGAGGCGATGTTGGAGGATTTAAAGATTTACAGCCCCATTGAAGGAACGATTTTGACCAAAAATTATGAGGAAGGGGAGTACATCCAGGTGGGAGCCTCCCTGGCCACGGTGGCAAATTTAAAGGACCTGTGGATTAAGGTGTATATCCCCACGGATGACTTGCCGTTGATCAAACTTGGACAGAAGGTGAAATTTACTGTTAGCGGTATTTCAACCGAATACAACGGAGTGGTTGACGAAATAGCTTCCAAGGGAGAATTTACTCCCAAAACAATACTTACCAAGAAAGAGCGAACCAATGTTGTTTACGGGGTTAAGATTAAGATTAACAACAGCGATGGCACATTAAAGCCCGGCATGCCGGCTGACGTTACTTTTTCAAACGGAGGGGTGGCGGGTGATTAAAGCAGCCGGCCTGACTAAAACTTTCGGTAAAACAGTCGCTGTGGACGGGGTTAGCCTTCAGGTGGGCAAAGGGGTTATTTTCGGCCTGGTGGGGCCTGACGGGGCCGGCAAAACCACATTAATCAGAATGATTTGCGGGTTGATCACTCCTGATCGTGGAGAGGTTTCCCTGATGGGCTATCCTGCAGCGGAAATTGAAAAGGCCAGGAAATCCATGGGTTATATGCCCCAGCGTTTCAGCCTGTATGGCGACCTTACGGTTATGGAAAACATCAATTTTTTCGGCTCTCTTTATAAGTTAGATAGGGATACAATCAACCGGCGAGCCGGCGAAATCCTTGCCGTCACAGGCCTGTTAAATTTTAAAAAGCGGTTTGCCGATAACCTGTCCGGTGGGATGAAGCAAAAGCTGGCCCTTACCTGTTCCCTGGTGACCAGGCCCGGTATGCTGGTTTTGGACGAACCAACTTACGGTGTTGACCCCGAATCAAGAAAAGAATTCTGGAAAATTCTTTACCGGCTGAACAAGGAAGGGATGACTATCCTTGTTTCAACTCCCTATATGGATGAAGCGGAATTGTGCAAACAAGTGGCTTTTATCAACAAAGGCAAAATCACTGCCATAGGATCCCCGTCAAGCCTCAAAAAAGACTTTGGGTTTAAAATTTTTGAAATTAGGGCCGGCACCAGGGATCCTGAGATTTTTAACGGGCTGCCGGTATTGAAGGATGTGTCTTTTTACGGTGATAAATTCCATGTGGCGGTTAAAGACCCTGCTGCAGCCCTGCCTGCCATTGGGGAATGGCTGGCAGGCAAAAACGTGGAAATGATGTCTTGCAAGGAAGTCGAACCATCGATGGAGGATGTTTTTGTCTCCCTGGCGGAAAAAGAGGTGCTTTGAAATGGAAGAATACGTGGTAACCACGGATAAGCTGACCAAAGTTTTCGGCAATTTTACAGCTGTCGACAGCCTGACCATGAACATACGGCGCGGTGAAATATATGGTTTCCTGGGTCCCAACGGGGCCGGTAAATCCACGGCCATCCGGATGCTCTGCGGCATACTGGAGCCTACTTCAGGCAGCGGCAGGGTTCTTGATTATGACCTGGTCAGGGAACCGGAGAAAATAAAGCAAAAAATAGGGTACATGTCTCAAAAATTCAGCCTGTATGATGATCTCACCGTGCGGGAAAATTTAAATTTTTACGCCGGCCTGTATGGCGTAAACGGGACGCTCCGGAAAACCCGGGTCCAGGCTATGGTTGATATGGCCGGGCTGCGCGGCAGGGAGAACGAACTCACAGCCAACCTCAGCGGCGGCTGGAAACAGAGGCTGGCCCTTGGCTGTGCCATTATTTCAAAGCCTTCCATAATTTTTTTGGATGAGCCGACCAGCGGGGTCAGCCCAACCAGCAGGCGCCTGTTTTTTAATATTATCCGCAAACTGGCGGGTGAGGGAGCGGCTATTTTGGTGACCACTCATTTTATGGACGAAGCCGAGTATTGCGACAATATCGCTTTTATTTCCGCCGGCCGGCTGATGGCGGTAGATACCCCGGATAATTTGAAAAGAAGTGTCATCGAAGGCTGTTTGGTGGAAGCAGAACTGCCGGATGCAATAGACTGGATTAATAAAATTGAGGCTTTGCCTTACGTCAAAGAATGTTCGGTCCATGGCCCGGTGCTGCACGTTTTGCTGGAGCATGAGCAAAATATAGCGCTCCTGGCTGAATTTACGGGCGCGGCAATAAAGCGTGTGACGCCGTCACTTGAGGACGTGTTTATTGCGCTGGCGCGAAAAACACGGAGCGGTAATTAAGGAACTAATGGGGAAAGCCCACATGTATCTGGCAGAGTACCAGCAATTTAATGATAACGTATGGCGGGGACCAACGGCCCTCAAACCACGATTTTTCAGGAGAGAGGTGTTTGAAGATGAACAGAATACTGGCGGTGCTGCACAAGGAATTCTTACAAATGCGCAGGGACCGGATGACCCTGGCCCTGGTTTTTATGCTGCCCCTGGTTCAATTATTGCTGTTCGGGTATGCCATTCAAACCGAGGTCAGGCACATATCAACGGTGGTTTTTGACCAGTCCCTTTCGGCGGAAAGCCGTGACCTGTTGCAATCCTTCAGTGCGTCAGGCTATTTTGACATCAATTACACTGCCGGCAGCTATGATGAGGTCAGCAGGATGATTGACAGCGGCAGGGCCAAGGTTGGGATAATTATTCCGCCCGATTTTTCCCGCAGTGTTAAAAGGGGCGAACCTGCCCAGGCCCAGGTAATAGTCGATGCCAGCGATAATATGGTGGCCAACCAGGCGGTGGCCATCGCCAATTCCATCGGATTGATTAAATCGCAGGAGATATTAACCAGGCTAAAAAACATTGGTGGGCCGCCATATGATATCAGGGTCAGGCCCTGGTATAATCCCGACGGCATTACTGCTTACTATATGGTGCCGGCAATCCTGGGTATTATTGTGACCATGACCATGGTGATTATGACTTCCATGGGCATAGTACGGGAAAGGGAGCGGGGCACCCTGGAACAGCTTATTGTAACGCCGGTTAAATCTTATGAATTGATGATTGGAAAAATATTGCCGTATATTGCCCTGGGTTACGTGCAAATTACCGTGGCCCTGCTGGTGGGGGTAATTGTCTTCGGTGTGCCCGTACGCGGCAGTTTAGTGGAGCTTTATTTATTAACCTTATTTTTTATTACCGCTTCACTGGGGGTTGGGATCTTTATCTCCAATATTGCCAAAACTCAGATGCAGGCCTTTCAAATGTCGTTTTTCTTCATGCTGCCGAGCATCCTGTTGTCTGGTTTTATGTTTCCCAGGGATGCCATGCCCAGATTAATTTATTTTATCAGCAACCTGATACCTCTGACTTATTATCTGGATATCATCAGGGGCATAGTTTTAAAAGGCATCGGATTTCAATACCTGGTCGGACAGGTTGCGTCCCTGCTGGTTTTCTCTGTGGTGTTGCTGGTTATGAGTGTAATTAAATTCAAGAAAAAAGTCGCATAAAATAAGCGGGTGGTGTTGATAAAAATTGAAAGAAAGAATAATCAGCGCTTTTATGGATTTATCCTCCACCATGGGTTTTTACAACGTAACCATGGACGAGCTGGCGAACCGGGCCGGCATGAGCAAAAGGACGATTTACCGCTATTTTCACAGCAAGGAAGAAATAATTGAAGCAGTCCTGGATGAATTTATGAGTAAAGTTGCAGGTGGAATAGGGCAAATAATAGCAAAAGAAAAAAAACCGGCAGCTATCATCGCCGGCATGGTCCATTACATCACTCAAACCGCCCCAACCTTTATTAACCCGCTGGTTTTGAAGGATTTAAAGGTCCATTATCCGGAACTTTGGCAAAAAATTGATCGTTTTAGGGCCGAGAAAATACAAGGTTTTATCCGGTTTTTGGTAAAGGGAGAACAAAAGGAAGAACTGCGGGACATAGACCCGCGCATTTTTACTGCTGCTTTCATTGCCTCCATTCAGGCAGTGATCAATCCAGTTTTTATCCTGGACAATGACCTGACCTTTGACGAAGCGGTAAAACAGCTTGTGGAATTGTTTGTGCACGGGTTTCTGAAAGAAAAGTAAAAAACCTTCATGCCGCTGGCGCGGTACCAGTTGATCAAGGAAAAATTATGGCGAAGGGCCGGCTCCCGCAAGTGATGTGCGAAAGCGCCGGCAACAGCACCCGGCGAAGCGCCGGTCAAAACCGGACTAGCGGGCGTGATGCCCGCGAGAGGCGTGTCCAATAAACGGACACGCCTTTTATGTCTGGTTACTGCAGGTAATTGGAATAGGGGAATTGCGAGCTATAGCCGGTGAATTTTTGGTGCGTTTGGACAAGCTTTTGCGCCTGTTCCGCCTCCAGCGTATACCAGCCCTTGCGGAACATCAGGTTGAAAAGTTCCCGGGTCATGGCATGGGTTTCAGTAAAAATGCGCATTAAATCATTATGCAGCTGCCGGTGGCTGGCTTCACGCACGAAAACATTCAAGTTGTCTGTTAAATATTTTTCCTGAGCCAGCGCCAGATTCAACGAATCCCTGTCGTTGATCTTCGGCCCCTTTGTTTCAGGTAGCCCTGTTTGCGGGTTTTTAATTTGGTTTTGGTTCTGCTGCAGATATTGTTGTCCCATCAACGGGTTACCCTGCATCCCCTGTATCTCTCCCATGTATTGATTAAATTGCATTTCTCCCACCTCCTATTGATTATCCACATTATATGGGTCCGTGTGTCTTAGCAGTATCTGGTAATGAACCTGGTGCATCCGGCCAACTCGATTTAAAAAATCTTTTATTTCCGGGTCTTTGCAGTTTAGAGAGGCGTGATGCATCATCTTCATGGAGGCCAATTCCCAGGACAGCGCGTCCTTTAAATAAAGATGGTCCTTGGTGCTGATAACGTTGGGCGGTTCCGGCATGATTTGCCCGAATTGTTGCCGCTGCTGATATTGGTTAAGCATACCCAAGTCTCCTTTCAAACAGATTTTGTTTTATATTTTCTTAATATGAGGATAGTTATGTAAGGGGTTTATAAAAAATAAAAGCAGCATCAAAGCACAGTAGGATCTTTTGGTATCTGCTGAAGGCGATGTTTTTTTATATGGCGGCTTTAACATACAAATTTAGGGACAAGGTAATAATAAGCCCATAAATATTTTATTGCGGGGTGACATTATGTCTGAAAAAGACCTGAAATTGCGGCGGAAAATTCAAGCAATGCTGGATAAAGATAAAGATTTAAGGAATTACAGCCTTAAAGCCAACGTAATAGACGGTAAGGTTGAGATAACTGGAATAGTAGACACGCTGTCTGAAAAAAACAGGCTCAGGGAAAAACTGCAGGGCCTGGACGGGGTCAAGGGCATTGAGCTTGGCCTGGCTGTCAGCACCGACGGTGCCATAGATGATGAGTCCGTTACCGCGGAAGTAATTGAAGAATTAAATGCCAATCCCGGGGTGAACCTGCGGCATGTCGGCGCCAGGTCCGTTGATGGGACGGTGTTCCTTATGGGTACGGTAGAAAGTGAAGACGAGGAACGGGAGGCTGTCAAATCAGCTGAAAAGGCCCGGGGAGTAAAGAATGTTATCAGCCAGCTAAAAATTCGGCCTGGGGGATACGATGATGAGAGCTTGGAAGCTATTTTCCATCACCAGGTTAATAATGACGCGGAGGACGAAGGAGAAGCCAGGATTTTTTAAAGGACGGAGGTGGTTGTGATGGGCGGGAAAGAGCCGGAATTTACCGGTGATGAGGAACAGTTAATGGTGGACAAGCTTGTCGAAAAGGCTGAAAAGGCGCGCCAGGCGCTTGTTAAGCTGAATCAAAAACAGATAGACCGCATTGTCCAGGCCATGGCGCTGGCCGGCCTGGATAAACACATGGAACTGGCCAGGCTGGCCGTGGAAGAAACCAGGCGGGGCGTTTATGAAGATAAAATGATCAAGAATATTTTTGCCACGGAGTCGGTGTATCACAGCATAAAATATAAGAAAACCGTTGGTGTTATCAGTGTCAACGATGAAGAGGACTACATGGAGGTAGCCGAGCCTGTTGGGGTTATTGCCGCCGTAATCCCGGTCACTAACCCGACATCTACTACCATGTTTAAATCATTAATTTGCCTGAAAACGGCCAACCCGGTGATTTTCAGCTTTCACCCAGGGGCCCGGGGATGTAGCGCCGCGGCTGCTAAAACCATGCTTGACGCGGCAGTGGAAGCTGGCGCCCCCGGGGATTGCATCACCTGGATAGAGCATTCCAGTATCGAGGCCACCGGTTACCTGATGAACCATCCCGGGGTGCACTTAATTTTGGCTACAGGTGGCGCCGGCCTTGTCCGTGCGGCTTACAGTACGGGAAAACCGGCCCTGGGTGTCGGACCGGGTAATGTTCCCTGCTATATTGAAAAATCGGCCAAAGTTAAGCGGGCTGTAACCGATCTTATTCTGAGCAAAACTTTCGACAACGGTCTGATCTGTGCTTCGGAACAATCCGTCGTTATCGACAGGAACATTTATGAAGAAGTCACTTCATTAAT
Organism: Desulfotruncus alcoholivorax DSM 16058; assembly: GCF_000430885.1. Classification (GTDB taxonomy): domain Bacteria; phylum Bacillota; class Desulfotomaculia; order Desulfotomaculales; family Desulfallaceae; genus Desulfotruncus; species Desulfotruncus alcoholivorax. The sequence goes on along the minus strand of NZ_AUMW01000009.1, from coordinate 92,362 downwards.
GCAGCATTATGGCTGCTACTTCCTAAATGAAGAAGAAACTGCCAAACTGGAAAAATTAGCCGTCAAGGGCGGGGATTGCAGCCTGAACCCCGCCATAGTGGGACAATCGGCTTGTGCTATTGCCAAAATGGCGGGTTTCGAGGCGCCTCCGGGCACCAAAATACTGGTGGCTCCCCAGCAGGGCGTCGGCCCGCAGTATCCCCTTTCCATGGAAAAATTAAGCCCGGTACTGGCCTGTTACCAGGTGGACGGCTACAGGGACGGCATCAAAAGGTGCGAGGAAATCATCGGTTTCGGCGGGCTGGGCCACTCGGCGGTGCTTCATTCTGAAAACAAGGAAGTTGTTGACCTTTTTTCCAGGCGCATGCGCGCGGGGAGAATTATTATTAATTCTCCGGCCTCGCACGGGGCCATAGGGGACCTGTATAACGTCAACGTTCCTTCACTGACCCTGGGGTGCGGTTCTATGGGCCATAACGCCACCACCTCCAATGTCAGCGTGGACAATTTGATAAATATCAAGCGGGTTTCCGGCAGAAGGGAAAAGTTGCAGTGGTTCAGGGTTCCCGAGCGGATTTATTTTTCACCTGGTTCGGTACAGTATCTGGAAAAAATGCAAGGGGTGGAAAGGGTTATCATTGTTACCGACCCCGGGATTGTTAAGCTGGGTTTTTTGGACAAAGTTATTTACCACCTCAAAAAGCGCAATAACCCGGTTATAATGGAGATTTTTTCCGAAGTGGAGCCGGATCCTTCGGTGGATACAGTTCAAAAAGGCTGTCAGGTGATGAAGCAGTTTCAACCCGACACCATTATTGCTTTGGGCGGCGGCTCTCCGATAGATGCGGCCAAAGCTATGTGGCTTTTCTATGAGCATCCCGAAGTAGAATTTGAATTTTTGAAGTTAAAATTTCTTGATATTCGTAAACGCACCTATAAATATCCCAAATTGGGGCGTAAAGCCAGGCTGGTTGCCATTCCCACAACCAGCGGGACCGGTTCGGAAGTCAGTGCCTTTGCGGTTATTACGCACAGGGGCCGGGATATCAAATATCCCCTGGCGGATTACGAACTGACCCCCGACGTGGCCATCATCGACCCTGAATTTGTGAGCACCATGCCGCCCGCAGTAACCGCCGATACAGGTTTGGATGTCCTAACTCATGCCGTGGAAGCATATGTATCGGTAATGGCTTCAGATTATACAGATGCTATGGCGCAAAAAGCTGCTGAACTCGTTTTCAAGTACCTGCCTGCCAGTTATGCAAGCAAAGATAACCTGGAAGCGCGGGGCAAAATGCATAACGCCTCGTGTATTGCCGGGATGGCCTTTACAAATGCCTTCCTGGGAGTATGTCACAGTCTGGCCCACAAAATTGGCGGTGAATTTCATATCCCGCACGGCAGGGCCAATGCTGTTCTGTTGCCGCACGTAATCAGGTATAATTCCGAGATACCCAGCAAATTTGCCTCTTTTCCACAGTACGAATATTACCAGGCACCGGAAAAATACAGGCAGCTGGCAGCTCTGCTGGGGCTGCCGGCGTCGGATGTCCGGTCGGGTGTTGACAGCCTGATTGACGCGGTGGAGAAATTGCGTTCCGCGGTTGGTGTACCTGCCACAATAGCCGAATGCGGGGTAGACGCCGAATTATTTAAAAAGAAGGTACCGGAGCTGGCGGAAAAGGCCTTTGACGACCAGTCCACCACCGCCAATCCCAGGATGCCGTTAATTGAGGAACTGGCGGCTATTCTGCTGCGGGCGTATGATAACGCCAAGGCTTGAGCATAAATTGATCATTCATGTTACTGTTAGGAGCGAAGCGACGTGGCAATCCTTATAGGAAAGGGGACACAACTACCCTTCAGGGATTGCTTCGTGCGCTCGCAATGACAAAAAATATTAGCTTGCACGTGCAGTCCTTGTAGAATATAATTAATAATTATCAGATACGATGAAGTATCTAAGTCATGGCCAAAGAAGGTCCTGATACCGTTGTGCGCGGGTTGGGGCTTTTTTATTTGGGAGGTATAAGCCAAGTGAAAAAAATTGAAGCCATAATCCGCCCGGCCAAGCTGGAAGATGTCAAAGAAGCTCTTTCACGCTTCGACATACACGGTATGACGGTTAGCCAGGTTTTTGGGTGCGGCCTGCAAGGCGGTTGGGTAGGTGTGTACAGGGGGCACGAGTACAGCATCAACCTGCTGCCCAAAGTGAAGCTGGAAATTGTTACCAAAGACATCTGGGTGGACGAAGTTGTGCGGGTTATCAGTGAAGCAGCCCGGACCGGTGATGTCGGAGACGGAAAAATTTTTATCTACCCGGTGGAAGACGCAGTGCGCATTCGAACCGGGGAAAAACACGAGGATGCAATTTAAAAGTAAATAAAGTAATTCCAGTGTTGGAATAAGGGCAAGGGCGCTCGTAGCGGGATTTATCGTTACTTGCGCTTTTATTTATTTTTGAAGGAGTGTGTGTTGTGCATATCAGTTTAAATGAACTTGCCTCGGGCATAGATACGGTGTGGGTGTTGCTTTGTGCGGCCCTGGTGCTTTTTATGGAAGCTGGTTTTGCCTTTTTGGAGGCCGGATTTATCAGGGCTAAAAATTCTTTGAATATTGTGATGAAGGTTTTTACTGATTGTACTTTTGGTATGCTTGGCTTTTGGGCCATCGGCTTTGGCCTGATGTACGGAATGAATGTTTCCGGCCTTGTTGGGAGCAGCGGCTTCTTTTTGACAGGTAATTTGCAGCACATTGATTTAAGTATTCCCATACCCGCATTCTGGATATTCCAGGCTGCTTTTGCCATGGTTGTGGCTTCGATCGTATCAGGCGCGGTGGCCGAACGGATGAAGTTTAGCGCTTATATCATATTTACCTTTTTATGCACTTCCTTTTTATATCCGGTTGCCGGGCACTGGATCTGGGGTGTGGGAGGCTGGCTGAACAAGCTGGGAATGATTGATTTTGCAGGGTCCGCGGCAGTTCATGCCTTTGGTGGCTGGGCATCTCTTGCGGCTGTTCTGGTTCTGGGACCACGTACAGGCAAATATAATGAAGACGGCAGTGCAAATGTTTTGCCGGCACACAATATGCACCTGGCCTTTTTAGGCACGTTCATTCTTTGGTTCGGCTGGTTTGGGTTCAACCCCGGCAGTTCCTTATCAGGTTTGAATTCAAGTATTGCTCACATAGCGCTGACCACCAACCTGGCGGCGGCAGCAGGAGGCGCAACCGGAATTCTCTTTACCATGCGCCGCTATGGCAAAGCCGATCCCAGTATGGCTATTAACGGCGCGCTGGCCGGCCTGGCTGCCATTACGGCCGGAACCGCTGCTGTAAGTCCCGGCAGTGCAGCTATTATTGGTGCAGTGGCAGGAATTTTAGTAGTTTTGGCGGTGGAATTTTTTGACAGGGTCAAGGCCGATGACCCGGTGGGTGCCATTGCGGTGCATGGAGTCGGGGGGACCTGGGGGGTACTGGCTGTGGGGCTTTTTGCAACCAAAGGCGGTCTCTTCTTTGGTGGGGGCATTCACCAGCTGGTGGTTCAAACTTTGGGCGTGCTTGGTGTTTCCGTTTGGGCTTTTGGCATGACTTATCTGGTATTTGTCTTGTTAAAGGCAATTATGGGAATTCGTGTCACCCGGCAGGAAGAATTTGAAGGGCTCGACCTGAACGAGCATGGAATAACCGCTTATTCCGATCTTGTGACTGGTGCATTAAAAGGGGTTGGCCACGGTGCAGCGCACCACCCGGAAGGAGTTGGCCTGCCATTGACTAATACTATAACGGTACGCTAAATTTAAAAAATGCAAAGAAAACGGTGTCAAATTAAAGTTTAATTTTGACACCGTTTTCTTTCACTTTTTTTCAATGAATATTTGCCATATGTGTGGCATGAGTTAAGGACAAAAGTAATAATCGCGTGCGCTTATGAACTATTTGAAGGCGTGTTTTTTTATTATTTTTGGGGTTTTTTATCCATGATTAAAGCGTGGCTGATTAAATGGTGCAGGTGAATTACCTTGGCATCCAGTTCGTAGTATTTAATAATGTCGGTTAGCTGGTCGAAACAGTTGTGGCAGGGACAGGCAACAAGATGGCATCCCGTATCCTTGATCTGGTCGGCTTTCAGCTTGCCCTTGGCCATCCGGTAGGGATAGATGTCTTTACCCATGGCCAGCAGGCCGCCGCCACCGCCGCAGCAGTAATTCATTACTCCGTGAGGATGCATTTCCCTGAAATCTGTGACTGTTTTGTTTAAAACGTAGCGCATAGCGTCACCCAGCCCCTGTTTGCGCACAGAATTACAGGGGTCATGCAATGTAATCGGCTCGGTGTTTATACTGGGATCCACGTGAAGCAGGCCTGCTTCAAACCATTCCACGTATTTTTCAACAATACTTTTTACCGGGTATGTATTGTCTTTTTCCAGCCAAACTTTAGGGCCCCACTTGTTGGCATGGGTGGCGTGGCCGCATTCGGTTACAACAAGCTCTTTTACTTTAAGGCGTTTGACTTCATCGGCGTATCTCTGAGTGATTATACGGGCTTCTTCATCATTGCCGTTAAACAGCGCATAATGGGTTGCGTCCCACCACCTGCTGCTGCAGGTCCAATCAGCGCCAACGTACCACATTATTTTAGCGATGCTCTGGACATCGTGAGGGTAGTATTTAATTTCACGCGGGTCCCAAAGGAATAAGAATTCAGCACCTTCCTTATCGATCGGTATTTTAGCGTTGGGATCGCCGACTTCTTCCTGCAGCTCTTCTTCCATCCATTCCAGCGTTTCCAGGTAATCTTCGGTTGAAACCTCCATCTGGTTGCCGGTTTTAATCTGGGCATCAACGACATCCTGTAAGAAGCCCGGCGCCCTGAGGCCAAAATTACCCCTGACCGTCCTGACCAGTGTCAAAACTTCCACACCCATGGGGCATTCGTAGGTACAGCGCCCGCACTGGGTGCAGGCCCAGATAAAGTCGGAATTTAATACCTCTTCGCGCATGCCCAGGGTTAGCATCCGGATAAACTTCCTGGGGTCGGCGTTATCGTGAACACCGTTGTAAGGACACCCTGCGCTGCACATACCGCATGACAGGCAATTGTAGAATTGTTCGCGATCGCTGGTTGTACAGGCTTTGGAAACGACTTCGTGCATAAAGTTGGGGTCTAGTTTGTTGGCAAAGATTACACTCACTTTTTTTCCCCCTTACTGAATAGTTAATTAACATTAGTTTAAAACCATAATGAAATAATGTCAATTAACAATATTGGTTCCTTTGTCCATGTCAGGGGGAAAAATGCAAATGGCATTGATATGGCATTGCGATATAAACATTAAAAAAGAGGAATTGGCAAGTCTTTCGTTAAATAAGATGATCTATATTGTCAGTTGTTGACACTACAAGACTCAAAACGCAGGAGGATTTATTTATGCAGTTAGCCGATATTAAGCGAGTTCTAATCCTGGGCGCCGGTACAATGGGGCAGCAAATTGGTTTGCAATGCGCCATGCATGGATATGAGGTGGTGTACTATGATTTGTCCCGGGAAATTCTGGATAAGGCTGGGAAAAGCATGACCAAACTTGCCTCTTGGTATGCGTCCACTGGCCGTCTTACCGAAGAGCAGCTCCAGCAGACACTGTCTCGAATCTCCATGACCCCGGACCCGGCTGAGGCCGCCCGGGAGGTTGATTTAATAAGCGAGTCGGTGCCCGAGGACCCGGTTATCAAGGGTAAAATCTTGGCCCAGTTCAACAAGCTCTGCCCGGAGCGCACCATTTTTACCACCAATACCTCCTTACTGCTGCCCTCCATGTTTGCTCAGGCCAGCGGAAGGCCCGAGAAACTTTGTGCTCTGCATTTCCATGATCTGCGGTCCAACAACGTGGTAGACGTCATGCCTCACCCGGGCACCGCACCCGAAGTTACACAGCTGGTACAGGATTTTGCCAGGAGCATTGGTCAAATTGTTATCCTGCTTCAAAAGGAAAACAGTGGTTATGTTTTTAACACCATGCTTTCGAGCCTGTTCTTATCAGCCCTGACCCTGGCCTCCAAAAATGTTGCTTCCATTGAAGATATTGACCGGGCCTGGATGGGGGTCACGGGCATGTCAATCGGGCCTTTCGGTATCATGGATCAAGTAGGCCTGTCAACGGTTTGGGACATCACCGACTACTGGGCTAAAAAGAAAGGAGACAGGCAGGCCCAGGCCAACGCCGACTTTTTAAAGCAGTATGTGGACAAGGGTATGCTGGGATACAAGACGATGCAGGGTTTTTACTCCTATCCAAACCCCGCATATTCAAAAAAAGATTTCCTGTACGCTGAATCTGAAAAAGGGGATTAGTTGAACTCGCACCAAATGCTGTGTTGGGAACTGGGAAATAGAAAGCTGCTCGTAAGTAAGAGCAGCTTTTGCATAAAATTTTTGGTTTTTGGCACATTTTAATAAAGCCTGTGCTTTAATTATAAGCCCCTTTGTTATATAATATTATTTGAATATATGGTGGTGTGGATAAATTAATAATTAAAGCAATTTTAATTGATTGATGTCCCCAAATAACCTTTCGCCATTTTACTTGTTGAGCCGGCTCATTATAATGACCTGGGTTCCACTGTTTCCCGGCTGAAAATAACTGGTTGGATTAAAGGGTATAATAAATCCGGGCTTTACCGGGGGAGGCATGTATATGGATCAGTTAAAAACTGAAGAAGTGCTGACACTTCCCATTTCAGGCATGAGCTGCGCCGCCTGTTCAGCCAGAGTCGAAAAAGGTTTGAGCAAAATGCCGGGTGTTATTGAAGCAGGTGTTAACCTGGCCCTGGAAAAGGGAACCGTAACCTATGATCCCACCCGGGTTACTCCGGGGGATATAATCTCCAAAATCAGAGATATCGGGTATGAGGTACCTGAGGATAATGTGGAACTGTTGATATCCGGTATGACCTGCGCGGCTTGTTCGGCCCGGGTTGAAAAGAAGCTCCTTTCTTTGCCGGGTGTCCGGGAAGCCGCTGTAAACCTGGCCACAGGCAGGGCAATGGTCAGGTTTATTCCGGGTCTGATAACAGTAAATAAGTTAAAGCAGGCTGTAGATGCCCTTGGTTATAAAGCCTGCCGGGCGGCTGATATTTCGCGGGACGAGGAAGGACTGGCCCGGCAGAAGGAGATACGCTTGCAAATAGCCAGATTTGTCCTGGCGCTGGTATTATCACTACCCTTATTAATGATGATGTTCACTGAGGCCATTGGTTGGCATAATTTCATGCTTAGTCCTGTATTGCAGTTGGCCCTGGCTACCCCGGTGCAATTTATCGCGGGCTGGCAGTTTTACAGGGGGGCCTACCATGCCCTCAAAACAGGTGGGGCCAACATGGACGTACTGGTGGCCCTGGGTACTTCGACAGCATATTTTTACAGCCTGGTATCTGTTTTGGCGGGCTGGCGGGTGTTTTATTTCGAATCGGCTGCTGTCGTTATCACGCTGATCTTGCTGGGTAAACTGTTGGAGGCTGTAGCTAAAGGAAAAACCTCTGAGGCCATTAAGAAGCTGATGGGTCTTCAGGCCAAAACCGCCAGAGTAATACGCAACGGTATAGAAGAGGATGTTCCCGTTGAAGAAGTTGAGGTGGGTGATGTCGTCCTGGTTAGACCGGGTGAAAGAATACCGGTAGACGGGGTTATTATTGAAGGGGTTTCCAGCGTGGACGAGTCCATGTTAACCGGAGAGAGCGTACCCGTGGATAAAGTTCCGGGAGACGATGTGGTAGGCGCCTCGGTCAATAAGCAGGGCAGCTTTACTTTCCGGGCCACCAGGGTGGGGGAAGATACCGCCCTGGCCCAGATTATTCGGATGGTGGAAGCGGCCCAGGGGTCCAAGGCTCCCATTCAGCGGCTGGCCGACAGGGTATCAGCTGTGTTTGTTCCCTTGGTAATTGTCATTGCTTTAATCACATTTGCAGGCTGGTATATGTCCGGCGCAGGGTTCACCGCTGCCTTGATTAAAATGACAGCGGTACTGGTGATCGCCTGCCCCTGCGCGCTTGGGCTTGCCACCCCCACTGCCATAATGGTGGGTACAGGCGTTGGCGCGGAAAAGGGAATTTTAATCAAGGGCGGTGAGCACCTGGAGCGTGCCGGTAGAATCAACACCGTGGTTTTGGACAAAACCGGCACCATAACCAGGGGTGAACCTTCCGTTACTGATGTGCTGGTTCTGCCGGGCTTTAATGAACGAGAGCTTTTAGCAGCAGTAGCGGCGGGAGAAAGAAAATCGGAGCACCCGGTGGGACAGGCGGTGGTCAGCTATGCCGTGGCCGGCGGGGTGATGTCTGATGCCGAAGTTACAGAATTCCAAGCCGTCCCGGGAAAAGGTATCCGTTTCAAAATGGGCGACAGGGAATGGCAGGTGGGCAACGAAGAAATGGCCAAGGCGCAAGGCATCAATATAGAAAAGGTTTTGCCGGATAAAAACCGCTGGGAAGAAGAGGGGAAAACGGTGATGCTGGCGGTTTCCAACAGCCGGCTGGCCGGCATGATTGCTGTGGCGGATACTATCAAAGAGCATGCCAATGAGGCCATTTCCAGGCTTAAAGACCTGGGTTTGGATGTCTATATGCTGACCGGGGATCAGGCTAGAACGGCTCGTGCCATTGCCAAACAGGTGGGGATAACCGATGTAATTGCCGGGGTACTGCCGGAAAATAAGGCTCAAGAAGTGACAAAATTAAAGGAGGCTGGAAAAGTTGTGGCTATGGTGGGCGACGGGATTAATGACGCGCCGGCCCTGGCCACGGCGGATGTCGGCATGGCCATTGGCACAGGGACGGACGTGGCCATGGAAAGCGCTTCCATAACCTTAATCCGCGGGGATTTGCGGGCTATTGTCCATGCTGTAAAACTTTCCAGGCAAACATTAAAAAAAATAAGACAAAATTTGTTTTGGGCATTTTTCTATAATGTTATTGGCATTCCGCTGGCTGCTTTCGGCGTGCTTACGCCGGTTATGGCCGGGGCGGCAATGGCATTCAGCTCAGTTTCCGTTGTAACCAATTCTCTTTTGTTGAAGCGTTACAACCCTGAGCGCTAATGGAAAAATTATAAACTAAGGAGGTTAACAAAATGAGTCAAACAGTATTAAAAGTTGAAGGTATGAGCTGCAATCACTGCAAAATGGCCGTGGAGAAAGCGCTGAAAGCCGTTAGCGGCGTGGAAAACGCCCAGGTGAACCTGGACAAAAAAGAAGTTGTGGTAACAGGTACAGCCGATCGGGACAAGCTGGCCAAAGCCATTGAAGATGCCGGTTACACTGTGGTAAAGTAGGTATTAAGCGCGAGACCCGCTAAAGGGCGGGTCATTTATTTTTCTGCCGCAACTTTATGATAATATAGAAATAATGTTGCTAAAGGAGTGGGGTTAATTTTGAATTTAAGTGAACTGATTGATTTACAAATAAAGAAGTCCATTGTGGAATTTGGTATAGAAAAATATTATCGTGAGCCCCTGCTTGGTTTTGCTTCTGCAGACGATCATTTATTTACTCAAATTAAACAAATAGTGGGTCCCCATCACCTGCATCCCAGGGAGTTTTTGCCCGGGGCAAAAACAGTAGTGGCTTTTTTTATTCCGTTTAGTGATGTGATTATCAGTGCCAACCGAAAGACACCCGGGGTAGCCCGGGAATGGGCGGAGGCCTATATTGAAACCAACCGGCTGATCACTGGGATTTGCGGGCAGATTATCAATTTACTTGAAAGAGAGGGGTATAGTGCGCTGGCCGAAAAACCCACCCACAATTTTAATGAGGATGACCTGACCGCGGGGTGGTCTCATAAAAGTGTCGCCTTTGTTGCAGGTCTGGGTACCTTTGGTGTCAACAGAATGCTGATTACCCGGGCGGGCTGTGCCGGCCGTTTGGGCAGCGTTGTTACCTCAGCGGTTATCCCGCCCAGCCCAAAGCCGCAGGAGGAATACTGTGGCTATTATAGTGCCGGCAAATGCCTTTATTGCGTGAAGCATTGCCCCACGGGAGCTTTAAAAACCGGTGGGATTGATAAGCATACTTGTTACCGGCGGTTGCTGGAAGTGGATCGTGAATTTGCAGATTTAGAATTATGCGATGTCTGTGGCAAGTGCGCTGTGGGGCCGTGTGCAGCGGGTCCGGTTAAATGAAATAATTAAAGATTAATGAAGGGGTGGAGCAATGTATTGCCAACTGGATCAGGTGGGTGAAATTCTCAATGTTGCCGGGGCGGTAAAGGATGCTGTGTGCAAGGATCAACAAGCACCCTTTGATTCTACAATAATAAGTTTTAAAGCCAGCTCAGTTATTTTCGGGTTATTGCTTTTGAAGGACAACGACGTTTTTATAAAAAAAGGGAATGTTAATGTTAACGGCAAACAAGCCGGTTACTACTGGGTGGAGCTTTACCTGGACGGTCTGCCTTTTGTTTTAACTGTTGTTTGTGAGCCGGTTCCGGAAATTTTATTCTTGCCGGTGGAAGAGGCGGTGGAAAAATACAGGTTCATACCAGAGAAAGACCATGCATGGCGGCCAACTGATTGTGAAGAAGAAATTTGGCAGGCAGTCCTTAATGATCTTGACATTAAGAAAACCGCCCAACAGATTATTGATGATATTTTAAGGATTATGTAAGTCAAATTTAACCCGTACCATGCATAAACATTTAATACAGTTACATTATTCCTTGGTTACGCGCGGGTGTGATAATGGACATAAGGGCAAGATAAAGCCAAAATAATTGACCAGACAGCGCCGGTTTGCTGCCAGGGATCAAAAAGGAGGTTTTATTCAAGGAGGGAAATCTGTTATTATAATTTAGAAACCTGTAAATTATACTTAAGGAGAGTGGATCCATTACTATGGACGATGGCGCGTCGCCACTATTAATTATCACTTTACTATCCCTTTTTATGGTGTTTGTTAACTTCGTATTTGTTGCGAAAGTATTCTTTTATAAAGGCAAAACCTCTCCATCTTTTGCAGCAGTGGAACAGGTTAAGCCCAGGAACAGGAAGTTGACCCAACCGAATTGAGCATTGATTGCGAGAACCTCGTGTATTCACTATACCCGAGGTTCTTTTTTTACAGGCCGACTTTACTTTTGCATCTGCGACAGCAGTACGCCGCCGACGCCAACATTATCCCGCTCCCGTTCTTCAATTAAGACAATAAAAGATTTCTCTGGGATTTTGGTTACTTCCGCAGCTATTTTGGTAAAAGCTTTAACTAATTCCGCCTTTTGTTCCAGGGAAAGTTTGGGCCCGTCCATAGTAATCACAGGCATTAGCACTGCCCTCCCTTGCTTTTTAAAGTAGCATACCACATTGACAAAGAATAAAAAACCATATAGCATGAAAATTGAAAAAAATTTACTGGATTCATGTATTGGCCGGTTAGCAAAGGGGCCATGAAAGTTACTTTTAGCATGGCCTTTAAGTTGTTTCCCCGAAATTTTTCAACTTTAGACTTTTTATATTGAGGTGATAACTGTGTGCATGGAAAGAACCCCCTGGGAAAAAGCGGTTGAGTTCCACGGCCATTCCTGTCCCGGTTTGGCAATTGGTTGCAAAGTTGCTGAAATAGCGCTTAAGCATTTGCGGGAAATGCGTTCGCGGGATGAAGAACTGGTCGCGATTGTAGAAAACGATTCCTGCAGCGTCGATGCCGTCCAGGTCTTAACCGGATGCACCCTGGGCAAGGGAAATTTGATATATCGTGATTTGGGCAAGCAGGTCTATACCTTCGGCAGCCGCAGCGGTAACAGGGCGCTAAGGATTTCCGTCAATGGCGACGCCAGGCGCCCTGACCCGGAGATGCAGGAGTTGCGCCAAAAAGTATTTTCGGGTTCGGCTTCACAGGAAGAACGGGCCAAGTTCCAATTGGCCCAGGGCAGGAGAATTGAACAGATTCTCCAAATGGATGAAAGCCAATTTTGTACGATAAAAGAAATTGATTTCAAATTTCCCCCCAAAGCCAAAATATTTCCGTCAATTAAGTGCGCCACCTGCGGGGAAATGGTAATGGAGCCGCGGCTAAGGGTGAAGAATGGTGAATTTGTTTGCCTGGATTGTTTTGATGACTATTCCAGGGGCTGGTAGCTTATTGACATCCTTAATCTGAACGCCAGCGCTGGGCAATGGGTATGCGCCGGCCCGGTCCGAAAGCCCGGGAAGTGACCCGGATGCCCGGAGGCGCCTGCTGCCGCTTGTATTCGGCATTATCCACCCGGCGGGCGATACCGGCAGCCAGCTGCCTGTTAAAACCCATGGCTGCTATTTCGTCTACGGATTTAATATCTTCAATATAAGCTTTGAGAATTTGATCAAGCACAGGATAGGGGGGCAAACTGTCCTCATCCTTTTGGCCGGGCCTCAGCTCTGCTGAAGGGGGCTTGTCTATAACGCTGCGGGGGATGATTTCATTTTTCCTGTTTATGAATTCAGCCAGTTGGTAGACCATTGTTTTGGGCACGTCCGCCAGGACGCTCAGTCCGCCCGACATATCGCCGTACAGTGTGCTGTAGCCCATGGCCATCTCCGATTTGTTGCCGGTGGTTAAGACCATGGGACCCTCCCGGTTGGAAATGAACATTAAAATATTGCCCCTGATCCTGGCCTGAACATTTTCTTCAGCCAGGTCAATAACCGGTTCGCCTGCCGGGTTAAGCTCCCGGATATAGGATTGGAAAATATTTTCTATAGGAATAACCCGGTATTCGATGCCCAGGTTTTCAGCCAGGGCGCGGGCGTCGTCCCCGCTTCCCCGGGATGAATAGCGTGAGGGCATGGAAACGCCGATTACATTGGAAGGGCCAAGCGCACCGGCTGCCACCGCAGCCGTAACCGATGAGTCGATACCGCCGCTCAGTCCTACCAAGGCCCTCCTGAAGCCGTTTTTGTGCAGGTAGTCCCTGGTTCCCAGTTCCAGCGCCCGGTAAACCCAACTGATATCTTCGCCGGTTTCAATGGGCGGGGCGGGGTTGGTGTTAAGCATTTCCGTTTCGCAGAAAACCAGCTCCTCCTGGAAGCTTTTCGCTTGAACGATTAACGTGCCGTTCCCCGCAACCGCGCAGCTGGAGCCGTCAAACACCAGGTGGTCGTTGCCGCCCACCTGGTTGACATATAAAACCCCGATCCGGTGCTTTCTGGCCGTCATGCCCAGCATTTCGACCCGCAAGCTGTGCTTGCCGAAGTTGTAAGGTGAGCTGGACAGATTGATAATTAAATCCGCTCCCTGTGCAACCAATTCTTCAACCGGGTCGATATCATATAATTGCCGCTGCCAGAAATCCTTATCGTTCCAGATATCCTCGCATACCGTTATACCCAGCCTAATTCCTCTGTAATCAATACACAGGCGCTTGGTTGCCGGTTCAAAGTACCTTTTTTCATCGAAAACATCGTAAAAAGGCAGCAGTGTTTTGTGTTGGATACCGGAAATACGGCCGTTCTCCAACAAAACGGCGGAATTATACAGGCGGCCGTCCCGGTGCAGCGGCGCGCCCAGCAGGACTCCTGTATTTCCACATGCCGCGGTAATTTCCTTCAGCTTACCGGCCACAGCATCAATAAACCGGCTGGATAACAATAGATCCCTGGGCGGGTAGCCGGTTAAGCAAAGCTCCGGGAAAACCACCAAACCGGCCCCCTCTTGAACGGCTTTTTCAGTATAAGCAATAATTTTTCCGGCGTTGTATGGCAGGTCACCAACAACCGGGTTTATTTGGGCCAGGGCTATTTTCATCTTGTAATCACTCCGTTCGTAATAAATAATGCCCGGTATTTTTTTAGAACATACCGGGCGTCTTTGCCCCAAGACTAATAACCGAAATCACAAGTTTTATATGCAATTCATTAAAAGGTCCCCAAAACTTTATGAGTCTTTTTACAAATGTCCTATTTTTACATTCGGCAATAAATTCGAATAATATTCAGCCAATAGTCTTCTATGGCACTCCTCCGGTTTGTCCTCAGAGCATAGCAAGCAAACAGGACTATCTTGCTTTTCGAAATCTATACTTTTCAACGGATCTCTTTGCAGTAGTATGTTATTATACTCTTCTTCGTAATCTTGCCAGGTTATTTGTTTCTTCTTAAATTTTTTCATTAATTCTTCGGTCGGTGCTAATTCCGGGTGATGTTCATAATCAATACCGACAAGGCTGAGGATATATTCCAGGTCATCTTTTTTGGCATAACCTGCCAATTGTGACGTATTATTAAGTCGCACATCTATTAACTTATTTACACCAGCGTCTTTTAATCTAGTAATGAACTGTCTTAAATTCTTCTTCGAGAAACCAATAGTATAAATTATAATCAATTTATTGTCCTCCGGTATTTTATAAATAAAGTTAATTGCTAGTATTTTATCGCATACTTTAATTGTTGGCAATAAATTGCAAACAGGCTAATGTTGCAGCTTTCCATTTTTTTTAACTTACTGAGGTGGCATTTTCTCAGAAAGACTTTAAGGTGACATTATCACAGAGTGAACATACACCGGGCTCATTCATCATTGTAATACCGAAGATATGCTGGTTTATCAGGCTGGAGAAAAATATCAGCTGTTATTCATCTTCCCCAAAGCCACTCAGCAAAATTCCGACCCTCAACTGGATCATTATAATGTTTTTTATCCAAGTGGGTCTGCCAACCTGATGGCAGATGACCCGGGAATAAGGTATTAGAAAATCCGTTCACGAAAAAACTATTGCTTTAATGTAATTAATGATTTATAATTTACACATTAAAAATTAAATAACCTTAATACAGTGTTGTATTAAATTAACGGCAATGATGCCCACAAACAAATTATAGTTGTATATAATTTGTTTGTGGGCTTTGGTATTTTTACAGACTAATACGCCGACGAAGATGTCGGTACATTACGGCGAAGGGGCCGGCGGAAGGGTTTTAACAACCTTTTTGCCGGCTTTTATGGTATATGCTTTTTATTATCTTGATTAATTGAAAGGTGGTTTAACATGAACAAAAACGATGTGATTGCAGAAGCAAGGGAGAAGGGAGTCAAGTTTATCAGATTGCAGTTTACCGACCTGCTTGGGGTGATGAAGAACGTCGCCATTACCATCGACCAACTGGAAAAAGCCCTGGACAATGAACTGATGTTTGACGGTTCCTCCATTTACGGGTTTACCCGGATTGAGGAATCGGACATGTACCTGCGTCCCGACCCCAATACTTTTGTTGTTTTCCCCTGGCGGCCAAGGGATGGCGGGGTGGCCAGGTTAATGTGCGATATTTATAATCCCGACGGCACTCCTTTTGACGGTTGCCCCAGGGTGACCTTGAAACGTACTTTGGCCAAGGCCGCTGAGTTGGGTTACACCATGCAGGTGGGGCCGGAATTGGAATTCTTCCTGTTCCGTCTTGATGAGGAAGGGGTTCCCACCCTGACCACCCACGACAATGCCGGTTATTTTGATCTTTCACCGGTTGATTTGGGGGAACAGGCCCGCAGGGAAATCGTTTTAACTTTGGAACAGATGGGGTTTGAAATTGAGGCGTCGCACCACGAGGTTGCGCCCGGCCAGCATGAGATTGATTTTAAATATTCTGATGCGCTTGATACCGCCGACAAGATCGTTACTTTTAAATTTGTTGTCAGAACCATCGCCCAGCGGCACGGCCTGCACGCCACATTCATGCCCAAGCCGGTTTTCGGCATCAACGGCAGCGGCATGCATACCAACCAATCACTGTTCAAGGGTGACACTAATGCTTTCTTTGACCCGGACGGCCCTATGCAGCTCAGCAAGGAAGCGTATTACTATATCGGGGGACTGTTAAAGCACGCCAGAGCTTTAGCGGCTGTAACCAACCCCACCGTAAACTCTTACAAAAGGCTTGTGCCCGGTTACGAGGCGCCGGTTTACTTGGCCTGGAGCGGCCGGAACCGCAGCCCGCTGATTAGAATACCGGCCAAGCGCGGTTCCAGCACCAGGGTTGAATTAAGGAATCCCGACCCCTCCTGCAATCCGTACCTGGCGTTGGCAGCTTGCCTGGCGGCCGGCCTGGACGGTATTGTCAATAAGATTGATCCGCCGCCGGCTTGCGACAGAAACATTTACCATATGACCGGCACTGAACTCAACGAACTGGGTATAGGATCACTGCCCGGCAGTCTGGAGGAGGCTTATGCCGAACTTGCCCAAAATGAAGTCATCAAAGGTGCGCTTGGGCCACATATTTATGAAAAATTGGCCGAAGCCAAAGCCAAGGAGTATGACAGTTATCGCGTAAGAGTACACCAGTGGGAGATTGACCAATACCTGACTATGTTCTAATTCGCGGTAAATCAACATGCTTAAGTTGACGTCATAGTCCCGGCACTGTAAACAGTGCCGGGACTTCTCTTGCGGTCCGTCTTCCATGCCGCTGGGCGTGACGATTTTGGGGCTGCCTTTTGCACCGTTCAGGGATATTGCTAAAAAAAGCCCACCCGGAACAAGGGTGGGCTTGCTATATAAATAATGGATGGGGGACTAGTGACTGGCACCGGCATTAAAACCACTGCTTTTGCCTCCGCTGACGATTTTTTCAATATAACCGAATAAAAATGCAATTCCAGTGCCGAAAAACAGAGCGATCAAAACTGCTATCAACCCGTAGGTAGGCCCGTCGACTATGGCTTCGTGGTTTAACCAGCTGGTTATGCCCACGGTGTTAACGTTAAAGGTCTTAACGGCCGACCCCAGCAAGCTGCCTCCTTTGACGGTGTAAACAGTTACTTGGCAAGTTTCCTGGGGTATATTGGGAGGTAATTGAATTGTTGCCCGGTATTGGCCATGTTCAATTTTTACCGCGTTTTCATTGACGGCATACAAACCGCTTTTTTGATAAATCTTGATTAAAGAGCTGACGAAACTTCTTGCTTCCGAACCGGAAAGCGGCACACTTCCGCTATCGGTTTTTTTCTCCACAATGGCGTTTTGATAAATTGGCTCAAAATCCTGGGTAAGTCCCAGTTCCTCCCGGAGTTCTTGCGGTAAAACCGTTATTTTTTGTGAAGAGATGATTTGATATAGTTTTGGAACATTGCTGACTTCAGTGTTCTCGACGTTCATCCACATACCCCCGACCCGGCCCTTCTTATTGAGCTCCAGCACCGAGTCGTTTGGCGAGGTAACTTTGATGTAAACATCTGCTCCTTCCGGGACAGCACCCGAAACTGTTAAATCAGCACCCTTGAAATTCAACCCAATATTCACTTGCTGTGGCGATACAACCGGTGCTGTTTCCGCCAGGGCGGGAATTGCGCACACAAGCACAATCATCAGCGCAGTAGCCGCCAAACGAACCGTTTTTGTAAACCTTTTTAATCTCATTAATGACCGCCTCCCAGTCCGATTAAACTGGCAGGAGTAACGAGTAAATCGACCAGCATCTTTACCATAACCAATAGTACGATCAAGCTGAATACGACCCTTAACTGCTCACCTTTAAGTTTTTTGCCCAGCTTGGCGCCGAACTGGGCGCCGATCGATGAACCAATCAGCAGCACCATGGCAAGCATAAGGTCTACAGTGTGATTTAAGGTGCTTTGAGCCAGGGTGACATTGATTGCAGTGAAAATAATTACAAATATGCTGGTGCCGACTGCGTTGTGGGTGGGCATGCCGATGAGGTAAATCATAACAGGTAGCATGATAAACCCGCCGCCTACCCCCATTAGAGCCGATAGTATACCTATCAGCAGACCCAGCGCCAGCAGTGCCGGCACCGAACTTTCAATTCCGGAAACCTCAAAATACATTTTCATGGGCAAACTTTGCATAAATCTGGTTGCCGCTGAAGTCTTTTTGATCGTTAGCTCAGCATTGGTGTCTTTTTTGCGCAGCTTCTTTAATGAGTTGATGCTTTCAACCAGCATAAACGAGCCGACTAAAAGCAGCATTACCACATACGAGATTTTTAGAACGAAATCAAAATTACCCAGAGATCTTAATATTTTGACCAGAACGGTGCCCAGACTTCCTCCGATTAAGCCGCCCACCAGGATGATAAACCCAAGTTTAAAGTCAACGTTCTTTTGTTTGCTGTGGGCCAGGGTGCCCGACGCAGAAGCGGCCACAATTTGATTGGTATCGCTGGCTACCGCCACAGCCGGTGGAACTCCCATCATCATTAACAAGGGGGTCATCAGGAAGCCGCCGCCCACTCCAAATAGTCCTGAAAGTAACCCAACTGTTCCACCAAGCCCAAGGATTGCAAAAATCGATATCGGCATTCTGGCTATGGGGAAGAATATTTCCACTAAAATCCCCCTTTCTTATTGCAGCCGTGGTACATAGTTTTGATTAGACCTCGCAGGTTCTCTGGCCAGTAAAACACCGGTGTAGTATTTGGTAGCTTTGTTATAAATAGCTGTACAGGTCAGCATAACAAACAGTAATAGCGCTGTAATACCCCAGGTAAAGTTTTTGACCTGTGCGTCTTCAGGAGTGTAAACGTTGCCGCCGGCGTCCTTCCAAGCATATATTTCTTTGGTGTCCGGATTCTGTTTAACAATCTGGTGCTTTTGTGGATTATAGTAATGGGGAAAAACCTCGGCTTTTAGAAAATCCATGCCCGCCCAGAATAAAATGATAGAAAAGATCAGCGTGGCCACACTAAACCATGTACTGAATTTATTTAATTTTTCCCTGGATTTTTCGGTCATTGTTAAACCCTCCTTAATCATTTCCGGTACGTATTAATCAAAAGCTTTGTTTGCTGCAGCACCACCCCCATTTGTGAAAGTGAATTTTAGAATTATCTTTGTCATTAATTTAAGCAAAGGGTATGCCAGAGGCAGGTTGGCGGATTTGCACCACAATCTGCAAGCGTTTTCAAAAATAAAAAAGTAATCAGGGTTAATCAAACATCCTGATTACTTTTTAAATGAGTAAAATATGCACATTTTTTGGGCAATTATTGCCCATCAAGGAGATCAAACTCTTTCATTTTAGCATATAACGATCTGCGGTTTAAACCAAGGGCTTTGGCTGTCTCCTGGCGGTTCCAGTTGTTTTCATTTAAAGCTGTCAGTATCATTTGTTTCTCCACTTCGGCAACTACTTCTTTGAGAGTTTTGTTTTTATTTATAACCAGCGGCAAGGTGTCTGAATTATTATTGCCAAGCATTAAGTCACCGTTTAAGGGCAACGGTAGGTCTTCAAACATAATCGTTGGACCCCGGCTCATTACCACGGCCTGCTCGCAAATGTTTTTCAGCTCGCGCACATTGCCTGGCCAGTTATAATTAATCAAAGAAGTCATGGCATTTTGATAAATGCCGGAAATTTCTTTGTTGTATTTTTTGGCGTACTTATTTAGAAAGTGGTTGACCAGCAGAGAAATATCGTCCTTTCGTTCCCGCAGCGGGGGGATCTTGATATTTACAACGTTTATCCGGTAGTAAAGGTCCTCCCTAAAATGTCCTTCTTCCACCATTGCTTTTAAATTCCTGTTGGTGGCGGCCAGTATCCTTACGTCCACTTTAATGCACTTGGTGCCGCCGACCCGCTCGAACTCCTTTTCCTGCAATACGCGCAAAAGCTTGACCTGAGTATGCAGGGGAAGTTCGCCGATTTCATCGAGGAAAACGGTGCCGCTGTGGGCCAGCTCAAATTTACCCGGCTTTTGGTAAATCGCTCCCGTGAAAGCGCCTTTTTCGTGGCCGAACAACTCGCTTTCCATTAAGTGCTCGGGTATGCTGCCGCAGTTAATTTTAATAAAAGGGCGGTTGCTGCGCCGGCTGTTATTGTGAATGGCTCTGGCGACAACCTCTTTGCCGGTGCCGCTTTCGCCCTGGATTAAAACGGTAATATCGCTGTCCGCGACTTTGCCTATCAGCTTAAAAACATCCTGCATATGCCTGGATTGGCCGATCAGGTTATCAACAGCATCAGTTTCCTGGTCGAGTTCTTCCCTGAGGGTGGCCACCTCGGATACCAGCTGCTGCATCTTTACCGCTTTTTGAACGGTTAGCAGCAATTCATCCAGGTTTAAAGGCTTGTTGAGATAATCATGCGCGCCCTGCTTCATAGCCTGGATGGCAATTTCCGTAGTACCGAAAGCCGTCATCAGGATAATGGGCACTTGTATACCCATATCCTTAAATTCGCTGATTAATTGAATGCCGTCTGCATCAGGCAGCCTGATGTCCAGCAGGATGGTATCCGGGGTTTTGCTTTCCAATATGCTGATCGCTTCCCTGGCAGTGTAAGCAATCCAGGTTTCAAAGCCTGCGTCCTCCAGTACATCTCGAAGCAGTTCGCAAACTCCTTCTTCATCATCAACAATTAAAACCTTCCACACAGCTGTCACCTCTCTTGTATTCCGGTAAAAAAAACTTGATGATAGTGCCGCGGTTGAGCTCGCTTTCGACCGTTACCGATCCTTTGTGTGCTTTAATGATTTCATGGGCTATGGCCATGCCCAGGCCGGTGCCCTTGGATTTTGTCGTAAAAAAGGGCTCAAATATTTGGGCTACCACTTCTTCAGGCATGCCGCAGCCGTTATCCTTTATGGCTGTGCCGATCATGCCTGTTTCCTTTTCGTGCCAGGTTGTTATTTCCATGATCCCTTTCCCGCTTTCCATGGCCTGGTAAGCGTTGTACATAATATTGGAGAGCACTTGCTCAATCTGACGAGGGTCAACGTACGCCGGGGGCAGGTCATCCTGCATTTTACAGTATATTTGAACATCCCCGCCGTGCGCGTCGGCGAAAAACTGAACGCTCCGGTTAATTAACCTGTTCAGGTCGCATTCTGTAAAAACAGCTTTGGACGGGCGGGCAAATTCCAGTAATTGGTCTGTCATTGTAGCCAACCTGCGCAGTTCCTGGTTGACAATGTTTAGGGACTTTGCCGAAGGGGCGTGGCCTTTATTCCAAAACTGCATATAACCTGTTACGGAAGTAAGCGGGCTTCTGATTTCGTGGGCCACCCCCGCCACCAGTTTACCCAGTGCGGCGAGTCTTTCCTGGCGGCTGACGCTTTCCTGCAGCCGAACTATTTCTGTTATGTCTCTGCAGTGGAGCAGCGCTCCCACCAGTTCCTGTCTGACGTTAATCATCAGAGAGGTGCTGACAAGCAGGTGCCGGGATTTTTCCGGCGAGTTGCCGTAAATGACATCCAGGTCCTTTACCGGCTTCTTGTCCAAGGTGCTTTTTAACAGGCCGGCAAATGGAGTAGAGTTGTCAAAAACCTCGTCGACTTTACTTCCCAGACAGGAATTATCAAGATTCAGTATTCTGGCTGCCGCCGGGTTAAAACTAATAATGTTTTCATTAGTGTCGATGGAAACCGTACCATCGTCAATATTGGTCAGAATCAGATCGTTATATTGCTGTACGTCGATTAGTTTTTTAAACATGGCATTAACTGCATCGGTTATTTGCCCCAACTCGCCGGATGCTTTGGGGAGGACGTAGGTGGGGTCATTGCCGAGTTTTTCCAGGCCGTCCTTGATATCGTCGACGCTGCGGGCAAATTTGTTGATTACGCTAAATGCTCCTCCAAAACCGAGAAAAATACCAACTAAGATAATGCCGTAGGCGTCTTTCTGAATGGCGTCAATTCTCTTGTAGATCTGGTTGATGTTTTCATTGGCCCAAACTGCGCCGATGATTTTCCCATTCCTTACCAGCGGGCGGTAGGTTTCCAGCTGTCCGCTGCCGGACTGTCCCAAAACCTCAAATACAGGTTTTTTGCTTTCGATGGTATCGTCGAAATTCCTTTTGCGGCGGGTGGAAAAGTTTTCGTGCAGATGATCGTTATTACCGTCAAGGATAACATCAAATGAACTGGAGTAAAACCCGATATCCAGATCCGGGTATTTCTTCCTCGCCCTATCTACGATGGGTTTTAAAGCCTGGTTTAACGCTTTTTCCTGGTCACGCCTTTGCAAATTCCCTACGTTTAGACCCGCCAGGGTTTCTTCAAAGGACGTATTGCCAAGAGAATTGTCCAGGTAATCCATAGCTTCTTCCAGAACCTTGCGATGGCTTTTAATCATCCCCAGCTCGGTTGCGTGAACCATGTGGAAAAGATATATTGCCAGAATAATTGGGATCAGCAACAGGACTGCTATTAAAACAAGTAGTTGATTAATGAAACCTCTTTTAATATTTAAGGTAATCATAATATTCCTCGCTTATTTTTTATTTGTTACTATTATAACATTTTGGCGGGGATTGTGGGTATTTTTTGCTCATATTGCGGGCAAAAAATGCTCTAAAAAAATTTCCAATAGGATAATTACCGGCTTTACGTGTGGTTGACCCCAATAAGCTTTGGGGCCCAAGTGGCATAATTCTTGCGAAATAACATTAACGCAATAATAACTGCAATAACGGCGAGGTGGGTGCTGTAATGAATACGACGCCTGCCGAGGTGATGGTGCCTGCTGGCGACTACCCGGTTATTAATGAAAATGAATCCATTAACGAAGCCGCAGATATTCTTGTCAGCAATTTTCGGGATAAAGACGGCACCTGGCGGGGCTATGAAGCCTTGCTTGTTAAAAATGATTATAATGAAATAGTGGGTTTTTTTACCTTGCGTTCATTGCTGAAAGCTTTAGGGTTAAATGATATAGATAGTTTAAATATCTTGACTAATTTGTTTTTAATCAAAAGCAAAAATGTTTCATTACAAGTTCGGAACTTCATGCGGCCTTTGGATGACAGGATAATCAATATTACCGACGATATTAATCAGGCAGTGGATGTGATCATTAATAACCAGGTTAATTCAGTTGTTGTTGTTGACTGCGATAAGATAGTGGGCGTTATCAGGGCAATCGATCTCTTGTGGTTTATGGATGAAATGATTTAACATCCGGGGGGCTTGCTATGAACAAAGAGTTTGCGGGTTATTATGCGACTCCAATTGCTCAATACACGACTGTTAAAGAAAAAGAGACTTTAACCGGGGCGTTACGTGTAATTAAAGAGTCCCTGCACAAATCGGAAAAAGGCGGCGCCTGGCAAGGCTATCGCCTGGTGGTGGTAGTTAATGAGAAGAACGAACATACTGGGCTGTTAACTGTCAGAAATATCTTAAAAGCGATAAAAGTTAAAAAACTGGTAAATGACACTTATTATAAAGCTGAATACGACAGCTGGTATTTTCTTGAACACGCGGCAAGCGGAGGCCAATTGACGGTAAAAGAAATTATGAGACCTATAGGAGCCATAGGTATTGATTACAATTGTTCAATTTACAAGGCAGCAAAGCTTTTTTCCCGGTGCGGCTATAATTATCTGCCTGTGACGGAAGGCGGGAAGGTTTATGGAATATTAAATTCACGGGAATTGTTTTTCGGTTATTATGAATTGAACCGATTCAAAATTGCAAAAGAATCGGAGGCGGGACATCCAGAAGCCGGAAAGCTGGCTAAGGGGTATGCAGTTGTATAAGCGAATTGTATAAACTAATGACTGTAAAAACAAAGAAGTAAGCAAAAAAGCCGGGTATAAGCCCGGCTTTTTTGCTTGCTGTTATTAAGTAAAGTCCCGTCTGAACTACTCCTCTCTTCGCTCCGCGAAAGGCACGGGCTTCCTGTTACAAAACGAAATCGTGGGTTTCCTGTTTCATCGTAACCCTAACGGATCAGCTCCACAAGCGTAACGTTTCGTGGTTCTGTGCGTTTTTCCGATAATATTTTTATCTTTTTTTAATATTAAAGGATTATTTTGATTTTTATAGTAATTACTATTTTATTGCAAAAACAAATTTCCGGGGAGGGTAAATAATGGACGATCCAAGCAATTCAAACAATGATAATAATAAATTTAATAACCTACAAGCGTTATTAAAAGTTGCGCCTTATCTGCACCAAATAGTGGGTTTGGATAATGTGTTCACCTTGGCTGGCACGGAAAAATATCTTTGTGTTTACCAAGGGACAAAGCTGAAATTACCTGTAAATGACGGCGACCCTATCAAAGCCGGTAGTATTGCCGATACCAGCTTGAAATCGGGAAAGACGACAGTGAAAAGAATCCCCAAGGAGGTGCTGGGCACTCCCTACATAGGAAAAGGCATTCCCGTGACCGATGATACGGGGAATGTCATCGGCGCTATCGCTATCGGTATTTCCATAGAAACGCAGGAAAAGATCAGCAATATGGCCGTGGATTTAAATGCGTTTCTTGGTAACATATCCACAACCAGCAGCAATTTAATGAGCGCATCGGAAGAATTGGCCGCGACCGCACAGGAACTGGCCGACAACACCTCCGGAATTGAAAAGGACATCAAAGACATGGACTCTGTTATTGCTTTAATTAAAGAGGTTTCCAGCCAGACCCACCTGCTGGGCTTAAATGCTGCCATTGAAGCGGCCCGGGCCGGGGACCAGGGGCGCGGCTTTAATGTGGTGGCGGAGGAAATACGCAAATTGGCGAGCAAAACAAACACGTCTGTTAAAGAAATCGGTGATAAGCTAAAGCATATTCAGGAAACAGTACTTGGCTTTGCAACCCATACACATGAAATATCAGCTGTCTCCCAGCAGCAAGCCGCCACCACGGAAGAGATAGCAGCCAATATGGAAAAAATTAGAGCTATGGCCGAAGAACTGGCCCAAATATCAGAACAAATGTTGAATTAGGGGAACCGCCGGCTATGTAAGTTTTTTCGATAATATTTCTCTTTACTAAAGGATTATTTTAATTTGGATTATTTTAATTTTTCCTGTTTTTTTTAAATTAAGTAATTTCTATTTAATTGTGCTGTTAAGAATATTTTCTATATTTTAAAAACGGGTAAACCAATCGAAAGATTGGGGCACAAAGCTATGGGCCTAAAGCTTTAAAAGCTATGGTCGCCAGGCTGCTTAAATATGCTTAAGTGCATCATTTAGCGGCCTAAAAAGGCCGTTAATTTATTACCAAGGAGGTGCTTCACGGCGATTTAAAACGGCATTAACAATTACCTTACTATAGCCCGGAAAAGGGAGAGGGTGGAATATGAGATTAAAAATAGGCGCCAAGATAAGTCTGGGTTTTATACTAATGCTGGTAATGATTTTTATACTGGGGAGCAACTCATTTATTTCCCAAAAATCCACACTAACCCGGATTGAAGATTTAGACGCTGCAAATCAAAGATTGCTTTTAGAAATGAAAATTGAAAGTACTTTAAAGGAATTTGCGCTGGCGATGAGGGGCTTTATTGCTTACGGAGATGAAAAGTATTACAAACAAACTGAAGATGCCGCAAATAAAACGTTGGAACTGGAAAACCAGTTGCTGCAAATAGCGAGAACAGATAAAAGGGAAGATGTTCAAACCCTGATCAACACCACCACTAAATATAAGGACGGCGTGCTGAATGAATTGGCGCCGGTAGTGCGGCAGTATCACCAGGAATTAAACGCCGGCAATAAAGAACAGGCGGACGTTTATTTTAAACAGATGAACGGTATAGCTGCAGGCTATGCAGCTATGACCGGCGAGATAACCAAAACAGTCGGCACTTTCGTTTCGGAAAATGACAACATTGTTAAGTCAAAAATAAAGTCAACAGAGGAAGCGGCCGGTAAAGTTATTGCCACTTCGCTGACTGTCACGGTTATTGCGATTATTATCGGGGTAATCCTGAGTTTCTTCTTGACCAGGATGGTCCGCAAACCTGTTTTAATGTTGGTGGCGGAAGCCAATAAGCTGGCGGGCGGCGACTTCACCGGGCACGTGGAGATTAATTCCAATGATGAAATGGGCGAACTGCTGAGCGCATTGCAGCACATGAAAAATAATTTTAAAACTGTCCTGGAGGGTATTCAAAAAAGCTCCGCCCGGTTGAATGAATCAGCTCAACAGCTTGCCTCCCAGGCCCAGCAAACATCAGCCGGGGCGGCTGAAACGGCATCAACCATGAATGAAATAGCTGCCGCCGTAGATAATATGTCCCAAAATACCCAGGATGTTTCGCAACAAGCGACTGTGGCCGCTGAACATGCACAGAATGGCTACCGGGGGATCGAAATGGTTACCGGCCAGATGCAGGAGATAGCAACATCTGCCGAACAAGTGAATACGTCTATTGTTTCCCTTGGTTCGGCTATTAATAAAATAGGTCAGTTTATTGAAGTTATAACTAATATTGCCGACCAGACCAACCTTTTGGCTTTGAATGCCGCCATTGAGGCCGCAAGGGCCGGCGACGCGGGCAGGGGTTTCGCCGTGGTGGCGGAGGAAGTAAGGAAGCTTGCCGAACAGTCCGCCCAGTCGACAAAAGAAATTACCCAGCTGATTAAAGAGATTCAGGATCAATCGGAGCTAGCTGTCCAAGCCATGTCCGCCGGTGCTGAAAAGGTTGCCCGCGGCAGCCGGGTTGTAACCGAGGCCGGTCAAAACTTCTCCGATATTATTAAAGCGGTCCGGGACCTGTCCGATCGGGTTCAAAATGTAGCCGCTTCTGTCCAGCAGGTTTCCGCAGGGGTCCAAAATGTTGCCGGCACTACCGAGGAGCAAACGGCGGCGATGGAGGAAGTCAGTGCTGCCACTGAGAACCTGAACAAACTTGCTGCGGAGCTGGAAGCTTTGGTTGATAGATTTAAAATGTAAAAACTAAACTATCACTGCGCCTAAAATTGATGCGGGAAAGCCGGCGGTGGCGTTTCCGGTGCGCCCCAACGGGCTCATGTGGGTTTAACTGCCAATGTGTGCAGCCATATATTGTTAATAATGTTTAATAGTGTATTATGCATTCCTCCCCTAATTGTAAAAAGAAGCCTCTGATTAGAGAGGCTTCACTTCAGTTCCGGGGTAATAATTTCCTAAGGCAACTCGCCCGGAGGGGCGGCATTTTAACTAGAAATATAAATCCCGTTGCCCCTGTTCAATCAGCTTTAATCGTTCCTCGGTCAGCCGGCGTATTTGGGGGTTGGTGATTTCGCCGAGGTGTTTGGCAATGGTTTGGCGCCCTACTTCCCTGGTTTCCGGCGAAGCATAGTCCTCCAGGTACTCTTTAAAAGTCAGTATGGCGTTTGGCTGGCAGACATTTTGAATCTGGCCGCTTTTGGCCAGGGGCATGAACCGGTCGCCTGTACGGCCGCTGCGGTAGCAGGCGGTGCAAAAACTTGGGATATAGCCGGAATTGCACACGCTGCGCAGGACTTCGTCCGGGCTGCGGTGATCTTCAACCTGGAATTGAGGCGCTTCATCGCAGGTGTTATCGCAGGCTGCTTTAGGGTCATGCTCTTGCTTATATCCTCCCACTCCGGTGCAGGATCCCGCGCTGATTTGTGATATGCCCACATTAAGCAGCTCGTCTCTAAATTCCGGTCTTTCCCTGGTAGATAAAATCATGCCGGTATATGGTACGGCCAGGCGCAGCACCGCGATTATTTTTTTGAAATCCCGGTCATCGACCAGGTTCGGTAAATGATCGTAATCCACGCCTTCAGCGGGCCTGATCCGGGGTACGGAGATGGTATGGGGTCCCACGCCGAAAGTTTCTTCCAGGTGCAGGGCATGCATCAACATAGCCACTACTTCGTATTTATAGTCATACAGGCCGAACAGCACACCTACGCCGACGTCGTCAATGCCGCCCCGCATGGCCCTGTCCATAGCCGTGGTGTGGTAGTCGTAATCCCGCTTGGGCCCGGTTGGGTGCATGGCGGCGTAAGTTTCCCGGTGATAAGTTTCCTGGAATAAAATATAGGTGCCGATGCCGGCTTCTTTCAGTTTCCTGTAGTTATCCACTGTGGTGGCGGCTATGTTGACATTGATTCTCCTGATGCTGCCGTTGGCTTCCTTGACTTCGTAGATTGTTTTAATTGTTTCCAGAACGTATTCAATAGGGCAGTTTTTCGGGTCTTCCCCGGCTTCCAGCGCCAGCCGCTTGTGGCCCAGGGCTTCCAATATTTTAACTTCCTCCCGCACTTCATCCATGCTCAGCCTGCGCCTGGTAAATTTGTTATCCCTGCGATAGCCGCAATAGACGCAGTTATTGACGCAAAAGTCGCTGATGTAAAGAGGTGCGAACAAGACCAGTCTCCTGCCGTAAATCTTTTCTTTAATTTTATATGCGGTCCGGTACATTTCTTCCAGCAGTTCATCGTTTTCAAGATGAAGGAGCACAGCGCATTCATAGGGCGTCAGCCCTTTTGCGCCGCCGGCTTTTTGGATAATCGCCCGGGCTTCTTCTTTCCCGGCCTGCCCGGCTTCGGACAGCCAGGCATTAATTTGTTCATCGTTGATGAAATCGGCGCGCATGGTCTCCTGTTTGGTCTCCATTATTAAAAACTCCTTCCAGGTGGTTTTTTGGCATGGCCGTAATCTTGTGCCGGCGGCCTTGCCAGTTCGGTCAGCAGCGCTTGAATATTATTTAGCGCCGCCTCGGGTTTTTCAATGATGTCCGCTTTTTGCGGGTAAATGAGATATTTATCCCGTACACCGGCCGGGGTAAGGTTGGGCATAATTACGTTGGCTCCGCAATTTAGCGCCAGCTTGCGCCCGTCCGGTGTTAGTGTGCACAGTGAAGTTGTGGCGGGCAGGTGTGCCTGCGGCAGGCACAGCCTGGTTACAGCCAGTGTTTTTAAAGTCAGGGCCGGGGACCCGGGTGCTGCGGCTTTCAGCGGTGTGGCGGGGTGGGGCAGGAAAGGGCCGATGCCCGCCATTTCCACATCAAGCTTGCGCATTAAAATAATGTCCTCCGCCAGTGTTGCAAGGGTTTGACCCGGCAAGCCAACCATATTGCCGGACCCGGTTTGGTACCCCAGGTCTTTCAGCCACTGCAGGCACTGAACCCGCTGCTGCATGTTCCCGTCCGGCTTAATGATGCTAAAGAGGTGTTCATCCGCGGTTTCTTGTTTTAACAGGTAGCGGTCGGCGCCCGCCTCGCGCCAGGCCAGGTAATCCTCCCGGCTTCGCTCCCCAAGGGATAGTGTTACGGCCAGGTCGTGCCGGTTTTTGATCGTTTCAACCAGCTTGGCTATAGTTTTGGCATCGTAGTATAAGTCTTCGCCGGATTGCAGGACAACGGTGCGGAAACCCAGTTCCCGTGCTTTTTTTACCGCCTCCAGTATCTCCTGTTCAGTTAGCCGGTAACGTGGAATTGAATGATTATCCCGGCGCAGCCCGCAGTACAGGCAGTTCTTGCGGCAGTAATTGGAAAACTCGATAATCGCCCGCAGGTGCACCTCGTCACCGACATGGTCATGTCTTACCCGGTCGGCGGCTCCGAACAGCTCTTCAGACTCCTCCGGGCCGGCTGCCAGCAGCGCGCAAATTTCCTGCCGGTTAAGCATTTCCCCGGACTTTGCTTTAGCCAGGGCGTTTTTGAAGTTATGCATCAATAGCTAGCTCCGTTCTTTAACTAAATACGATTATCCAGCAGCGCCAGTACATCTGGAAAAGGCCCCAGGGCCCTGCGCAAAATCCCCAGCACATAGGCAATCAACACCCCGTAGTTAACAACCGGCACACCCGCGGCATTGGCGGCCATGATCCGGGATAGCATTTCCCGCCGGTTAATCATGCAGGCGCCGCAGTGAACAATTAGTTTGTAGCTTGCCAGGTCGGAGGGCAGCTCGATGCCGCTGGACCAGTGAAAATCAAGCTCTCCGCCCACCGCCTGCCGCAGCCAGCGGGGGATCTTGACCGTGCCTATATCATCAGCCACCCGGTGGTGGGTGCAGGCCTCAGCAATTAAAACTTTATCCCCCGGTTCCAGGTCTTCCACAGCCAGCGCGCCGGAAACCAAAGTGGCCAGGTCCCCTTTATAGCGGGCGAACAGGATGGAAAAGGAGGTCATGGGCACTCCGGGTGGTGTGTCCGCATCCACCTTGAGAAAGACCTGCGAATCTGTGATTACCAGGGCCGGGGGCTTTTGTAACTTGTTTAACGCGGCTTTTAATTCCCTTTCCTTAACCACCATAGTCAGGCATTCGTGGTCCAGCATATCCCTGATTGTCTGCACCTGGGGCAAGATCAGCCGCCCTTTCGGCGCGGCCAGGTCGATGGGGACAACCAGCAGCGCCAGTTCGCCCGGCGGCACCAGGTCCCCGGCAATAGTGGGCGCCGTCCAGTCTTTGGGGGCAAGTTGCACCATCGCCTGCTTCAGCTCGGTCAGGCCGCGCCCGGTGCGGGCGCTCACTTTAACAGTGGGGATGGCGGGCAGCTGTCCGGAAAAATCGGAATCTACTTCATCAAGATCGGTTTTATTTATAACGCCAATTAAAGGCAGCTGTTTTTGTTTAATTGTTTCAACCAGTTCCAGCTCGGTCCGGTTGATGCCCTGCTGCGGGTCAATCACCAGCAGGGCCAGGTCGGTTTTGGCGAGCACCGCCATGCTTTTGGCAACCCGCTTGGCTCCAAGTTCGCCCTCATCGTCAAGCCCGGCGGTGTCAATTAACACCACCGGCCCGATGGGCAGTATTTCCATGGACTTATATACCGGGTCGGTGGTGGTTCCGGCTACCGGCGAGACAATGGCCAGTTCTTGCCCCGTCAGTGCGTTGATTAAACTTGACTTTCCGGCGTTCCGCCTGCCGAACAGGGCAATATGAAGCCTGCCGCTGCGAGGTGTTTCATTCATTGTTTTCAGCTCCCCCCGGTCTTTTTTGTTCCAGCCGGCCCGCGAGCTTGCGCGCCCCGGCAATGCCGGGCCGGGTTAGCTGGCTCGGTTTAAATATTGCCTGCCATTCTTCCTCGGAAAAAAGTCCTTTTTCCATGACCAGTTCCCTTAAGGTCTTTCTGTCTTTAAGAGCTTTTTGAGCCAATTCAGTGGCTTGCTCATAGCCGAGGTATGGCACCAGCGCTGTAACCATTGTCAGGCTTTCGTCCAGCCAGCGCAGGCAGCGCTGCTCGTTGGCGCTGATGCCGGCAATGCAATCATAGGCAAAGATTCTTGCGGTTTTAGCCAGCATCTCTAGGGTACGCAAGAGGTTATGTGCCACCAGCGGCAAAAAAGAGTTCAATTCCAGCCGGCCGGACCCGCAGGCCTGGCAAATTACCTGGTCGGCCCCCATGGCCTGCCAGGCCACCTGGCTGACCATTTCAGGAATAACCGGGTTGACCTTGCCGGGCATGATGGAGGACCCCGCCTGCAGCGGGGGTAAATTGATTTCCGCAGGCCCTCCGGCCGGACCTGATGATAACAGCATCAGGTCACCGGCGATTTTGGACAGATTTACCGCGGCTGCCTTCACCAGTCCCGAAACCTCGGCAAAAACATCGGCATTTTGCGTCAGGTCAATCATGTTTTCAGCCCTGGCCAGGCCCAATCCAGTAATCCGGCGCAATTCTTCCAATACTTGATAAATATACTTTTTGGGGGCGTTTAAGCCCGTTCCCACGGCCGTTCCGCCTAAATTTACCTGTCGCAGGCGTTCTTCCACCTTATACAGCCGCCACCTGTCCCGGGCGATGGCCTCGGCGTAGGCACTGAATTCCTGGCCCAGTGTCACCGGTAAAGCGTCCTGTAATTCAGTGCGCCCCAGCTTGAGTACTCCGGCAAACTGTGCCTCTTTTTCCTGCAGGGCCGCCTGCAATTCCGCCATAGCTTCGCTCAGATCCAGCACCAGCCTGATGGCGGCCACGCGGAGGGCAGTGGGGTAAACGTCATTGGTGGATTGCGAAAGGTTAACGTGATTGAGCGGGTGGACTATGTCATAATCGCCTTTTTGGCCGCCCAGCAATTCAATGGCTCGGTTGGCCAGGATTTCGTTCATGTTCATATTGGTTGATGTCCCGGCCCCGCCCTGAAAAGCGTCTACGATGAATTGATCGGCGAGTTTACCTTCGGCCACTTCCCTGGCGGCGGTACATATAGCCTCCGCAACAGTGGCGGATAGCAAGCCTGCCTGGTGGTTGGCGCGGGCGGCGGCCCATTTTACTTCGGCCAGTGCCCGCACCAGCTGGGGGTGGACATTACAGCCGCTAACATTAAAATTTTTAGAGGCTCGCATAGTATGGATGCCGTAATAAGCCCGGGCAGGCACCGGCAGCTCGCCCAGTAAATCTTTTTCCAGCCGAAAATTTGTCATTGCCATCACCCTTTTATTAAACGGCTACCTGGTAACCAGGGCGCTTTTAACTTTTGCCCCGTCAACAGTACCCAGTTTACCGGTTAAAGCTCCTATTTCGTCAGTATTTCCGTCTACGATCAATGAGATGACCGAAAGCCCTTTTTCCCGGTAGGGGATACCCATTCGCCCTACTATAACATCGCCGTGGGCGCTTAAAATGCTGTTGATCCGCTGGGCTTGGGACCTGTCTTCAATGACTATGCCAATCACACCGATCCGCTGCTCTTTGGCCAAAAAACATCAACTCCTCAAAAAATAACGACCTGTTGGTTCGGCAAAACAGGTCGCGGCAAGGCAATGCTAATAACTCATTGCCCCTTGACCGCAGTAACTAAGCGCCGCTGCCGCAGGGTTCGAGCAACATAAGCCCTTCCGGCGGGAATTTAAACCCTGGCGGTCAGGCTCTGAAATTTTTTAGGATTTTTTAAAAGTATATTGATTTTTGTGAAAAAAAGCAATAATATTAATAAAAAAATTTAATTAAAAACAATAATTATATCTTATTAAAAAGTTTGGTTTTTAATTAAATTTATTTATGATCCGTTTTTAAGCTATTAAAAAATTTTTAAAGGAGGGAAGATAGCATGTTTAACGGTCTTTTTCAGCCGACGCACCTGATTTTAATCCTGGTAGTTGTTTTAATTATCTTCGGGCCCGGAAAATTACCGGAAGTGGGTAAAGCTTTGGGCAACGCAGCGCGAGATATGAAAAACGCTTTTGCAGGAGAAGAAGGTGACGATAAGGCCCAACAGAAAAGCGACAGCATTGATGGTGTTGCTGCCGCTTCCGCTGCCGCCGGCACTTCAAATGTTTCTGCCAACGCATCCAAAGAAGTCAATTAGTTAGGTAGAAATTTCTTAATACAGTGGGAAGGGGGAGAGTCAAATATCCGGACATGAAGAAATGACCGTGGTAGAGCACCTTGAGGAATTGCGCCGGTTACTGATCATTTCCATTGTTTCGACTTTGGTCATGGCAGTGGTATGCTGGTTTTTCAGCGACGCATTTTTGAAAATCCTGCTCGAGCCCGTGACAAAAACAGGTAATAAGATAATTTATATCGGAGTTACGGAAGCTGTTTTTACAAAAATTAAGCTGGCATTTTTCCTTGGATTTTTGGCTTCCCTGCCCGTGATTCTCTGGCAGTTCTGGAGTTTTATTTTACCGGCCTTGCGCAAGGTTGAGCGAGTGTATTTTACCCTTTTTGTTTTTACTTCATTTGTTCTTTTTATTGGTGGCATTGCTTTTGGATTTCTGGTGGTTTTTAAAATGTGCGTTTCGTTTTTAATGCGCTATGGCGGCGCTGAGCTGGTACCAATGCTCACCATAGGTAATTATGTTTCTTTTACTCTAAATTTTTTACTTCCTTTTGGTTTAATCTTCGAGATGCCCCTGGCCAGTTATTTTCTGGCGAGGTTAGGGGTTATCTCTTACCGGACTATGGTCAAGGTCAGGAAGTTTGCCGTTCTGGCAGCTGTGATAGTTGCTTCGGCGGTAGTTGCCAGTCCTGATATATTCTCGGTGCTGCTTTTCGCTTCACCTATATACCTGCTGTATGAAATCAGCGCCACAGTGGTGCGCGTCACCGAATGGACAATGGGATTGAAGATGTCAGGCAAGACCTTTGACCTGCCGGCCCCGGTAAAAAGATTGATGAAGAGGGCCAGGGACTTTATGGTTCCCGCTAAATAGGCAACCCATGTTGCCGCGCGCCGTCATATCCCTAAAGCTTGACCCCGGAAGGGCGTAAAGTTTTGCCAGGCAGTTTGTTGTAAGCGTTAGCTACAAGTAACTACAAAAGATACAAGGGAAATTGCGCAGCGCGCGGAGGGAACCACCGAGTGCCAGTTACTAGTAACGTGAGAATTTTTCTTTGTAGATGTTTACGAGGAGAGGAGCATAAATGGAAGACCAACTTAAGATGGATAAAAGAATTACGAGACGGTCCTTCCTGCGCATGATGGGTGGACTGGGCCTCGCAGGTATAACAGCAAGCCTGGCAGGCTGTGGCGCGGTTTCTGTTGCCGGACAAGCCGGCGGCGAAGGCTGGCTGCCGCAGCAGTACCAGGTGCCGGGCACCTGGCCGGCCCAGGTGCGGGGGAGGGTGCCCATCGATCCCGCTAATCCCTCCATTGTCAGGGATGACGAGAAATGTGTACTCTGTGGCCAGTGCCTGGAGGTTTGTAAAAATACACAGACGGTTTTTGGTCATTACGGATTTCCTATAGTGGATGAAACCGTGTGCATCAACTGCGGCCAGTGTGCCCTGTGGTGCCCGACCGCGGCTATTACCGAACGTGACGATACCCAAAGGGTCAAGCAAGCCCTGGATGATCCGGACACCTTTGTTGTTGTCCAGACGGCCCCGGCCACCAGAGTCGCGCTGGGCGAGGAATTTGGTTTGCCCCCCGGCACCTGGGTTATGGGCCAGCAGGTGGCGGCCCTCAGGCGGCTGGGCTTTAACGCTGTTTTCGATACCAACTTTACGGCCGACCTGACCATTATGGAAGAGGCCACAGAACTAATCAAGCGGGTTAAGGGGGACATCAAAAGGCCACTGCCTCAATTTACTTCCTGCAGCCCGGGCTGGGTTAAATTTTGCGAATATTTCTACCCCGATCTTCTGCCCCACATGTCCAGCTGCAAGTCGCCCCAGCAGATGCTGGGAGCGCTGGCAAAAACGTATTATGCCAAGGCTGCCAAGATCAAGCCGGAGAAAATATTCTCCGTGGCCATTATGCCCTGCACAGCCAAAAAGTTCGAAATTACCCGCCCGGAGATGAATAGCAGCGGCCGTTACTGGAAAAACCCCGTCCTGAGGGATATGGACGCCGTGCTGACCACCAGGGAATTGGCCAGGATGATAAAACAGCAAAATATTGATTTAACCAGGCTACCGGAAGAAAAATACGACCCGTTGCTGGGCAAAAGCACCGGCGGGGCGACCATATTCGGAGCCACCGGGGGCGTAATGGAAGCTGCGGTGCGGACAGCGTATTTCTTTATTACGGAAAAGGAACCGCCCGCCAATTTGCTTCAGCTGACACCGGTCCGCGGTTTAACCGGAGTCAAAGAAGCTGCTGTGGATGTGCCCGGTGTCGGTTTGGTAAAAGTTGCGGTTTGTCATGGTATGAGCAACGGCAGGCAGATACTGGAAGCGGTGCGCAAAGGCGAGTCGCCCTGGCACTTTGTTGAGTTTATGTCGTGTCCCGGCGGCTGTATCAGTGGTGGCGGACAGCCCAGGTCGGCAGTACCCCCCTCCGATCAAGTGCGGGTGCAGAGGATCAATAGCCTGTACCAGGCCGACGCCAAGATGGAGTGGCGTGAAAGCCATGAGAACTCCGAAGTTTTGGCGCTGTACCGGAATTTCCTCAAACATCCTATGAGTGAACTGGCTGAAGAATTGCTGCATACAAAATACGTTGACCGCGGGAAAAGTTATAATCACCTGGCAGCTTCAGTCAAAGCGGCCGGAATGGTTTAGGAGGTGAGGTACAGTGTCTAAAGCTGTTTTAGTAGATATAACCCGCTGTGTGGGTTGTGGAAGTTGTGTGGTTGCCTGTAAGCTGTGGAACAAACTGCAGTACCGTCAGGATGCCCCCGCCACCGGCAGTGAAGCAGTACTGGCAGCGGAAAACTGGACTGCGGTAAAAAAGGTGGAATCCAAAAAAGGAAGCGAAAAAGTATGGCGGTTTGTTAAAGAGCAGTGTTTGCACTGTGATGAGCCCGCCTGTGCTTCGGCTTGTTTTTCCAAGGCCATTAAAAAGACCAAGGAAGGCCCCGTTGTTTACGATGAGAAACTGTGCGTGGGCTGCCGTTACTGTATGCTGGCCTGCCCCTTCAGCATTCCCAAATATGAGTGGGATAAAACTTTCCCCCGGGTGCGCAAGTGCCAGATGTGTGCCGGCCGCGTCGCCAAAGGTGAAAAGCCGGCCTGCGTGGAGGTATGCCCGGCTGGAGCTTTAACCTATGGCAAACATGAGGAAATGATCAAGGCGGCCAAAGAAAGAATTAGCGGGGGTGGGTACATAAACCACATCTTTGGGGAAAAGGAAGCGGGCGGCACCTCATGGCTGTACCTGTCCGACTTGCCCTTTGAGCAGCTTGGCTTTAGGACCAATGTCACGACCAAGCCGCTGCCCCAGTACTCGGAAAGTATCCTCAGACTGACTCCCGCAGTTGGTTTGGGTTGGGGTGCCGTGCTCACAGGTCTTTACGTGTACAACAGGCGGAGAAATGAAATTGCCAGGGAAGAAAAAGAGAAAAGATAAACTGCTGGGGAGGTTTAACCGATGTCCGCTGTCAATGCCAATAAATGGACTTTTAAAATGACGCCAACCAGGTATGTGCTGGCTGCGCTTGGCCTGCTTGGCGCGGTGCTGATGTTGTACAGGCTGGTATTTGGCCTGGGCAGCGCCACCAACCTTAACGACCATTGGCCGTGGGGCCTTTGGATCGGGTTTGACGTGTTGACCGGTGTGGCTCTGGCCGGTGGCGGTTATAGCACCTGTTTGCTGGTGCATGTATTGAGGGTAAAGAAGTTCACCCCAATTGCCAGAAGCGCCATGCTTACCTCATTAATTGGTTACCTTTTGGTTATGGCCGGTCTTTTCATGGATATAGGCCGCTGGTTCAACTTCTGGCGCCCTTTTGTATCATGGGGATATACCAGCGTGTTGTTTGAAGTTTTCTGGTGCGTTTCTCTTTATACAATGATTCAATTACTGGAATTCGGTGAAATTGCCACTGAAAAAGTGCAAAAGCCCTGGCACGGCTTTTTCAAAAAAATCATGCCGGTGTTGTTTATCATAGGGATTGTACTGCCCACGCTGCACCAGTCCTCGCTGGGTTCCCTTTATGTGATCGAGGTGGGCAAACTGTACCCGCTCTGGTGGTCGATGCTGCTGCCGGTGTTTTTCCTGATGTCTTCCTTTTTTGTCGGCCCTGCCATGGTTACAGTGGAAACGCTGTTGGGTTCACGGGCCCACGGGCATAAGGTGGATTTGGGGGTGCTGCAGTCCCTGATCAAAGTCTCCGGTTACCTGATGCTGGTTTACCTGGTGTTGAAGATTGTTGATCTATACTACCGCGGTGCAACAGGACTGGTGTTTGGCGGGAATCTCGAAAGCAATATGTTCCTGCTGGAAATGGTGGCAGGTATTATCATACCGTTGATTATTTGTTTCACGCCCGGTCTGCGCAAAACAACAGCCGGTTTGGCAACCTTCAGCGTATTAGTGGTGGCCGGCGTCATCATCAACCGGATGAACGTGGTTTTCACCGGTATGGCCAAGTCCTCGGGCGGCTTTTATTTCCCGTCCTTTATTGAATGGGCTGTGAGTATCGGCCTGGTGGCCACCGGTGTACTGGGGTACCTGTTTATTGTAGAAAACTTTAATATCCTGCAGGGACATCAAACCGGCGCAAAGCCGCTGGTTAAAGAAAAGAAAGCCACAAATCAAGCCGTTAAATATTCCGCATAATATTATTTGCCTTGGCAGGTCTCTTGACCTCTTTAAATATAGCCCGGCCGGCGGTAGCTGCGCAATAACCCGGCTGGGACAGATATCCCGTATACTGGCGAATGGATACAATCCCCTTTCCATTCGCCTGTTTTTTTTAAATTTTTATGGTATTATAGGCTAGTATACCAGCTAAATCAACGAAACAGTGGTGGTCATAATTGAATATAAAACAATTGGAGGCTTTTCTGCTGATTGCCCAGCTTAAGAATTTTACCAAGGCGGCGGCGCAGCTGGATATGAGCCAGCCGGCCATCAGCTTCCAGATTAAATCATTGGAAGAAGAATTAAATATCTCTCTTTTTGAGCGGGCCGAGAAAAAGGTGGTGTTAACTGAAGCGGGCAGGCTGCTTTTCCCGGTGGCCATGCAGATGATCCGCCAGTATAACAAGATCAGGGCCGGTATTGATGATTTAAGGGAAGTCAAGGCGGGTCACTTGCAACTGGGCGCTGCCCCCGTAGCGGGAGAATGCCTGCTGCCCGTAATTATCGGGGGCTTCAGAGAGCAGCACCCTGCTGTAACAGTTAGCCTGCAAATAGGGGGCAGTGCTCAAGTCGCCCAGTGGATTAAGGACAGGGATGTTGAAATCGGCATTGCCGGGTATCCGGTTAAAGCCGACGGGGTGGAGTGCCGGCCCTGGCTGACCGACCGGCTGCTGGTGATAACGCCTCCGTGGCACCCGTTATGCGGAGAGGAGGTGCCGCTTGCTGCACTGACCAATGAATCAATAGTTGTACGTGAAGTGGGGTCAGGCAGCAGGCAAGCCCTGGAACAACAGTTTTTAAAACACAATATAACGCTGGACCAGTTTACCAGCGTACTGGAATTGGGCAGCGCACAGGCGGTCATTAATGCGGTTAGGCTGGGACTTGGGATCGGGGTTGTGTCCCGCTGGGCGGCAGGGGAGTTGTTGAAGAAAGGTGATCTGGGAGAAGTGCGGGTACACGGGTTAAATTTAAGCTATGAGTTTTACCTGGCCTGGAATCGCCCGGATAAAGAAAGCCTCGCCGCCAGGGCCTTTAGAGTGTTTATTTCGGACGAAGAAATTGTGCAAAGACTAATCAGTGACATGCCCTATAACCATAAATAGTTATAAGGCCTCCGGTTAAATCACGCTTGTGATGTAAGCCGGGGGCCTTATAATCTGTCATTGCGAGCGTTTCGCTCCTCGCAATGACAGATTAACTATATTTTCATCCTCTGCTGGTACCACGTTTAGCGACATGGGAGTCTATATCGGCAATTAGTATTTCCCCCGGGCTGTATAGCGGGTGTGCAGCAGCTCGTGGGATTTATGACCCAGCGGCTCACCCAAAAATTCCTTGTACAATGCTTGGACTGCTGGGTTTTCGTGCGACTTGCGCAGTGGCATGCTTTCATCTGCGCTGTAAATGCCGGCTGCTCTTTTAGTACGGATTTCTTTGTTAGTGGGTATGGGCTGTCCGCCCCCGCCGATACAGCCGCCCGGGCAGCACATGATTTCAATGAAATGGTACCGTTTACCGTTTTTAACTCTA
Source organism: Desulfotruncus alcoholivorax DSM 16058 (assembly GCF_000430885.1). Lineage (GTDB taxonomy): Bacteria > Bacillota > Desulfotomaculia > Desulfotomaculales > Desulfallaceae > Desulfotruncus > Desulfotruncus alcoholivorax. Next base: position 53,233 of record NZ_AUMW01000009.1, on the reverse strand, counting down.
TCCATCATTTCCCTGGCGTTGGCCAGCCCGTTGGCTACCGCAACGTTTAAAACAGTTCCGTTTAAATCAACTGACGCTTCTTTGATACCTGCCAACCCGCGCACTTCTTTAAAATCCAGTGTAGGCAGGGTCCGGCCGGTAACCAGCTCATAAGCTGTCCTGAGGGCGGCTTCCATCACGCCGCCGGTTGAGCCGAAGATGACCCCGGCCCCGGTGGAGATGCCCAGTGGGTGGTCGTATTCTTCCTCTGTTAACGAATTAAAGTCTATTCCCGCCTCTTTTAGCATTCTGCCCAATTCCCGGGTAGTAAGTACAACATCGACATCCTGGTAACCGCTGCCGTTCATTCCCTGCCGCCCGGCCTCGAATTTTTTAGCGGTGCAGGGCATGATTGACACGACAAAGATATCTGCCGGGTCGATGCCCGATTTTTCAGCGTAATAGGTTTTGGCCAGGGCGCCAAACATTTGCTGGGGCGACTTGCAGGTGGACAGGTGCGGCAGCAGTCTGGGATAAAAATGCTCAATAAATTTAATCCAGCCGGGACTGCAGGAGGTGATCAGCGGAAGCCGGCCGCCGTTCTGAATCCGCTGCAGCAGCTCGCTGCCTTCTTCCATGATGGTTAAATCAGCCGTAAAATCTGTATCAAAGACTTTATCAAAGCCCAGTTTTCTTAGGGCCGCAACCATCTGCCCGGTGACCACGCTGCCCGGCTCAAGGCCGAACATTTCCCCGATGCTGACTCTGACAGCCGGAGCGGTTTGGACCACAACGTGCTTGCGGGGATCGGACAGGGCAGCCCACACCTCGGCGGTCTGATCCTTTTCATGGATGGCGGCGGTGGGGCAGACCAGGGCGCACTGGCCGCAGTTTACGCAGGCGGTATCGCCCAGTGGCTCGAGAAACGCCGGGGCGACGATGGTATTAAAGCCGCGTTCCTGTGGGGCAATAGCGCTTACCTGCTGCACTTTTTCGCAAACGCTGACGCAGCGGCGGCACAGGATGCACTTGCGGGGGTCGCGCACCAGGGAAGCGCTGGACAGATCCGGCTCATAGGAAGGATTGGCGCCGGAAAATCTGATCTCGGTAATGCCCAATTCCGAAGCCAGCTGCTGCAGTTCGCAATTGGTGCTGCGGGGGCAGGTTAAACATTCCTGCGGGTGGTTGGACATAATCAGCTCCAGGTTTAGTTTGCGGGCGTGCCGGACGGCCGGGGTATTGGTCCGCACCACCATGCCCGGAGCCACCGGGGTGACGCAGGATGCCTGCAAGGTTCTGGCACCTTGAACTTCAACCAGGCAAATCCGGCAGGCGCCGATTTCATTTATTTCTTCCAGGTAACAAAGAGTGGGTATTTTAATGCCCGCTTTTTTTGCGGCCTCCAGCACGGAAGTGCCGGGGGCGGCCTGGACTTCGATGCCGTCTATGGTTAAGCTAACCTGTGACATAACTATTCCTCCATTTATGCCTGAGGCAGTATTTCAAATATATAATTGGGGACCTTCCTCGAAGGCGTGTGTCCCCTTTCCTTTAAACCGTGATAATAGATCCAAACTTGCACTTCTGTTTGCAGGAACCGCACTTGATGCACTTGGCCGGGTCGATAACGTGCGGCTTTTTCTTTTCCCCGGTGATGGCCCCGGCCGGGCACTCTTTGCTGCACAGGCCGCAGCCCCGGCAGGTTTCGGGGTTGATGTAGTAGGTGAGCAGTGCCTGGCAGGCCCCGGCCGGACACTTTTTATCGTTAATATGCGCCTCGTATTCGTGGCGGAAATAGCGAAGGGTGCTCAGTACGGGATTGGGAGCGGTTTGCCCCAGGCCGCAAAGGGCCGAGCTTTTTATTCCACGGCTCAGTTCCTCCAGCAGTTCTATATCACCCTGGCGGCCGTCGCCGGAGGTTATCCGCTGTAGTATTTCCAGCATACGCTTGGTGCCAATCCGGCATGGGGCGCATTTGCCGCAAGACTCCTCCTGCACGAATTCCAGGAAGAACTTGGCCAGGTCCACCATGCAAGTGTCTTCGTCTACAATGATCATGCCGCCGGAACCCATGATGGTGCCCAGTTTAGTTAAGGAATCATAATCCACCGGTGTGTCAAGGTATTCTTCCGGTATGCAGCCGCCTGAAGGTCCTCCGGTTTGAACCGCCTTAAATTTCTTCCCGCCAGGTATCCCTCCGCCGATATCAAAAATAATCTCCCTGAGCGTAGTGCCCATAGGAACTTCAACCAAACCTGTATTATTAACTTTGCCAGCCAGGGCAAAAACCTTTGTGCCTTTGCTTTTTTCCGTTCCGATTGACGCAAACCACCCGGCCCCGTTTAAGATAATGGGCGGTATGTTGGCCCAGGTTTCAACGTTGTTGATGACGGTGGGCTTACCCCAGAGACCTTCTTGCGCCGGGAAGGGCGGCTTGGGACGTGGTTCGCCGCGCTGTCCCTCGATGGAGGCCAGCAGCGCGGTTTCTTCACCGCAGACGAACGCTCCTGCTCCGACCCTGGTTTCAATATCAAAATTAAAGCCGGTGCCAAAAATATTTTCACCTAACAGGCCATATTCGCGTGCTTTATTAATGGCTGTTTCCAGCCTATCCACCGCCAGGGGGTATTCCGCCCGGACATATATGTAACCGCGGGATGCTCTGATGGCGTAGCCGCAAATTGCCATTGCCTCCAATACCGAGTGAGGGTCGCCTTCCAAAATGCTGCGGTCCATAAAGGCGCCGGGGTCGCCCTCGTCGGCGTTACAGACAACATATTTGGTGTCACCGTTGGCACGGGCGGTAAACTCCCATTTCATTCCCGTGGGGAAGCCCGCCCCGCCGCGGCCTCTTAAACCGGATTCTTTTACGGTGTCGATAACCTGCTGCGGAGTCATCTGAGAGAGGACTTTTCCCAGGGCCCGGTAGCCGTCCCGGGCAATGTATTCCTCAACGGATTCCGGGTTGATAATTCCGGTGTTGCGCAGCGCTATTCTGGTTTGGCGCTTGAAGAACTCCAACTGGCCAAAGTCGGCGACCCGTTCTTCGCTGCCTACCGGCCGGTGCAGCAGCCTGGTTACCACTTTGCCCTTGATCAGGTGCTCGTTGACAATTTCCACCGCGTCTTCCGGTTTTAATTTGCGGTAAAATACGCCGTCCGGGAAAATCATAATTACCGGACCCAGGTCGCAGGGACCCATACAACCCGTTTCGACAACCTTGACTTCATTTTCCAGTCCGGTTTTTTCAATATGTTCCCGGAGTGCGCTTTGTACCGATTTGCAGTCTGAAGAAATGCAGCCTGCGCCGGCGCAAACCAGTACGTGGGACCTGTACATTTCCATTATTTTTCCTCCTTGTGCAGTCAGTTAACAAATCATTTTTTCGGCGCTGTCCAATCTTTTACTATGGTGCCTTCAACCAGGTGCTTTCGAACAATTTCTTTGGCCATTTCCTGGTCAACATTAACATAGGTGGTTTTTTCCGATCCCCTGGTAACTTCTAACAGTGGTTCATGCTGGCAAAGACCGACGCAGCTGGTCTGGGTAAGCGCCACATTATTGAGGCCTTGCTGTTTCAATTCCTCCAACAACGCTTTGACGATTTCCCGGGCGCCGGCGGCAATCCCGCAGGTGCCCATGCTTACGGTTATGGCAACATCGTAGTCCTTGTCCCTGATTTTCATTTCTTGTTGGAGACGGTCACGTAATTTATCCAGTTCTTCTAAACTCTTCAACTTTTTTTCCCCTCCTTAATTCCATGATGTTGTTGTGTAAATAATTTTTTAGCCACACCATAATTTCCGGGGTTTTTACCGGTATATCCCTGAGCAAAACCCGAAAATCCCTGGTGTTAAAATAAAACGATTTGTCATTATAACGATGGCAATATTGAAAATCAAAATCATTTGCCGCAAGCAGGGTAATCAGGGTTCCCGCCACATCTCCCAGCGGGACCCGGTCCAGGTGATTATGGGGGAAGGTGGCGGTTACAACTGTGCCTTGCTGTGATTGAGCTTGAATATCAAAGGAGCCGCCGCATCTCTCAACTGCCTCCATAAATAGCGGTATACCCAGTCCAACCCGCTTATTATTTTTGGTTGTGTAAAATGGGTCTTTAACTCTGGCTATATCTGCCTTGGTAATGCCCGGGCCGTTATCAGTCACCTCAATTTGTAAGGTGTTGGCTCGCATGTTTTCGTTGATATTAATTGTGATTTCAGTGGCTCCGGCTTCCAGAGAATTAACTGCCACGTCGAGTAAATGCTGGGAAAGCTCCTCCAATTTAGTCACTCCCTGCTGTACTTTGATAAGATATCATCAAGTTTTCCGTTGTTTACACGGCCGTAAACGTCTTCGTCCACGGTTACCACCGGGCCAAGCCCGCATGCGCCAAGGCAGCGTACCACGTCAACGGAAAATTGTCCGTCTTTGGTTGTATCGCCGGGCTTAATCTGTAATTGATCTTCCAGCTGATTTAATAACCGGCTGGCTCCGCGGACATAACAGGCCGTTCCGGTGCACACATGTATTTTGTGCCTGCCTTTGGGTTTGGTGGTAAATAAAGAGTAAAAGGAAACCACTCCGTAAACCCTGGTTAATGGAACATTGAGTTTTTCGGCCACCAGCACCTGTGCTTCCCTGGGCAAATACCCGGCCACGTTCTGAGCTTTGTGCAGCGCCTGGATCAAACTGCCGGGCTGTCCGCTGTACGGTTCCAGCAGTTTTTCAATCTCCTCCAACTGTTCCCGGCCGAACTGAGCGTGACACGAACAACCATGTGACATCTTTTTAACCTCCTTTTTAGTATGCTTGTTTAAATTTTTGCTGCAGGTAAATTCAGCGGATACGATAGCAATAAAAAATCCCAAAAAATCATATTATTAAAACATTTAAATTATTGAATTATCAGATAAAATTTTAAACAATTCCCCGCTGGCCATAAAATTATTTAGCGGGGTAGTAAAAAGGGGTATCCCTTCTTTAATGGCTGCTTCCACAGTCTCGGGATCAGGGAGTCGATTATTGGAAATAATTATGCCCGACAGGTTTACCAGGGATGCTACTGCCACGATGTTGCGGTGGTGGTGAATGGTAATCCACAGATCGCCGGGGGCTGCGTTGGCCAGGACGTCGCTTAACAGGTCACCGCAAAAAGCGCCCCGGACCTGGCCGAACGTCAGGGGGCCGGCCTGCAGGGTTAATTCAAGTTGTTGAATTATTTGGTCCCACAAATTCATTGTTTTTCGTCCCCCTCGTCGCTTTTTTGGGTTTCCCGCCCCATTGCAGGTGGTTGTAAGTGAGATAGGTCCACTATTTCTCTGGCCAGGCGTTGTAGTTTTTCCCTAAGTTTGAACACACAATAAGAAGTTTCCGCGTAGCCCCGTACGATGTCCTCAGCCAGTGCCCGGCAGTTTGGCGAACCGCAGGAGCCGCAGTCCAGGCCGGGCAGTTCGGATGTGATTTTTTCCACCTGCTCGAGCATGCTGATGGCCTGGTCGATGTCATTGCTGAGCTTAAGCGCGGGGCGGGGTAATATTGGCCCCGGCAGTTCGCAAAAATCATAATTGCAATCTATTTCCGGGCAGCGGTAATTATTTTGGCTGAGTTTTTTAACCAGGTTTTCCATGCGCACCCGGGAAACGAACTGGTTTTGGGGGACCAGCGGGCCTCCTATGCAGCCTCCGGTGCAGGCCTGGGCCTCGATGTAATCGATGTCCCTGAGTCCCCCGCGCTCGATTTCCTCAAATACATTAATAACATTGTGAATCCCGTCCACTGCCAGTAAGGAATGGTCTTTGATGCCGTGGTTTTCGCCTCCGGCCCTGCCCCAGCCCACACCGATGGCCGGCGAGCCGCCTGGGGCGATATTGGTGGACGGAGATTCCAGCCGGCCGAGAATTTCTCCGTAAATGGAAGACATGGATATAGCCCCGTCAACGTAGGAACGGCTGCCGAAAGGCTGTTTTATTGCTGTAACCTTGGCCGGGCAGGGAGTGATGAAGAATACGCCTATTTCCTCGCTGCTGTAACCATGTACCCGGGTAGCTTTTTCCCTGGCAATTCGTGCCGATATTTCCATAGGGGTGTCGATTAAAACAACATGCTCAAGCAAACCGGGGAATCGTACCTGCATCAACCTTACTACCGCAGGACAGGCCGAAGAAATCAAAGGCCTTGGTTTATCCCGCTTTAAATAATTACACAGGCAATTAGTGACAATTTCCGCACCCACGGCAACTTCGTAATAATCGTCAAACCCGATGTCAAGCAGCGCTGCCAGTATGTTATGGGGCATTACTGCCGGGCCAAACTGCGCGTATAGGGAAGGGGCGGGCAGGGCAATAGTGTATTTAAATTCCTGCAGCCGTTCCAGCGGATCGGTTATGGCCAGTTTGGCGCGGTTGGGACAGATGCGGATGCATTCGCCGCAATCAATACAGCGCTCTTCAATGATCCTGGCCCGCCCTTCGCGTACCCTGATCGCCTCGGTAGGACAGTGCTTGATACAGTTGGTGCAGCCTTTACATTTTTCCTGGTCGAGCATAACCGAATGAAAGTATTTCTGCATTTCATTCACCACGGCTTTTATTAATAATAATTGCTTTTAACGTAGTGCCTGAATCAACTTCCGAGTCAATATGCAATTCATCTGAGCAGCGCTGAATATTGGGCAGTCCCATACCGGCACCGAACCCCATTTCCCTGATGTGGGGTGGGGCGGTGGAGTATCCTTCCTGTAAGGCCAAGGATATATCCGGAATGCCCGGGCCTTCGTCAACGGCTTCAATTTCTACCCGGTTGGGATGGATGTGGGTGACCAGGCTGCCGTGTTTTGCGTGAATTACAATGTTTAACTCGGCCTCATAGGCTACAATAACTGCTCTTCTGATAGTATCAACTTCCATGCCGACCAGCTGCAGGGCTTTTTTAATTTTGGCAGTTGCTTCACCGCCCCGGGTGAAATCCATACCCTGAACCTTAAATTCCAGTTTCAAAATTGATCACTCTCCAACGCAGTCAAGAGCTGCGCAGGCCGTGTTGGTACAAAAGCCCGCAGCTTTCAAAAAGAAATCTGTTGGTTACCAGCAGCGGCAGTTTTTTTTCTTCAGCCAGGCGAATTATTTCCTGTCCCGGTTTTTTGCCCCGGACAAACATTATGGCTCTGGCTTCAATCATATCAGCCACCCTAATAATCTGAATATTGGTAAGCCCGGTGATTAAAAGACATTCCGGCCTGGAAAAACATAGGGAGTCGCTGATCAGGTCGCAGCCGAAGCCGGAACTCACTTCCAGGTCAAGCATTGTTTCACCGGAAATTACTTCAGCGTTTAGAATTTGCTTAACTTCATGTAATTTAATAAGCGCTCACCTGCCGATAAACGATTCTTATTAAAAAAGACTGTAATTAATAAATTGCAATTATTAATATTGATAAAATATTATTATATATCTATATTAATAAATATATTTAAAAAAATCAATCATTTTTGAAATTGTCATAAAAAAAGACAGGCCTTTAAGCAGACCTGCATTGTTTATGTTTTTCAAATTCAATAATAGTTATCCAAAATATTAACCGAACTTTAAATAAAAAGGTTAACATCAGATTCCAGGGCTGTTTTAATATAGCTCGCGGCGTCTGAAACCACAACACCATCAATTAGCTCTTCGTCTTTTATGTCCATCATTTGCAGAGTCATCAAACAGGCATGAAACTTTACCCCTTCCAACTGGCACATTTCCAGTAAAGTTTCAATATTTGGCACTCCCGCCCGGTTTTCAGCCAGTTTGGTGATCATTCTTGCCGATACGCCGGGAACACCCGGAATCGCTCCAAGCATTCCGTTAGGATAATATTTTATTTTTTTGGCGCCGTTTTTTCTAATAACATCTATGCCGTCAAAGGTAAAGAAGATCATGGTGTCCGCACCGGCTCTTTGGGCTTGCAGCGCAAGTATCAGAGGTGGATAGACGCCGTCTATGGTGTTTCTGGAACATATAAAATTGGCCTTTCTGCTCATCCCTATCACCTACATATAAAATTTATAATATATTAATATTACAATTAATTGGTGAATGTGTCAAATGTAAATAAATAACATGGAGGATTATGAAGGTTTAATTTACTAAAAACGAATATCTTTGGGATGAAAACGTGCGGGCTTTATGAATGCCATTTTTCAAAAAAAAATTATAAAAATTGATAAATGGCGCAAATTAATAATATATCACGATTTGAGGTGCGCTATTGAAGCGTCCCAGACTTTTTGAGAAAAAATCTCACATAAAATGAGAAAAGTTCTTTGGTAAATAAATTGTATAAAAGCGGAGTAACATTTATCCAGCTCCGCTTTTATTATTGTCGAAATTACATTTGATTAACTTTCACTTAAATGATGTGGATTGTTTATTTAAATTTGGATGCCAGTGAATATACTGGCCAATTTGTCTTTAATATCAGCTAAGTATTTTAAGCCTATGGCCGCAGTGCATGCAAAAAATATAGCCTCTAAGCCCGGTGATATACCTATAAACAAAGCTAATAGCACTAATGCACCAACATAAGGTATGACGCCTGTCTCCAAAAATTTGGGCAATTTCCTAACATCAAAGTCACCTTGCTTTAGTGCTAAAAAGACCCCAAGGCAAAAATCAACTATAATCAATCCAAGAGCTGAACCCAAAGATACCAAGACCTTTGGCGCTATTAAAAAACCTAATATTAGCATAGTTATCATACCTCCATAATATTAAATTCTTTACTTATTGAAACAGAAATACTGTGCAGCTTGTTGATTGAATACATCGAAACTAGCTTGATCCCTACTCTTATTTGCCGGGTCGTGACATATAATCAAATTATCACGCACGTCCCAAAGCATAATGTAATGGCCGCTCCTAGTAAAGTACCCAGGACCCATACTAGCAACGACTAAGGAGCCTTTATTAATGGCGTCAATAACCGTCTTCGTTGAGGCTGTCTGCAAAAAATGAAGACCGAATTTTGAGGCAACCCACGGGAAAAATGACCACGCTGTGCCGCTATTATAGGTCCGAAAACCACCCTCTAAAGCCATTTGACATGCTTGTACCGGGGTAATTGACCTATTTATCCATGTAGCCAGAATCATAGCTATTGATGTTGGCCCGCAACCTGAACTACCTATTGTCTGCCGTGGGTCATTATGACTGCTAAACATGATGTTTTTCCAACGCTGGTCAACCTGGCTGTAGTATACCGGCTCAGGGCCGCTATACATTTTAGGAGTGCCATTTAATATAACTAACCAGGTGTTCGGGCCTACAATGCCATCTACAACCAATCTGTGTGCTGCCTGATATTTCTTAACAGCAGCCTCGGTTGCTGGACCAAAAATTCCGTCAACACGTCCTGGATTATAACCCAGTTCATTCAAGTATGTTTGCAAATTAGCCACGTCTTGTCCACGACTTCCGCGCCTGATAGTGTTTAACATCTATTTCTCTCCTTTCTTACCGATAATCCGCATCATGGTTGATGACAAACCGCTTCCAATGCTCATGGGTATTAAATTCATAAGGTCAAAGCGATTCCTTAAAGCTGAGGTGCCACCGCTAACAGATAAAGATGTCAGAAACCACCCTAAATGTGAATCAAAGTTAAAATTTAAGTAACTAAAAAAGTCGAATTCTCCTTGCCAGCAGACAACATAACCTATTGAAACCACTAAAACAAAAGCTATTTCATCAGCTACATTGTCAGGCAAAAAACTGAAACGATTTAATGCCTTCTGGATAAAGGCTTCAATCATCTTATAAAGTGTATCTATTAAAGGCGCTAAAAAAATTAATGCAATCATGCCTATGATTAATGGCACGAATGGTGACTCATAAAAACTGCTGGTTGAATAATATTGATCTACTGGCATAATCTCACCTCCGGTTAACAAAAATCTCACATCATTTTTCATTGGTAAGGATAAAGCTTTCTAGTACCTTTTTCCTTAGGTTATAGGAATCTCCGTGCTTAACATGACCAAGCCAGCTTTGAATTGTAGCATTTATTTTTTCTAAGCTTATTTTTCCAGCCTTAAATTTACGCTGAAAAGCTTTTAATTTGCGTTTCATTCTTTTAATACTGCTTTTTCTAATTTTCCGATGGGTTGGCCAAATCCGGTAACCGCAAAAATCAATGCCCTGACTTATTGGAAATATGCCTGTTTTACCATTCAATTCTAGGTCAAGGTAATGCCGTAAAAATACTTCTATATCCCGTTTAATTGACCATAAAATTGTCTTGTCATGGCATAGAATAATAAAATCATCCATATATCTAACATAGTGCTTTATTTGTAATTTTTCTTTAACAAAATGGTCTAATTCATTTAGATAAATATTTGCGTATAATTGACTTGTTAAGTTACCAATTGGCATGCCTTTTGAGTTAATGTTTTTATCATCAGCAACACTATCTATAATCTCATCAATTAACCATAAGGTGCTTTTGCAAGCTATCTTTTTTCTTATTATTTTCTTTAAAATATTGTGATTAACAGACGGAAAATACTGTTTTATATCGCATTTTAAACAATATATCTGAGGGTAAAGATGTTGCAACTTTCTTACAAAATACGTTGTCCTATCTGCTGCCGCATGAGTCCCTTTTCCGTTTCTGCAGGCGTAACTATCATAGATAAATGCTCTTTCAAAAATCGGCTCTATTACAGCACATAACGCATGATGAACAACCCGATCTTTAAATGGTAAAGCGGCCACAAGCCTTGTTTTAGGATCATTGACATAAAACTCTCTATACCTTCCAGTCTTATATTTTCGATATATTAATTCGTTTTGAATTTCGATCAAATTTTCTTCCAGATTAGCTGTAAACTCTATCACTTCACCATTATTACGCTTATTTTTCCTTGCCATAAGGTATGCCTCATATAAATGATCAAATTGGTATATTTTCTCAAATAAATTAGTATATGTCTTTGGCATGCACCCTCCATGATTTATTGCGATTACAGCGGTTTTCGGGATTTTCACCCCTACTAACCACTGTAATCTGTTAATATTTTTTGCCGACTGCATAGCAGTGTGACAAGGAGCCAGATTCCTTTATCTGAGCACTGGATAATAACCCAATAGGATATTAACTTCTGGCAACCAGACAGAGCGGCGCGAAACCCGATGTTGTTGTTCGTGTTCGACGGGAGATTGTTCAAATTCAAGGCAAAGCCGGAACGGGCACCCGACCCATTGTTCCAATTGCCGCCACGGAGCGCGGCCCGCGCATTACAACCTGGCCCCTAAAAGCTTATTCATTTCTTTTAATAGACTTAAACCAGCCACCAATCATTCTGCCAATTTCATTAAGCATAATGGCCCAGTTTTCATACTTTTTGAATGGTAGAAAGCCCAACTGCATTGATATTCTGATAAGCGACCGCAAGAAGTCCAACTCTGTGTCAAGTTCCTGCATGGTTGTCTTTTTGTAGTATTTTTTGTTTGTTACTATAACCAAATTCAGCAGTCTATACATGGATTGCTTTATGCCAGCTGCAAGTGTGAATTTTTCTGACTTAGGAAATTGACGCAAAGCTATATATCCATATGCGATCATGTCTTCAACCTTTTGGCGTATTTTTAATTCTTCTGGTGCTGACATTATGTCACCTCTCAAATTGTTCCCTAAAGGGGCCGGGCTATCACCCGGCCTTCAGATTAACTGGTAACAGATTCCAGATTACAAAGACAAAGCGGCGCGAAACCCGACGCTGAGGCTCGTGCTCGACGGGAGAAAGTACAAATACAAGGCAAAGCCGGAACGGGCACCCGACCCATTGCTCCAATTGCCGCCACGGTGCGCGGCCCGCTGGCCATAAATGCTGGTATAAAAAATGTCCTTATATTCCTCACTTCCACCACTGCTTACAGTAGCAGGTAAACCCATGCCAACAAGGTTTGTCTCTGTCCTTAATGTCAAAAAGCTAGCCGATTGTGATGCACCATAATCACCAGTAGATGAAGGGCTGTTATTGCTCATCTGCGGAGATAACTTAGCTATGGCAACTCCGTCTGCATGGGCTGCTATGGTAGAACCATTACTGCCCCTGGTAACCGTTAAGCTTGTCCCATTAACTGCGGTTACGGTTACCTGCTCATTTTCAATTTGTAGTACATCATTAACAGCCGGGTTAGCTGCTCCTGGCCCAAGAACCAGGCTTTCATAATCAAAGGTTGATACAGCATCGGTGTTATTAAGGCCGACACCATTGATCTTAGCCGAATAACCACCGGGGATAATACAGTAATCAGTTAACTGTATAATTGTTGCGTTATCGGCATGCGCACTGGCTGCAGTTCCGTTTTGCCCTCTCAGGCAGCCTGTTAATGTAGCCGATCCATCACCATTTTTAACCATGTTCCCATAAATGATATATTCATCCGTATTAACGCCCTCGGCCTTGATCAGGATTAACCCATTAGCAGCAGGCCAACTGTCAATATCCTGAATATTATCAATAACAATGGCTGAATCAGCAGCAGTAATTCCATCAGCATCATTTAATAACGCCTGTTTTTGATGCTGGTAAACGCCGGCATTAATAAGGAAATCGACCCATTCAAAAACGTTACCGACAATGTCAAAAATACCGTTGGCCATTCCATTATGCGCCCAAGTAACAGGTCCGCTTCCAGTAAGGACCCTGGAGCAAGCTTTGGAATAACTGGCATTGTAACTTGCCAGAATTGGGTCAGTAACTCCATAATACTCGTAGCTGTCCGGATCGCGGTAATCACGCCCCCAGAAGTTGTTGCCGCGAATATCATGCCCCAGCAGCTTAATTAAAAAGCAAACTGCAGCCCATTCCCTCATTGTTACAAGATGACAAGCACGGCCATTAATAACCCGGTTGGCGCAGGCCGTTTTGGCATTATTCCAATCAATATCCGTCCAGGGCACCACTCCGGCCCGGCTTGCAGCCGCAACCAAACCAGGCGCGTTTGCTCCTGTCGTGCCCCTGGACAATGATGTTGCATCAGGCTGGCTGCACTGGTATTTATCAAACCAGAACCCGCCTAACATCAAGTCTTTAGGCGGGAAATTACCACTTTCCCAAATTCCTGTCGGAACCCTGAATTTAGGAACATACACCATATGACTGGCCACTGTGACGCCGCTTCCATCAGACTTACTGTTGTGCAAAAATACCTGTTCTCTGGTACCAGACATTATTTGATCTCGCAATTCCTGCAAGCTAATAGTTGGCATTATTTATTACCTCCCTGGTCGGGCAAAGCCCATACTTTAATTTTCGCATCCTGGCCCATATCGGGAACGACAACCACCTGCTCCATGACCTCCTGACCGTTCTCATCAGCTTCACCGGTTGGAGCATTTTTATATTTAATGCCAGGCAGCTTAACCTCTGCCACCAGCCAAAAAATATCCCTGTTGTCATCAATGTGGTACTGGCCATCAACGCCGGCATAAAAGCGGACCGTTTTTTCATCGTAATCCTGGAACTTTGTCAAATCCCATTCCTTTTGTGGAATTTGCACATCACCAAGCTTAAACGCCTGAATAGTGAGCTTATTTCCGTCGATACTAACGGCAGGGTTTGGACCGTTTACTTCAATAATAGGCACATTAAAGACCTCCTTTTACGTTAAAATTTGATAATCAAATCCACCTGTCCACTTGCCGCTGTTGTAAACCACAAAAGTATTAGCGGCTTTGACAACCCAAACCTCACCCAGGTAACCACCGGGGTTTTGAGTGGGCGTAATACGCACCCGGTAGTTTGTATGCCCCAGGTTATGTGTAACTGTAGCACCTGTTGGCCCGGCAAAATTTCCGGTACCGGATAAAGTTTCTAACTCCATTTGATCTAACCTTGCATCAAGGTTGGCATATCCTCCGCGGGCATTTTCAACTTCAGTCTTAGTAGCATCAAACCGTGTCTTAAGGTATACGTCATTATTAATTAAGTCCTGGTGAATCGGGTCCCAGGTACTCGGCGCAGCCGGATCGGTCTCCTCCAGCTGGCGCACTCTGTCTTTCCAAGTGTTTTGACCTAACAGATCAGGCATTCAAATACCTCCTTAAAATTCCTCGTCGAAGTAAAATTCCATCTCAACATCAGGCTCTTTGGTTTTTGCCCCCATTGTCTTACGGGCAGCTAATTGTCCGGCGCTGTCGATTAAGCCCATTTCCGTAAAGGCATATCCGTTGCCCTCATCAGTGCCAAGGATAACGGAATACCTTACCGCAGTGTCGTTTATCCTTTCTTTACTGGCCACTGGCTTCCTTATGACTTCATTCTCCAATTGAATGTCGTCTTCAGTTGGTGGAATAGGCTTGGTAATGTCGTCGGGATCATGGCCGCCGGTACCCATTGCAATATGCGTAACAGTCGGTAAAACTATCTCTCCATTCCTGGCCCTGGCTATTGATATACGGGCCAGCTTAGTGGTAATGGAATTCATTAGATCACTCCTTGCTCAATTATGCGTCCATCCTTCATAACCTTAACTCCGGCATTATGCCTCATTGGGTAAGTTTTTAATTGCCGGAAACCGTTTAGTAACTCACCACCCCACAATATTCTGCCGCTGAGGGTATTAATCTTTTCACTCAGCCCGGCCCGATAACATAATTTCTCACCACCTTTCAAAAGTAAGCTTCCGTCAAGCCAATTTCTAGGTGATAGCTTTAAAAATCCATCCAGACGGTACTTGTAATTTCCGCCGTCAAGAAGCCATCTGCCGGTACTGAGATCAAAATTACTGCCGGCAATTACCCCAGCACCAACCTTAAAGCTTGCTAAGGCAATGCGGACTTTGCCAATAGATAACTGAAAACCGCTGTTTAAAAGCTTACTGGCCAGCATAGTCCAGCTGCTATTTAAAAGCCTGTCTCCGGACAATTTATGATAATAGGCATCAAGGAAATTAAGCGGGTGCGGGCTATGTGCGGCAGCTGCCAGCCTCATTTTGTTGGTCTGGCTATTTTTTATCGTTATACCAACTAGCGCACCTGGTCTAATTAAAGAGCGCCCCGTTATAGGATGGCTATTCCGGCCTATGGCAACCTTATTGTTTAACCAGTAGCGGCCATCAAGAGCAAGGATCACGTTGGGGCTTGTATTTGCCGTCTGCAGTAAATTAATTTTGTCTGTTATCCTGGTATGACCAAATGATAGAATAAACGCGCCATCTATATGCTTATTGGCCGATATATACCATTGACCGTCAAGACCTCTGTCATTGCCCAGCCCGTGATAAAAAGCGTCTAAAAGCTGTCGCGGGTGCGGACTGCTGACAGATAAAATAAACCTGGTTTTTAAAGACAGGTTACGAATTTTTGTATCCGTAAATGTGCTTACGTTTGTCAATGAGCGCCCCGTTATAGGATGGCTATTCCGGCCTATGGCAACCTTATTGTTTAGCCAGTAGCGGCCATCAAGAGCAAGGATCACGTTGGGGCTTGTATTTGCCGTCTGCAGTAAATTAATTTCCGACCTGGTTCTTGTGTCCGCTAAATACCATGTGCCGTCAGCCCAGCCGCTGAAATTATCAATATTAAGCTCACCGTTTAGCCTGAAATTACCGTTTAAATCAAATAAAAACGGGTTTGGAGCAAGTGTTTTTCTACCGTCCAACAGTTTAATTCCGGGGTTAAATTCATTACCAAAATAACCGGTTATATTCAACCAATCGCTAAGTTTAAAAGGCAGCACAAACCTAGCTGTTAATGTAAACTGTAAAGCATAAATCTTACTTTCGGACGGCTTAACCTTGTTGATCATTTGCTTGGTAACCAGGTACTGGGTCTCCATAAACGAACCTTCGCCCAGGTTAATCTTTACCAAGAATTCAGCCCACCGGTTAAGATAGTCAAGTCTTGCAGTGGGGTCAAGCGCCTCCAGAGTTATACCACCGTCCAGGCTTGTATTAGAATCAAGAAACCTCCATTTGTATTTTTCAAGGTACAAAGGGTAAACCTCACTATCAAGGTAACCCAATAATGTTAGTATTTTTTCCATGCCTGGCTTTGTGCCAGTTTCCGAATATATCTCAACTGCGGCAAGCAAACGCAGACGGTATTCTTCATCAGACTCGCCACGGTAGCGGGGCATCTTTCTGTCTTTACCCAAAAGGTCCAAAGCTGCACCGGTTGTCGTGGTCACCAGTGACTGCTCACGCAGTAAAAATATTGACTCCTGTAAATCATCCAGCCCAGGCCCCAGCGCAGATGCCAATTTATATATATCTGTGTCCTCCGGCTTTGATTTTCTCTTAAAAATCACATGGGCTAAGCTGTAAAGGTACTCGGTAAAATTCATGCAACCACCCTCTGAACCGTTACATTAACCGCTCCCTTAACCAATAGCTGCCTCTTACTTACAGCTATATCATCAATCGGTGAGATAATATTAGCCTTAATAACATAGTCAATGCTCAGCAAATTAAACCTTACCTGGTCCACCAGCAACCCATATTCAGGAGATACTTTTTTAATATCCGGATGTTCAATATCTCCATAGTTGAACATAATATCAATAACGCTCTCGGCCTCTGCTTGAATTTCAGATTCATCCCCGTAATCAGGGTCAAGGTATAAAATAACCTCAAAATCAACTTGCACAGGCTCAGGCTTAATTACCAGTAAATCAGCTATTAAAGACTTTTTCTTATCCAAATACTCTTGCACGGTAGACACCAAATCATCGGAAGGTATTCCGGCAGTGCCGGTAATAATTACATCAACCGTGCCCTGGCCGCGCGGGTGTTGGCTATCCACATTAACCACTACAACGCCTGGTATTTCCTGCGCCCATGAAATGTAAGCATCATCACCGGCACCCTGTGACAACTGACTCCACCTGTCTTTTGCACGTTGGCGCAAGCTATCATCAGATTCGGTATCAGTTCCTTCACGAGTGACCCATGATTCACTGTTGGTAACGTAATCGACACCGGGAACGTTGGTTAATAACTTGTTTATCATCCCTTCGCCAACGTTATAAATTGACCCGGCAAATTCGGCAGTAACCTCAACATCAACTCTCAATGACCCTTCAGTAAGCACGGCTTGACTTGTGGTTGTGAATTTCAACCTGTCTCCGTACCTGTCAGTTTCAGTAGTTACCACAGTTCCCGGAGGTATAATCACATTTGGACCGTCAGCGTTTCGGCAAAACCCCACCAACCCTATTGTTTTTTGCTCCAGCTTTCTTAAAACTCCGTATTCTGCAGCTTTTAAATCAAGCCAGTCTTCGGTAGCTGTATCAAGGTACATTTGCGGGGCAATACTTTTTAGCAGCGCATAAAGATCAGCCACGCCCTGGTTGCACTTTTCCAGTAATGTGTAGAATACACCACCGGGGCGAAAATTGGTTATCCTAAAAGCCGAATTACGTAAAGCCGAAACAGTTGAATTCATTAACTCGGTAAATGTCTTGATTGGTATTAATTCTTCCGGCTTCATAAACTGCCCCCCTCAATACTTATCCCTTCCTGGCTAACCAACAAAACAATTGCAACCTCTTGCGGTATGTCTTGCTCATCATTAAAGGCATCATCGGTTGGAGAGAAGAGAACCGTTATTTTAATCCTTTGCAAATCCCAGCTACTAATTTCAACGCTGATAGATTCCTTTTTGATTCTCTCATCCTGGCTTAACCTATTCTTAATTGTTTGCTCTAGCTCAAGGCGGTTTAGCTCTGTGTTTTCCGTTTGAATAAAAAACTGCAGACCAACACCATAATCCTCATGCGCCCATAAATCCCCGGGGAATGTAAGCAGCAAATGCTTTGCATCCTGGATCAAGCAGTCCAGGTCTGTCACAGTCTCGGCATCACCGTCAGCCGCGACCACGAAATTTCCCTGCGCGTCCAACATCAGGTCTTCCATTCTAACCACCGCCTCATAACTTTGCTATCACAATAAACCGCTCTCCCTCTTCGATCGGAACGGCTGCAACCTGGTCGCCGTCTTTTAGGGGTGCTTTAAACTTTATCTTTACCGATAAGGTGGCATCGGGAAGGGTCAAATCTCCCTCCCTGGTATGATCTTTTAAATACTCTGCCACCAATGCGTCTTTGGTGCCGTATCCATCAATAGTAATCTTGCCTCCGGCATAGGCCCCGATCACAGCAGTGGACCTGGTGATCAAAAAAGGCTCGGATGGATCACCATACATAAAAGCAAGCTTGACAACATTACCTACTTTAAGAGAGTAGGGAAGGGGCTGACATTTTACTACCGGGGTTTTTGCATCGTCGCTACCCTCATTGGTGAGTGGCTGCGCCTGTATGCCATCACCCAGCGCCGTGATCCGTGCGCTTGCGCTTAGGTGATACCTGCCGGCAAGTTCCGGAAAGAGCTTTATTACGGTCTTTCTAATTACCTCCATCAACTTGTCAACCCGGCTGTCCAATTAAGCCACCTCCGCCAGCTCCCGGAAGAAAATTTCCGTCCTCAAAGAACCCTGCTCATTAATGAAGTGATGCACTGTTTCCGTAATGTACCTGCTGCTGGCCACCTCCGGCCAAATTATTTCAATCTCCTGGCTATGCCCTACAAACGGTGAGGAAACTGTCAGCAACCTGCCACCGCCTGCCGTATCTCCTGCAGAACGCTGGCCGGAAGGTTCACGGTCAGCGCTGAATTCAAGCTCAATGATATTTTCACCGTACTGGTAGCTGTAAACAGGTCCCGGCCTTGGCTTTGGCGCATCCCAGTAAAACTTTTTCTCACCGTCGAAGTAATGATCAAAGTTTAAACCCCAGGTTGTGTTTACCCGCTTTACCAGATCGGAAACATTTTCGCCGGCTGCAACAAAGCTTGGTTTCTTTGGGTAAACGTCCTCAACTAAACTAAACGTTGAAACACCTGCCTGCTGCAGCCCGAACTTAATTACATCCTGCGGTACCACGTCTAAAAAAGTTTTAGTTATATTTGTCTTAAAAAGCTTTATAGCTTCATCTTTACAGAGAAACCTCGGAGACATAGGTTCGGACACATACCCGGAGAATACCTTCCAGGAATTATTTCCGTCATAGCCTATTGAAATATCAATGGCAGAATCTTTTGCTAATCCCAAATCAGGCAGGCCCAGCTTAAAAGTAAACTCGGCAATGTCTGCCGGCTCCTTACGTGAAAGCCATATGTCCAACTTGGAAAAAAGGTTTCGGACCGTTCCACCGCTTGTGTTTAACTCAACAAAAGGTGAGAACATATCAGACATTATTCGCACCTCTCAGCCAGCTTAAAATTCTGCTTCCCAAACCTGGCTTGCGCTCATCTTTGGCCGGGGTTTTACTTGTTTTATTTTCTAGCATTCTAAAATCAGCAACGCTCATCGGCTTAATTGGCTTATTTTCCAGCATTCTAAAGTCAGCAACACTCATCCGCTTAGCCGGCGCTTTTGGCTTCGCCGCGGTCGGTGAAGCAGCTGCAGAACTTTTGGTGGCCGGCGCTTTTGGTTTTGCCGGGGGCGGAGAAGCTGCGGCAGAACTTTTGGTGGCCACCGGAACCTTAATGGGAATATGTTCAGAGAACTCGCAAATGACTATTATTTTGTCGCTTTTGTTGTCTTCATAGCTCCTGAAATTTGTAAATATAACTTCGGAAATGTTTCTTGCAGCAGCATGTTTATTGATTAATTGATACACACCAGGTTTCTCCTGATCAGGAGAACTCCGGAATATTTTTTGAAATTGCGCAATCTGTTCGGTGCAGTCACCGCCTTCGGTCTCTGGCAGAAGGTTAACAGTTAACCGAACTGTTGCATTATCAAAGCCAACTGCCTGCGTTACCTTGTCTTTTTTACCTTGTATTTCAACCTGGTCCAATTTGACAGCGCCTGTTATCTCAATGCTTTCAAATACGCCAGGCAGGATAACGCTACCCACTTTTACTTGTCCGGTGTCGGTTGTTATCAGCAGTGGCATTATCCCGCCTCCTTACTTAATCCCCGCTCATAGCAAGGTATCTATAAGCCATATCAATAACGTCGTCATAGTTGCCTTTGTTTGCCTTATCACTTTGCACCACCACAACCAAGGGGCGCTGCCTGCTTTCCCGGTATGTTTCCTTCTCCTTTTGAACGGATGTTTCACGCACATACTCGCGCATGCTTGACCCGGAAGTGCCAAATAATTTTCTATCCAAACTCTCACCGGAACTAACATCCGGGGCAGGGAAGTCCGGAAACTGCGGAAAATTAGGCCAGTCGGGAAAGTCCGGCAGCTGCGGTATATCTCCCAGCTCCGGGGCAACCTGTACGGTTATACTTTGATTTTTAACTGCTTGCGCGGCGTCTGCATTTATCGGCGCAGTTAGTGCAGCGCCTGCCAATACGGCTGCGGTTGCAGTTTTTAACAAGCTCGATCTTGATGCTATCCCGCCGGCGAAGGTCTCCACCAGGGCCGCGCCGGAGCGGGTGAGAGCGGAGAGAGGACCTTCTTTGGCGTCCGAGAAGGGGAGGAGTCGGCGCAACTTCGCCAAACCTGCCTTTACAGTTTCCGCCGGCGCGTTGATTACATTTTTAATCCCTTGGGTGAACGCCTGGATCAACGCTTGTCCAGATGCTAAAAACTCAGCTCCCTTGGCCCTAATTGCCTGAATGATCTCTGAAATCTTTTGAGGTATAAGCTGCACCAGGTTATTAAATATGTTAGCCGCAGTGGTCTTTATCGTGTCCCAGTTCTGAGCAATCAGCAGCGGGATGCCGATAACCGGCATCAATACCGCCAGCACCATTGGGCCGTACTGTTGAATAACTCCGATGATACTTTGGAATACTCCGGAAAACCATTCACGGGCTGCGGCAAATTTGGTCTTAAGCGCGTCCCAGGTTCTACCTAGAAAAGCCGTTACCGCATCCCAGTTTTTCCAAAGTGCAAAGAGCGCCACACCCAGCCCGACTATGGCCAGTACAATCCACGTGATCGGGTTGGCCAGAAGGGCTGCCGTGAAGCTCCAAACGCTAGCTATTAGCTTTGGCAGCGCCGTTGCTGCCGACCTGGCTGCGGTTACTGTAAACTGCGCAATGCCGGTGATAAGGGACCGGATCGCCAGGTACGCTTTAGCTGCTCCGGCCACGGAAAACCACAACAGGCGGGAGGCAAAGGTAGTCAAGGCTGGGGCAGCGCGAGTGACTATGACACGTCCTAAACTTCTAGCAGCATTAGATAAAAGACCAAACCTACCACTTGTCCAAATCAATGCTTGTCGTATCTTAGCAAAAGCAATGAGCGTATATCCGACAACCATAACCAAGCCTGAGCCAATAGCCAGTATTGGTGCAAGTATAGCCAATGATACAGCTCCGATAGTAGCAAGCAATAAGGCTGTACGCACAATAGTTGGATGCGCTTTAGCCAAACCTTTAAAGGAATTAATCATGTCCCTAATTGTTGGGACAAAGGCTACAATTAAAGGAGCCAGCTCATCTCCCAAGGTCTTTTTAAATATGCCCCAGTTTTGGTTTACCAATTGCAGCCCGGACCCCAGGTCATTATTCATAGCTGTAGCCATAGTTTCCACATAAGCTGTGCCCTGGCTGGTTGCAACACCCAAAGCACCGATATTATCCTGTAAAGATCCCACCTTACCATACAATAGGTCAATCATGGCTACAGCTTCATCAGTACCGAATGCCTTGGCGATCTGTTGTTTTTCAACCGCATCCAGCGTTTCTCCATACTTACTTCTCATTAAATTAAGTATATCCACAACGCCCAGCAGCTGGTTGTTGGCATCCACAAAGCTTAGGCCCAATTGTTCTCCGGCCTTTGCTGCAGACTGTACAAAAGCTCTATATTTTGTACCTGCCTCACCGCCAGGCATAGTCGCTTGCAGCATCCCCAATACAGCCAATTGCTCCTCAAAAGGACGTTGGGCAGAAGTTGCCGCAGCCCCTAGAGTTGTAAGCGCCTGCGCCATTTCAGTACCGGTAGACTTAAACTGATTCACACTGGCTGCGATCCCGGCGCTAAACATTTCTCCAAATTGAGCGTCGGACATAGAGGAATACATATCTTTATATATCCCATAACCAGTAGCAAAAAGACTGGTCATATCGGCGACAGTAGCCTTTGTAGCCTTAGCGGTCAGCGCTGCCATAGCCGTATATTCACCCACAGCGCTATCAGATAAGGATGCAATCCCGCCCTTAATATCATAAGCGGCTGAGATAAATTCAGGCACGGTAGTGCCAGACCATTTCGAGGCAAATTCAGTTCCCGCATTTGATATTGCATCCAGGTCTTTTACACCAACTGAAGCCAGCTCACCAAGTCCCTTTTGGGATGCTATAGTCTCGTTCAATATGCTTCCCAAGCCGCTCATCACTTGGGATGCGGCTCCCTGCATCATGGTACCGGATACAGCCATTCTGTTGCCAAAATCAATCATTGAATTAGCTCTTTGCATAGTGGCTTCCAAATTCATCACCGTTCTGGCCATATTCCGAACTGGACCAGAAAGCCTGTCTACAACACTGAATATGGCTGACAGTGTATATAAAGCTTCCATGTATTGACTCCTTCCTTCTTTTGGTATAAACTACCTTAAAAGGGGGGATTGATTACCATGTTTATGACCTTGTTTATCATTCTAGCTGCTTGCTTTGGACTTGGTGCGGTTATTGGATTTACATATGCTACGATTCGTTATGGAATACCAATTATAATATTTGGAATTAAAGTTATATTAGGTGGTATCATTGGTATATTTTCAGCTCTTTTTGGTGGAATGAAAGCGGGCTGGGAAGACGCAAAACAAAATATGCACCGGCTGCCATAAGCCGGTTTTTTATTTCCCAAAAGCCTCATCCAGCGCCATCAATACGCCCCGCTTAACTGCCAAAGCGCGGCGGTCCTCGTAGAAGTAAGCAAGGGCCGCCAGCTCTAAAAACTCCTCGTCACTTGCTTTAGCCAATTGCCCAGGCGATATTCCAAAGTGGTACCGTATAATTGCCTCCGCCTGGTGTAAGCCGTCTTCGCGTAACTGCTCAACCCGGCTTACAATTTGGTCGATAAAAAATCCTGAGTTACCCCGACAATCTTTTGTAATTCCCCACCATAGGCAATAATTATGCCCGGTTTTTCTTCTGCCGCTTTACGCACTACATCAGCCGACGGGTACAATAAACAGCCGTATACCAGATTATTCATGGACTTATAAACGTCTTTCAAAGACTCCTTGGTGAACCTGGATAAATCCGGGCGGCCCGGCTTCCTAAAAATACAAACCGGCAAAAGGGAATCTTCATCACCCTCAATCTTATACACGTCACCATGTTCCTGTTTCCACTTCTCAATTTGCTCCTGTGAGATAACTTGTTCCATCCCAAATCCTCCTCATTACTTGATAAAATCCTAAATTTAGTCAAAACAACTTGATGAACCAATACTCAAGTTTTAATTAGGCTCCAGTCCATCCCGGACAATTCCGCCCAAAATATTAATTTCGTATTCAACCTTGGACTGTTTATCGCCCTGGCTGCCGGAATGGCTTACCTTGTTGATCTTGCAGCTCTTCAGCACATCGGTCTTGGTGGGCTGATCCTCGTTGGCATAACTGACAGTAATAGGAAAGGGCGGAAGTTTATAAAGACTGGTTTTTTGTCTTTTGGCGTAAGCTATAAATTTGTCATGCTCTTCCTTTAACAGTGTTAATTTTCCTTCGGCGCTATAGTTTCCGGCACCGTAACCGGTAGGATTAGAACCCTTGCCGTATACGGCTTCAATTTCTTTACCGTCAGAATACTCAATACCTTGAATATCAACGGCTTCTCCGTGCGGGAGCATAACTGAAATATCCTCCCAGCTATACTTTTTACCGTTAATCAATTAACCCAAACCCCCTTATTAAGACTGCTGGAACGGGTTCTCGTACCCGATTTCAAGTTCAAGCCAGCGCATGGTTGCCATCGGCACTATACGAACTTTCACCCTCAGGGTAGAAGTGGCAAGTACATCCTGATCGCGCGGGATCACCACTCTGCCACCGGCAATTTCACCGTTCCCAGCCATAATATCCAAGGGTGCTGTAAGGCTTGCCTCAATCGCCGATAAGCTCTTATCCTGGTTTAAAGGGTCAATCTCTGCATGCTCATACCTTAATCCGGCAGTCCTTACCAGTGAACAAGCTTTGTCCATTGGCCGGCGCACTTCAACAAATCTAAAGTCGCTAATTACTTCCGCAGCTATCCGGCCGTTAGTAACATAAAAACCGTTCAGCCCGATATATTGCCGGAAAGTTATAAAGCCTGCTTCATCCAGCGCCAGTATGTGTCCGTCATTTATTCCTACCGGTCTAAGACCAATCACCGCCGGCAAGCTTCCGGTCATAACTTTACCCGGTGACTGCTGCACCGGAATTGAACTAACACGCCCTGAATATATCCCGGCTCCATTCCTGGTTACGCTGCGCCCGGTACCCATATCAATAAGTTCCAGCTGGCCAGCGCAGATAGAAACCCTGGTGCTTGCAAAAGATGCCTTGGCTGCCAGCAGATCGGCAACCCATTGGTCAACGGTATCACCTTCGGCAGGCGCTGCGGCCTCGGCCAGAAAGTGAATAAACCTAAATTTGGCCTCAGCTTCTAAAGCCTTCACATCCAAAGCAGCCCACATAGCCGCATCCGATTCTCCCACAACATGAATAAATTCATATAAATAGCTTGAATCCAGCAATACCTCAATGGCATTATTAACGCTATTTACACTTGCCTGAGGCGCTTTGGTTTTAAATTCGTACTTGTCGTCAGCTAAAAATGACTGGTCCGGATAGGTAGCAAATTCAGTGAACTCCAAAGTAATTCCGGTATCAGGCACCACATAACTTAACCCGGTTGGAACCGTTATTTTTTCACTGAAATTATCTCCACCGTCCAAACTATATTTAAAGGTAGCTGCATTTTTAGCACCGGAATCAACGATCACCACAACCGCCTCATAAGCGTCAAGCGGACTGCCACTGGCTGTAATGTTACCCTGGCCGGTCTTGGTTGCCGTAATACTCCCAATGGTACCTGCTATATCGCTGCTGGCTTTAACCGCATACACAACCCTGGCCCCGGCGGCAAATGCGTCATAAAGCGCACCGCACAGCGGACCTGTGCCAAACAAATCTTTAATTTTTCCAGGGTCTGTGACAGATACAATCTGACCAACCGTACCGGCTGAACATACGCCGATCTTAGCCTGCAGCCCGGCTGAACCTGATGGCAGCATACCAAGGCCGCCATCCAAAATATTAATATTAACATCCGGCAGAGGCATTATTTAACCCTCCTTATCGGCCCGGCAAGCCATTTGTCACGGGCTTTTAAAAACTCATCCTCGGTAAGCTCTTTACCACGGCCCCAGTTGTTTGCAGCTTTCAAACCTGCCAACATCCATAGCGGCATATTATGTTTGTCAGCCAGCTCCTCAACCGGGAAAGTTTTGTCCTCCTGCTTCAAAGTAAGCGTTGGCTCATCCTTTTTAGCCATTTTCAATTTCCCCCTCAATAACCATAACCTCATTCATGTTTAATAATTGCGTTACATTGTCCTTATAGACACCGCCTAAAAACTCAATTACATAGGCGGCTCGTTCACGTTGGGAAGCTGCCCCGGTATCCTCTTCAGGATCACCCATGCTGACATCAATTAAAACGCAGTTGCCATTGCCATCCAGCAGCCTTCTGTCCAGGCTCGCCAGAAATAAAGCTGTTATGCTCTGCAATTCCGTTTCGTCGCGGTGTGCAATAGTAATTTTGGCCGGAACAATTCGAGAATAAATCCTCCTCCTGTAAGTCTTGGTTGCTCCTTCTTGCGATACGGCCACCTTGCTGCCGTCATACTTTAGAGATTCTTTCCCGAAAACAATCTCGGCAAATAGCCTGGCCTGGTGCTTAGTGGCTTCAGCTGCTCCAACACGTATATCAGCTATACCAGCAGCGTACAGTTTTTGAACCAGGTAATCCCGGCAGGCGTTTATCATCTAAAGCACTCCTCAATGGCATCACTAATAATTTTGTCAATCTCGGTCCGGTCGTCATCATTAATGCCGATAAACGGCCTGGCCGGTATCTGCACTTCTTTTTTCTTAACCCATTTGCCGCCAACTTTAAAGTGCAGATACCGGGAGCGTTTAACCTTAATCCTGCGTCCTGTTTGATGTGTAGATGCCCGCTTGTCCATCGTTCCGACAATAACCTTGTCCGGCCTAGCCCGGTAGGAAATGGAGTTTTTCAAAGTGGTCGTATCGGTCAGCGTCTGTCCACCTTCCGTCCTGGCCCTGATAGATGGAGGCCATTTCCTGCCATCAGGTCCGGTCTCGGTCTTGAAGCGTTCAGCGGTACTCGTTACCAGGTACTCACCGATCTCCTTATGCAAAGCTGTAAAGTTTAGCCTGGCCAGACGGTGCATACCTCTTTCCAACCTGCTCCAATCACCTTCGAGACGAATACCACTCATTACATATCATCCAATCTGTGCCTGTTGAATTTTCTGCCGTTACTTAAAATCGAAACCGCATTTTCAGGCGGCGGGTTGGCAACGCCCAGGGTGATAAGTCCACGGGCTATGTTTTCCAGCACCCTAACCGACGACTTGTAGCGTTCCTGGATAATCCGGTCTGAACCTTTTTCCTCATCAAAGCCGCGCCTGGACATTAAATTATAAAGCGCTATATCCACGCAGTGCTTTTTAATTACATTGGGGACCGGGTTAAACGGCACATCGTAATTTGCCATACAGTAACTATTAATCTCACTTGTCGCATCTTCGATTGCTTGATTAACCCGGCCTTCATTTATCTGGCCGGTATCCTCATCATCGGTACAGTCAATAATAACGTGCTCCGGTACCCGGCCCAACAAATCATCCAATGTGCAGTACATTACTTATCATCCTTACCATTACCATTACCCGGATTGGAACTTCCACCTTTGTCGCCATTAGGTTTCTTTTCCTCCTTGACGACTTCCACAACCAGCATTGGCTCAGCCTTCAGCTTTTCCAGTTGCTCTTTGGTAAATTTATTATCCGGATAAACAACCGGCTTGGACGGGTGCTCAACGCCGCAGCGCCGGAACCTGTCTTTCAAGGATATAATCTTAATAGTCATATTCCTTATACCTCCTGGTTAATATTAAATGTCCTTATGCTGCGCCCGTGCTGCCGTAAGCCAGTTGCCACAGCCCGTATCCTGCGTTATCCCTGCTGTCCACACCGTATAGAAACTCTTTGCGCATGAATACATTTTCATCATTCGGCTTGTCCATAGATGTAAACTCAGGATTCTTGCGGCGCTGGAAAATAAGCGGCTTAACCGGCTTGCTCGTATCCATCAAAAACCATGCTGCCGGCAGTGCCGCCAGGGCTGGCACAACCAAAAGCTCTGCCGTTCCCCTCATCACGTTTGTTGCTCCAGCGGCGGTTCTTTCGGCCAAAAGAATCTCGCGTCCTGTTTTGTCGTTCTGCGGGCTGACTACCAAAAGATTGGGCATAATATTCAAAGGCTTACCCTGATCATCTTTTAAGGTCATCATTTGCGCCCTGGCTGCAGCATAGGAATCCAGTGATAGTGCAGCCGTACCTTTATTGCTTTGCACCGGACCGTTTCCGTCTTTATGGTCTTCGTCAAAGAAATACTGGCCGTCATAACAAAGGTGCGTAAAGCCATTAATCAGTAAATCGAAAATAAGCTCATCCGGGTGCATGGCTGCTGATTCGCCAAGCGCCTGAATCATTGGAGAATATAAGCCAATGGTGTCGTCTTCAATGTCTTCCCTGTCCACACTTACTGTAGCTTCAAACGGCTTGTTCTTAATAGTGAACCCATAAGCCGAAAGGTTTTGAATTACACGATCACCGATCCACTCGCGCATGCGCGGCACCTTACCAAGCCATTTATATTCCTCAGATTTGGTAGAGGAGGGAACCACTGTTGCCACCTGTTGGAACATTGGTTTGGCGTTGGTAAAAGCCTGGTTGAAAATTACCTTAAATCCCCTGTAAACACTCTGTAATGCTGCCTGGTTAACAATCACAGTTCAATTCCCCCTTAATCAATCTCGACCCAAACGCCGTCAGCTTCTACCGCAATAACTTTGCCGGCTGCCGACCTGGTCCCGGCACCGTCTGTTGCCGCTACGGTTTGGTCATCCACAATATAGCAGGTGCCAAGCAGATCGTCTTGGGCAACCGGGTCTCCAATATCATTGGCAAACTTAAACACGCCGCGCTTAACTCGCACAATAGCGTCTCCGTCTGCCCCGCTGGAATTATCCACATACTCCTCAGCCCGACCGGCAACCTTCAGACCAACTGCAGTTGATCCAGGTGCAGCATATCCGGTAGCATTCAGCACTACCAGAGAGCCAGCAAATATCTCAGCATTAGCCGCAACATCAAGCGCAAGCACCTCGCCGCTGCGCTGCGGCGTGTTCCTATCCTTGGTTAATGCCGGCATTATTCTCCACCCCCGTAAAATTTCTTATAGGCATCATCATCAATGCCCAACATTTTGTTTACTAAAATCTGCATTTCGTCAGGCTTGCCCACTCCACTTGCGGGAGGATCGCCGCCGGCAATCTCCGTACCAACAGGGACAACCACGGGTGCGTGCTCCAGAAACGCCTTAAACCCAATCGGGTCTTTCAAAGCGTATTGCTCTGCCCAATCCTTTTGGGCCGGCGCTACCTTACCGGACTTCAGCGCCATTTGCACCAATTCGTCACGGTCTTTCAGGTCCAACCGTTTTTTGAGTTCGTTAAACTGCTCTACCGGAACATAACCGGAGGGGTTTTTCAAAGATACAATCTTACCCCTGGCTTGATCGGACGTTGCATTATCATCAAGTTCCAAAGTCTTTAAAACATCCTGTTTAAACGTTGTCAAACCTTCCAGCCGGCGGGCGGCGTCCTGCATTTTCTGCAGTGCTGCCGAAACCTGCTCGTCTGTTGCATTATCAGGAAGTCCCAGCGTCTTTAGAACCATTAACCTGAATTCCATTCTTTTTTCATCCTCCTCGTCATTGGGCACCAGGCCCTTATTAACCAAAGGCACCATTCCGTCTATTGCCGGCACATTGGTCAGCGCGGCTGAGTGCAGTATTGCCGCGCGTTTATCAGAATTGCGCACCCAAATCACCGGGCTAAGATACCGATACTCCTTATTCGCCAAATATTCAGACGCCCTTGGTGTCCATTCCACCCTTGCCCACAACCCTTGATCACCTTTGTTGATCAGCGTCTTAATCCAGCCTGCTGCCGGAGCCTGAGTACCTTCAAGTGTCTGGTGCTCATAGTCAATCACTACGTCATTGCTTTCCTTAGCGAAGTGAGCCATTATTTCTTCGTACGCCAGTTCGTCTGCCAAAAAGTCTCCTTTTTTGCTATGAACATTTCCGTATGGAACAATTTGTATCTCATCCGGTGCCCCTTCAATAGGCGTTCCTGTTAGTGGTAACAGCCTGTGTTTATTTTTGAAAGCAATCTCCTCCAATCGACTAACCCGTTAACTAACTGTTACCGTGTTACAAAATAGCGTTATTTCTTGCATAATATGCGTTATTTTGCGTTACTAACTTACAGCACATAGTTTCTACTGTATTAGTGTTAACCTCCCCTTAAAAAAGATTCTAGCGGCCTTAAAAAAGATATTAGATTTTTAAGCACCTCATTAGCCTGTTACATGAGCGTTACAAAAGAATTTAATATTTTAAAAACCCTTTATTTACGCGCGTTACATGGTGTTATCAACTCCTTTCAGCCCGGCGCAAGTATGCTCTTTTTAAATCATCCGGATACTTGCTCATATCTGGCTCCCATGCTTTCTTTGCCGGGTTTTGATCAAAGCCAGGGTCTGGCACTAAATGCCTTGCCAATTGCCCCGGTGGCGTCACCATTTCCGGTATTTTAGTTTCAACAGTTAGCCCCATCCTTTGTACATCTCTTTCAGACAAACTGCGCACCGCGCACCTGCAGCGGTATCCATTGGGGGGCCACCAGGTGTCCCATATCGGGTGATCCAGGGGGAATACCCTGCGGTCCATTGCTAAATGCGTTGGTCTTGTTCGAGAGTCATTAACCGCATCGTACATACCGTAGGGACGTTTCTTAACTACATCAGCATCATTCATGCGTTTCCAGCTGCCAACTGAATAGGCAGTCTGAATGTTTGTTCTAAATACATTGTCGGCCCGGTAGGGTGAAAGACCGTCCCATCCTTTACGCTCCAATAGATCATTAACGCTTTTGCGCCATTCGTTAAAAGTTATTCCCTCATCCAGCACCTTTTGTAACTCATTTAAAATGTCATTTAAAATATCCAGAGATACAATTCCGCTTATCGTAAAAGCCTTAGCTTTATACTCTTGTTCAAGCCGATAAAACTCTTTTGGCGTTAGCGGCACCTTATCTTTAAAGAATTTGATAGCTTCCTCAAATAGCGGCAGTGAATCAAAAATATTATCAGCCATCGGCCATCAGCCTTCCGTAAAGGTCAGCCACAAACATCGCCCTGGCTATAATGTCATCAAGCTCACCGGTATGCATACTTCCGTATATTTGAATTAATTTACCCCTCAGTTCTTCCGGAGAAGATGCGCTGCGCACAGCTTCAATAATCGGCTGCACCAACTGCTTTAAAACAGGAACGGCCATCTTGATCGAGTTATCTGCAAGTCCATCTAAATTTCTTTGCGCATCCATTGGGCTGTCTTTATTAGCCAGCGCTAAAATCAATCCATCCAAAATGCTGCCCGTCTTCATCGGCAGCGCCGCAGCCGGGGCAGGGGAGGGGGCTGTTAATAATTCCTCATCCTTTTCAGGTTTAGGTATACCAAACTTGTCATACACATGGTCTTTAGCCACCGGCAGCCCCATGTCGATTACAACTGTTTTATATATCTTTGAAGTTAACTCCAGGTCTTCCGGAGGCTCATAATTAAACTTCAGCCAGGGCAGCCGGCGCAGATTAGCTCCGGGAATATTAAATTTAACCAGTGGCTTAATTACATGCTTGCGCAAGGTTTCAGACAGAGACTTGCAATCAGCCTCAACCAAATCCTGGCGTACTCCCTCATGGGTTTGGCTGGCAGCATAACTGCCTGTTTTGCCAACATCAGTGGTCAGAGTCTGGCCAAGTATTGCCTTGGACATTTCGCGGTTACAAAATTCAGCCAAAGCCTCATAGATATTATCAGCGCGACTGACCGATTCAACGAATTCAATTTCAGTGCTCTTTGAGATAATGCCGGCAGCATCACTGCCTAATTCCATCACCGCCTGACGCAAAGCGTCCCGGTCTTCCTTGGAAGTCGATTGGTCATACTTGCCAAGCCTCAGCGGCATTCCATAAACTTCAGCAAAAGCAACCCAATCTTTGATACCGTAATTTTTGAACAAGTACATCCAGGCAACTACCCGGAGCACTCCGGCCCTGGACGGGTGCCCGGACTTGGCCTTATACTTATGCACCACAAATTTGTTTTCCGGCAGCTCCATACCAATGGCCATATCACTTTCAGTCAGCAACCTCAGTTCATCAAAGTCACCAAATCTAAACCGTTTTTGATGCACCCATTTAAGCTTTTCCACCACGGCCCTGGCGTTTTCTATCTGCCACATTATTTCCGTTACGGCAAATCCTTTACCGATGGCATCGAGAAGGTCCAGCATAGCGTCTTCCAAGCCTTCAAATTCAAACATTTCCCTGACCATATCAGCAGCTTTTACATCCTGCGGATCATTTGAATAGGGCATAATCTCCCAATCCAATCCAAGCACGGCGTTTTTCCTGGTCTGCAAAATGGAATACAGGTGAGTATCCTTTTCCTCCATTTCTTCAAAAAGTTCAGCCTGCCGGTAAATGTCTCCCTGGTCAGCTTCGCGAAATATCCTGCCTAATCGCTCAGGGGTAAGACCCTTTGACGGGTACCCGGAGAACTTATCACGCACGGAGGCAACCGCAATCTCTCTGGTTATCGGTTTTTTAGAACTTATTGGCTTTCCGTCAGGACCAACTATTTGTGCCAATTAATACGCCCCCTTGCCGTTAAAATTGCGCCGACTTTGAACTTTTTCATACTTCACCGGGCCAGCCTTGGCAGACTTTTGCGCTATACTAAACGCAGCCTCTAAAGCGTCAGGTCCGTCATCGTGACTGGCCATTGGATATTGCCTCAGTTGCTCCAGCAACCTTTTATGACGTGGGTTAAATTTGATATACCGGTTTTTAATACTCGGTTGCAAAGTTTGAATTCTGCCATGTTTATCACTGATCTGATTAACCTCTTCAATTGGCAAGTAAATGCCGGCCTCTGCGCTGCGCTTGGCCAACTCTTCTTTTAAAAACCACTGGAACTGGTTTGTCTCACAACCGAATAATGTAAAACCGCGCCCAAATGACTTTCTTAAATAGCGTTCTTTTTCAAGAATATCGTCAATAATTCGGTCAGGATGCCTTCGCTCAATATCCGCATCAAATACGTACAGGTAACCAGTTTTAATATCTTTGGCCAGCGTAATAATAGTAGAGAAGTCACTTTTCTTTTTATGCCCTTTCCCGCCAAGGGACGGGTCTACAAAACCATAAAACCGGTATATGTCTTCGTTAAAGTCAATAGCTGCCTCATTGTAATAATCAAACCATTCCTCGTTAAACAGGCAGTCTTCGGGATTGATCGGCTCATTCTGCTCTTCACTGTTGAATGAAGCCTCACCCTCAGAAATCCTCATAACCATAAGTTCGTAATATGAAAGCTTGTCCTCCCACAGCACCTTAGTGCCTGCAAGCATATCTCTTTTATTGACTTTAAAAAATTCCAGCGCGTCTCGTTCCCTGTTTTCGTTGTCAAGGTCAATAAAAATTTCTTCCCAAATATCCCATAACTCTTTGTTCTCGGCCCATGATATAACTGCCTGATATTTAACTGATTGATAGGCTGGATTTTTAAGTACCTTGGATAACAGGGAATCATAATGCAATATTGTCCCTATATAAACAATGTCCGTATAATCGTCGCCAGCTTTGCTGACTGCTTTAAAAAACCAGTTCTCTAACTTTTTTCTTTGTTCGGGAGTGCGGACGTTTTCATCATTTTCAATATCATCCAAAACAATCAGCGCCGGACGCCAGTTCTTATGTCTGCGTCCACGTATTTTTTTGCCGCTACCTATAGCTTCAATTTTTATTCTTGTAGAAGTTAGCAGCACATCCTCGCGCCAGGCTTTATTACCTTGGAGGTCTCCAAAGTCTTCCTTTAAAGCCTGGTTCTCTTCTAGCTCTTCCCTGATGTCGGCTAAGAATCCCTGAGCCTGATCGGATGAGTCGGAAAGAATAAGTATGTACGGCTTATACTCATAGACAATAGCATGCAAGGTGTCTTTAAAAGTTAGGTTAGTACTCTTTGCATGACCCCTTGGCGCAGCCACCGCACGGCGACAACCGGGCATCCTCTGTATTTTTTTAACCTCATTACTTGATAGAGGTATCCTTCCTTTAAGCACTCCGTTTTGCCAGATTCTATCTAATTCCCTATGAAACTCCGGCGTTTCTCTGGTAAAATAATGACCCAGGTATGCCCTGCCGAAATACTCCAGGTCAATAGCAGCAAGCTTCTTTCTCAACCCAGCCGGCCCGGTAAGCATTGCACCATTGCGATATTCTTTTAATAGCTCCAGCCTCTCTTTGCTGATATCGCGCTTAACATAGTGTTCAAAAAGCTTAACGGTTATTTCGTAATCATCAGAGGTTTTATCTTTTACTCCAATACCGACAAGGTCGTTTAGAATGCCCATATTTATTGCCTCGCTTCTCTGGCCTGCTGCTCAACTATGCTGGTGAGCTTATTTAAGAGTTCAGGATTGGAATTAATCTCGCCGCGCAGCGCCTCCTTAATCCGGTTAGCCGCAGCGTCAACACCCTTATTGAAGTTAAACTTCAAC
This sequence comes from Desulfotruncus alcoholivorax DSM 16058, assembly GCF_000430885.1. Taxonomy (GTDB): domain Bacteria; phylum Bacillota; class Desulfotomaculia; order Desulfotomaculales; family Desulfallaceae; genus Desulfotruncus; species Desulfotruncus alcoholivorax. Next base: position 19,306 of record NZ_AUMW01000009.1, on the reverse strand, counting down.
GTCTCCCGGCGCACCCCGGAAGACTCCAAATTCGCAAGTGCTTTGAGAATTTCTGTTATCTTTGCGCCTTCCAGGTCAGTGGTATCAACTTTCATTAAAAATTCCATAATCAGCTGCGTTGCCAGTTGGTTTGCCGCCTCGGCTATTTCAGTCGCCGGCGCGTCCGGGTTAACGTCAACTATCGCCTTGGCCTGCTCTTTAACAACCTTCAGTCTTTCAAGTCTGGATAGAAAATCTCTACCGTACCTATGCGCCGCGCTCCTGGATATATCATGGCCCATCCCATTAAGCCAGTCGGCAACCTCTTGGTAAGTGTAGCCGTCAACAAGCTTTCGATTAACAGCCTCAATAACTTCGTCGGGTAGAGATTCTATCTTATAATGTTTGCGTTTTTTCCTGCCCACTACAGCACCACTCCGGGATCAGCCGGAACGTTTCCCTCAAGCAAGTCAACACCTGCCGCAGTGAGTTTAGCCAAAGTCCTATTGACACCCATTAGATCGTCTTCCTCTTCCCAAACTTTCACATAACCTTTATCAGCCAGGTAATCCAGGTATCCTTTGAGGATAGCAGGCGAAGTTGAATAACTGCGATCATTAAGCGTAATCTCCAGCAGTTCCAAGCTTGCCGGTCCGGGATACGCAACCTTTAAAACTTGCATTAGATGGCCGCGCACAATTCTGGCTTCATACCGCTGCAATCCATTACTCACTTTTTATCTCCTCCAATCATCCGGTTAAGGTCATCCGGTTAAGGGTCTTGTTTATTTCTCCAATTTCCTTACTGATATTGTCAACTTTTGAGTCAAGGGCAGCTATGGCCCTAATGAAGTCATCACGCAGGACATAATGACGGGGCAGCTGCGCTTTCATTTCTGCAAAATCCTCTTGCAGCTTGTTAATTTTTTCATCCTGCTCCTTATGTTTTTCCTTTACCGCCTGGCGTATGTCACGCAGGAAGTATGCGATAATCCCGGCCGAACCACATAAAAGACCAAATAGTATTGTCACCGCCGGCTTGTAAAGTTCAATAGGTAAATCAGTCATTTTAGACCTCCAAAAATAAAAAATCCCAGCTATACTGGGATTTTATTTTTAACAACTTCCTGATTCAAATAAAGTTCTTAATTAAATTAATTTTTATAGTTCAAGACAGGAGGAATCCACAATCCACCCACTACTTCCCCTCTTTCCACCTTGCCAAGGGCATCAGCTTCTAGCATGTTTAGCATTCTCATTCCTTCCGGCAAGGTGCCTTCTTTTTGTCGTTTTGCTATCTCAGCTACCTCTTTTCCTTCGCTAACTATAGGACCTACATAAAAGCAGTCTATCTCCTCCCCATCCCTCACGAATGCCGGATGTGTGACTATCTTTCCGTCAGGAAGCTTAATCTTAAATTTATCTACTTTCGTTACGCCTTGCGTTTTATCTCCCATTTATTCCACCTCTTCCATAGGCAACTAATCGTATTTTTTTAACATTTTCTATTTCATTCCAACCCGAAATCAAGCAAAGTAGGACCCAAGTTCTCATCCTCGGCCACAATTTGCCTGATCCAAACTTCGGTTAACCCGTACTTTCTGGCCAGTTCTTTAAAGTTTCCTATCTCCTTAAAATCATTTTTTATTTTTTCATCACGTATTCTACGCATAATAATATCTAGTTTAGGCAGATACATAGCCGTGCCCTGGTACCTATCAGCTATTTTCATAACAGCCTCAAGACCTATTAAGTCAGTAAGCTCACGGTACGGCTCCGGCAGATCGTCAGCGCGAACCTCACTCATCCACTTTTCCACTGAAACCACCACCTTTTTATATATTCAAAAGCATTTTTTGTCAATCGACATGTTCCTTACTTCGCCCGCTGCCTCCATAGCTCATGGTTAAAATTCTCCTGAAAATGCTTGCATCCATTTTCAACACATTTTTTCTTACTGGCCTGCCTATACGTTAGCCATAAACGGTGATAACTGCACCAACCATATCTCTGGCTTGGCTTTGGCGGTTTATCCCAAATACATATTGTCATTAGCCTCAACCCTTCGCATCCTTTTTACGATCCTCACGCTGCTTAACTTTCTTCAAGCCTTCTATCACGCGCCAGGCCATATCGGCAGCAAGCCAGTTCAAATTTTCTATGCCGGTATTCTTTTTTACAAAACCCATTAGCCGCTTGGGATTATCAGACCAACCAAGCTCCTTGGCCATCTGCTGAATTTTCCAAAGCTGCTGCTTTGAGGCCATATGTAAACCTGGTTGATTACCCTTGCGCTGCTCCAAATAATCAATAACCCTGCCGGCCTGAGACTTGGTTAAGCCGGAGATACTATCGGAGCCGGTCAAATTTTTCACTATTGTCCTGATTAAATCCTCATCAATTTCTAATTCTTTAGCTGACACCCATATCCTTCTCAGTTGAGCCTTACTAACCACGGCCACAATATACACCACCTTTACAGTAAAGGACAGCGGAAATCCTCTCCGTCCATAATCAATACATAGCACATTTCTCTTATCCGTGAGACAATCCGTTCCCATGCCAGCACCGGGTTGCCTTTTTTATCCATTATAAGCTTTTCCAGCGGTAAATTAGTCGTAATAATCGTTGGCAGCTGCTCAATATACCTGGCGTTAATAATCAGGTACAGTCTTTCCACCGACCAGTCAGAGCCTTTTTCTGATCCCAGGTCGTCAAGCAGAACCAGGTCGGCCGATTTTAAAAGCTCCAGGCGCTGCTCAGCTTCAGCTTGTCTATCATTTCCAGACTTAGGACGCAGCGAATCTAAAAGATCAGGCACCACCCCGGCCACAGCCGAAACAGATTTTTCAAGCAGCGCATTTAAAACTGCAAATGCTATATGACTTTTTCCTGTACCGGTCGGGCCGACTAAACACAATCCATTCTTATTTTCATTGCGCAATTCCGTAAACCGGTCAACATATCTCACGGCTGAGCGGTGAGCCTTTGGCTGCCTCTCAACAATAAAGTTATCAAGCGTCTTGCTCCGGTACCGGCGCGGAATCTTCGCCGTTTGAAATAACCTGTCTATTTTCTCTTGCTTTCTTTTAGCCTTAACGCAGCTGCATTCTCTGCAGGTGTCAGTGCCATCAATATTCTCAATAATCCACCCGGTCCCGTCACACAAATTAAACTGGCAGCTCGTCGTCATAGAGTGCGCTGAGTCCCTGGCCGTAGCTCCCACGATGCGGAGCGCCTTTATTGCCGATACCGGACCGCCCATTACTATCACCAGCTTTCAAAATATACTTTGGCCAAAACGCTTCGATCCGGGCCAAGTGGTCAACTTTATCGCCCCAAAAGTTGTCCTTAAAAGCCCAATCCATACAGCCCTTCCACTCCTCCACCGACGGGGCCTTATCCCCGGCCAGCATATGCCTTGCCGTAGTAAGCTGCTTTAAATGCCAGTCGCGCGGAAACTTGTGCGCCCCGCGCTCGCCCAATTTTTCCTTTAAGTATGCAACCAGGGCTTTTTCCGAATCGGAAAAGCCCCGGTTTTTCTTAGTGCTTGCCATATTAGCACCTCACTGCATCCAGTGCCTTGCCACCACCACAGCGGCCAAAAGATACCCGGCGGTAAACCCAATTAAAACATAAGCGCATTTATCCGCCAACCTCATGGTATTAACTTCTCCCGGTCTGTTTCGTACCAAAAAACATCCTGCACGGTTTTCCTTGCGCCCACGGATGCAATAACCTCATCCGGGTACTCACGCAGCCGCTCTTTATTAACAGACTCCTTAACAACAATGCAATCATCCATCTTGCGTAACCGCAAAGCGTTTATAACCGCCTTGGCGCTGCGCACCAAAATCTTGGTGCTTTGCCGGAAACCAACCTTGCCAAAATTCAAATTCCTGCTTTTACCCTTAATATCATCACGGTTTAATTCGGTAAACTCTTTAACTTCCTGGGCCAACCTGGCAACGCGCTCCTGGATCGGCTTGGCCTTCATCTCTGCATCAAGCTTTAAGTCCTGGATTTTAGTGTTCATTTCACCCTCAATGGACTCCAGTTCCAGTTCACACTCGCAAATTTCTTTGAGGTTTAAATTCACCTCATCCCAGCTTTTAAGGGCAGTCCCCTCCATCCTTTTTCTCGCCATAATCATCCTCCTTCGCTATTCGCTCTCCTATGCCTTAATCAATTCAATAACACTGTTATTTTTAATTAAATGGTTTTTTAAAGAATTAAAAGACGTCCAATAGTGACGGTAGCTGGTAAATTTAGCGTCTGGATCAGGTATCCCGGAGAGCTTGCGCATCCTCTTTGATACTTTACCTAAAGCCTTTTTCTGCTTTGGGGTATATAGTGACCTTTGTATCGGCCTGTAAAATCGCCTCCGTTCTTCGCAATCGTTAGTTAGCCATTTAATATTTATCTTGTTATTAACGTAGACCACAATGCCATTCGAAAACTGGCTAAGTCGAGTTAAAACCAGCGTTATTTTATAGCCGTCACATCTTAGCTCAACCGGAGTATGCAGGTTTTCCAAAGACTTTCTAATCGCTTGCCAACCATCCTTGTCTATAACGTTTGGCTTGTCATTATTTTCTAAACTATTACTCAATCCGTCACCTCCGCCGGGCCGCGCCTTTCATCTTCCACAGCTCGCTCCAGGGTAGCCATTGCCAGCTTTAAATTATTTCTAGTCTCATTTTCACAATCAACACACAGGTTATGCGCGGCGTCAATAATAGTTTCAATTGCTTCATCTTGTGTTATCAAATTTCCCTGCAAGCTCCGAACCGCTACCCTAACCGTATCGCCAAAACTCATATTAACCGCCAAGTAAGCTCACCACCTTACCATGCTTGCTACGACCTCCACTACCGAAAACTCTTTTTCTAATAATAGATTTTTTAATACGCTTCACCCCTTGCAGGGTTCTACCAAGCATCTTTGCTATCTCGTCATCAGATACACCTTGCACCACCAGGTATTCCAACTGCTTCTTTTCAAGTTTGGTCCATGATCCAAGCTTAACAACATTGGGATACTCACCTGGTTTTGGCAGTGGTATCGGTGCATCCTTTGCGACCATAGCCGCTTGCTTTAATGGCTGCGCAATTTCCTCTTTGTTTTCACGAACCGGTATAACAAAAACTTTCATGTCTTCAGCTGAAACAATCTCAACCTCCAAACTTAACCAAAACTCTTTGATCCTGCAAAACCCCTCACCGGTTGCAATATTGATGCAAGCGATCAGGTCTTTCTTTGCTGCCACATTCCACACCTCCGGGTAATGTTTTGGCCGGTGGCACTACCTAGAAGTTAAAGTAATTTAACCTAACCTCTTTGATCCTTGGAATTTTACTGCCGCCCATTCGGTTGCATCTTTGGCCCCAGTAAATTGCGCAGCGATAATAATACCTGCACTTGCTATCTCTACATTCCAACTTTGCCGCACTCAACTGCTTTCTGGTCAAAATCAATCCCCCTTTCGTGGCTCCTCATTCAGGTACCGGGTGCCAACCCGGACGAGGGGAGGGCCTTTCGGCACCGGTAAAATATTCAATTGCCATTTGCAGTAATTTGCAATACAATTTAGATGCGTATTTATCTGCGCGTCATTAGGCGTTGAAGCTAAGCACTATTTGGCCTAACTCTTGGACAAGGTCAGGCTTGATCTGTTCGCCGGCTGTTACATCCAGCAGGCGTCCAAGTGCCTTAACCAGCTGCCTGATGCCGCGCCGGCGACCTATGCTGGCCAACATCTTTCTGGCTTCGGGAGCTAAGTTAACCCCGTCCAGGAATTCGTTGGCCTCATTTTCCGATATACCGCTAAGGTTGGAATAATATCCGATCCGATCTCTCAGCCTTGCCATTTCCGGCCTGTCCTCGGCATACATCAAAATCCGCTCTTCCAGTACATTGTTGCCGCAAAGAATTATGCCGCAATTTTTTGACTTGTCATAGACAGCCCTGATCACTTCCAGCACCTGAGGTCCGGTCACCAAATCGGCCTCGTCTACTATTATCAGGCGCTTATGTTTTTTAAGTTCCTTAACGATTTTTCTTAGTAGCGTTGATGAAGAGCCTTTAGGATCAGTTTCTAGCGCCTCGGCTATGTCAATCAAAACGCTTTTAACAGTGCTTGTTTTGTCGCATGTCACTATAACTACATTCAAAAAATTCTCCCTTTGGTAAGCTTCAAGAGCGAATGTCTTACCTGTGCCAGGATTACCGGTAATCAAACCGAACTCGTTGTCTCGGTGGCACGCCTGGCAGGTACCATACACTCTCTTGGAATCTTCGGTTACAATAAAACCTAACTCTTTAATGTTTTTCTTGAATTTCGGTGTAGTTGGCTTAACAACTTCCGCATTATCACTACTTTCTCCCAATCTGCCGATCCTGGATAAATATCCGCGTACAGCCGTTAGCATTTCTTCGCTCTCGGGATAATTACCATTGAGATACCGGCTCACAGCCGGCCTGGATAAACCTATTTCCCTGGCAATATCACTAACCGTTGTACCTTCCTCGCTAACGAGTTTCTTTAACAGAATCCTTTCATGAGACCAGTTATCTTCCAAATTAGCCATTAATAGCCCTCCTATTTAATTTGATTGGTTGCCTAATTTCCTAATATACTCATCGAACCTGCCGTTATTGGCAGCTTGCTTTTTAGCCCGCTTTCCGGATGCAGTAGTATTCTTATCTGCCTTAGAGGCTTCTTCCATACCGGTGATCATCCGCACATCGCCCTGATCGGAGGTCTTGCCGGTGATCCGGTCCGGGCCGCTTTCCTGGCGGTTGGCCACCACATCCTCCAGAGTTTCCTTATACTCGGCCAGGCGTGCCTTGATCTGTTTTTTCCTGCGTGCCCGCCTTTTAAGAAACTCTTTGATATCGTCTTGTGATGCGCCCCACTGCATTAACTCCCTGTTAGTTGCTGTGCATACATACTTTCCGGTGGTAGGATCAAACACCAGCAGCTCGCCGATCCGGTTGGGATCGTACCTGATGACCACCTGACGCCCGACATAGCTTTCCAATGCCTGATGCGTATACCAGCGGCGCTTGCCCACTGTGCCGAAACGTTGGATGCCGCTTTCGTGTACCTTGGCCTTGTCCACGTCCATGAGGCAAATATCCAGTACCCGTTCTTCCGGGAGTCCCTGTCTGGCCTTGGGCAGTCTTTCGTACTTTTCATAGGGACTCATGCCTAGTGAGCTGTGCAGCGTGTTATGGTAGATATGAATGTAAATTTCAAGTAGAGCATACAGCTCTTCCAGTTCCAACAGCTCGCCGCGCTCGGCCATTTTCTTTTCATCAAGTCCGTATGGGCGGCTCTTATTATCGGACCCGCAATAGCCGGGCAGGTACCTGGAAAATTGACCGGTCAGGGTACCGAACCATCTTTCCATATGACCCTTGGCCCACGGGCTGTATGCGGTTGCAAACATGGCCTTGATGTTAAGAATGTCGCAGGCGCTGCGCACCTCGCGCGAATATTCCCAATCCTTACTTTTGCGCCCCTTCTTAACCTGAGCCACATAATCCTTACCATTGTCGATATACAGAACTTCCGGAATCCCGCAAATCGGCGTTTCAGTTCCGGCGTAATCATCCAGCTCAGCTATATCCCAACCCAGCGAATAGAGCGCGCCGGCCATCGGCTTACTAATAGCCCCGTCCCAACCGGAAATCTTCTTGCGCAACATCCCGTGTCTAAGCGCCAGGGCAATGGTCCTGCCGTTGCATTGCAGGGCCAAAGTCACGCCGGTTATTGTCCTGGAGGCCACGTCCAGCCAGGCGGTCAGCCAGGGCCTTACCGGCTTGCCTTGATAGGCCACGAAAACGTCCATTAAATGATGATCGCCTTCCCATATCTGGTTGACGTACTCTGGATCATTCCGGACGGCTTTCTCGGCAAACCTCTTCATGTATTCCTCTTCACCTTCGCGGGCCAGACAAACCAAATCCGGCTCGTTTTCCTTTAAGTCTTCAATTACCCGGTAAATAGTGGCCCGGCTGGGTACCGGGTACCCGTTTTGCTCGCAGAACTTCTTGACCTTTTTATGCACATGGGCCACCTTGGGCTTGTTCAGCTGCAGCCATTCAGCGCGGGCAAATTTTTCAACATCATTGTCCACTGATCTGCGCATCTTGCCCTTGCCCAAACTGGGTAACTGCCTCATAAGAGCTGCCACACCTCCTTGCTTGTAATCTTTAACTCTGCGGTATAACGTGGCCGTTGATATGCCGTACCTGTCAGCTATCTCAAGCGCCGCGTCAGTCTTATTTCCTGTAGCATCTAAAAATTCCAACACAGGCTTAGCATCAAACTCAGCCTTTTTCAGCATTTTTCTAAATTGGACTTTACCCACCAAAGCCTCAATCTCAGCCAAATTCATTACCTGGGTATCGCTGCTTGCAGCCGGTTCCTGCTTTTCCTCCGGCTTATCTTTAACCAGCTCCACAGGTGCCGGCTCCTGCCCGTTTTTAAAATAGAACCGGCGGCGGGCCGTGGCGGAAAGGGAAGAGAGTGCAACCATATATCCCTTTCCGCCACCACCACAACCGGTGGTAATCTTTTGTTTTCTCGCTATCCACTCGCCATTGCTGGCCTTCCTATATGCCGCCTGGCGCGATATACCTTCAAGCTGTGCCGCCTGGCTGGTAGTAAGCCAGGTTTCAATTTCCTGCCGCGCTGTGTTCACTTTCTCCCCCCCTCTAAAGGTGGTTATATGTATCGAAAATTCTCACTAGTATCCCCCCATAGGGGCACCCGCCTCCCATGCCGAACTTTCAAGGTGCCAACCAAACCAACAGGGGAGGGGGTGAAATATGTGGATGGTTTTAAAACTTTTTATCTTTCACACGCTTGCAAAGACTTATTAAGAAGTTGCTATACAAAAGCTGATATTAAAGGTATTGACAATTATGCGTCCTGCTTTCCTACACATGAAGCAGTTGATCTAAAAAGGTTAGAGTTAAAGCATGGGATAAATAATGTTATTAATCAGCTTAAAAGTTGCATAAATGAACATCAGATGCGAAAAGTAATTAAGTCTCAACCCATTGACATTAAATTTTTCTTATTTGAACGACTAGCTGTAATTTCAACTGTTTTGGATAAAAACAAAATTGATGCTGTAAAAATTGAATCAACTAAACCTATTGGACTTGCATTTGCTGAAGCGATCGATAATACTTGGCAAATATTCGTTGATCCTTTGGAAAGGAAGGGTTTGTCAGTGTCTGAATTTTCTTTGAGTATGATTCGATAAACATTTCAAGTTCTTTTGCCAGCTCTAACAAAGTAAGCACGCGCCCTCTTTGGGCGTTTTCTTTTTTATTCAAGCCTTCAACCCCCTCGCATTTAATAGGCAAAAATCACTCTTCTAATTTCAGCGCCGGCCGGCACGTAGTGCACTTCGCCGTTATCCAGCTTCAGTATCACCACCCCGGCCGCGCCACGCTCAACCTTGTAACCTTCCGCTTCATGCTCCCTGGCTATTGCTTTAAGCTCACACGGCATAGTCATTATGTCCCATACAACCTTATGGACCCTTTCACACACCTTAACCACGGCTGCGCCTCCTTGCAGTTTTGCTCCTCTGGTTTTTCTCCTTCGCCTTATCCCTGTGCTGTAAAGGTATCTCCCTCCACCAGCCGGGATCATAAACCCACTTGCCGTTTACACACCGATAATCTATTGGGTTAACCGGTGCAATCTCCAGAGGATCAATGCCAAATTTTCTTGTTTCAACCACCTCCAGTTTTAATAACCTGCTAAAGCTTCCATTTCAGCGATTAAAGCTGCGTCTTTGGTCTGTAGTGCTAACCGGTAAAGGACTAATAATTGCCCATCGGCATTAGCTTCATTTTGACCGCCAGAAAATTGATACTTCCTTGACATTGCAAACTCTCTACAAACCGACTCAATAGTTGGACCGTACAAGCTTTCAAAAGCTAACTTTGCAACCTTCTTATCCATTCATAACCCCTCCAACCATTTAACATTTTTTCTTACATATTTCGCTTAGGTTCGTGTTAAGCTGACTCTTTAATACCCAGCACCTTGGCGATTTTATCACGATACTTTTTGCCAGGTATGGTGCCATACATAATTTCCGAAAAGCGGTTTTCCGGTATTTTGTGCTTCTTACAAAAGTCCTTCTGGCTCATCCGCAATTCCAAAAGCCTTTTTTTAACTTCTATCCCGAATAGTGTCAATTCTTTGGGTTTCAAACCATCACCCCCTGGCGTGCTTCGACATATGTTTTAATGGAATGGTTTCCGCTTTCATGGTAGAATGAAAAGCGGAAATATTTCCTATTAATGATTATACTTCAATATTAGAGCGAACGTCAACATAAATGCTTCAAATTTAGAGGAAAATCAAACATTAGAGCCATTATCAACACAAGACACTCCAATTTTGAAGTGGAGGAATTAATTTAGATGAGTATTTCTGAACGGTTAAAACTTCTTAGGGGTAAACACAGATTGTCGCAGGCTCAATTTGCAGAGATAATAGAGGCATCTCCCGGAAATGTAGCTACTTGGGAACTAGGAAAAGTATTACCTAGTGCCAAGGCCCTTATTAATATTGCTAAAAAATTCAAAGTAAGTATTGACTGGTTGCTTTTAGGAAATGACAATAAGCCTCAAAACACAGACCAGGACGATATTACCGACTTTATTAATGGGCTTAGCGAGGAGGTAAAAAAGGAATTACAAACCATTATTGAGTTTCTTGAGTATCGTCATAAAAAGGAAAAGGGTATACAAAACGAAAGTCCACCAATAATGAAGCACAAAAAAAAGACGCACCACATGGAGGTTGCGGAAGAATTGGTTAGAGAAACAGACGAGGTTTACTTACCGCTTTTAGGTAACTCAGCCGCCGGCCGGCCCATTCTGGTTAATGAACTCCTGGAAGGATATGTTCCTGTGGACAAGCGGTTCGCTATGGATAAGACATTCATAGTCCGAGCAAAAGGGGATAGCATGATAGGTATGGGAATCAATGACGGTGACTTTGTTGTTATCCGACATCAACCAATGGTGGATCAAGGAGAAGCAGCCCTTGTCCGGATCGGCGATGAATCTACTATAAAATATTTTTACCGACAGGGCGAAAGAATACTTCTCAAGTCAGCAAATCCAAAGTACAAGCCCATTGAAATCCAACCACCTAAAAATATCTCCGTCATTGGCAAAGTGGTCCATGTTATTAAAAAAGCAGAAGGAGAAGTCAAGCTCCGCGAAACCTAGTAGAGCTTTTTATTTAGACAAAAACCGGAAAATATTCCGGTTTTTTTATGTTATAATTTATGGCAGAGGTCTGGCCACTCAAGAGAGGTGAAACACTTTGATAAATAATAATGATCTACTTCCCGTACTTGCCCAGGCTGGAGAATTAGCAGTGGTATCTGTTGACGGTCAACCGGTAGTCACCGCTAATGTATTGGCAAAAGCATTGGGATATGCACATGAAAGGTCTGTTCGCATTTTATTTAACCGTAACAAAGATAGCTTTAAGGAAATGGAGCGTCAATGTGACTATAGCCATAAAGGGGGCATCAATATGACGCCTCCTTACGATACAGGGGTAGTCAACTTGACCACACCTGGGGGCGAACAACAGGTACGATTCTTTACTAAGCGCGGGGCCTTAAAAATCTGCATGAAGTCAAACCAACTAAAGGCTATACAGGTACAGGAAATGCTTATTGATCTGTACGAAGCAGTTGAGAGTCAGCGGCTGGTACCGATCGAAGCACTACAAGAAGTGCAGCGCCGCCTGGATGAGCTGGCCTTTGAAGTTAAGCGCCTGGCCGATGTGCAACAGAGCAAAATAGTCTACTTGCCAAAAGCATCTTCTAAGGCCAGGGCCACCGACTTGGAAGCAGCCTAATTTTTAAGGGAATTATTTAAGGAAAACCACAGACTCTCAAAAGCAAAAGCAATAAGAGACTTAGAAAAAGAAGCAAATAAGCATGATTGGCGCGTTGGTAGTCGTGCTAGTCTTTATAGGTTAATAGATAAATTACATAGTGATATTTGATAAAAGTACCAACACATTCTTTTATGCAAAATATACGCATAATTATGCAAAATTTCATGTCGAAATCAATTTCCAGGGAATTGTTACCATTTAGAGATTTAAACGCCGCATCCCTTGCGTAGCAACGTTTTGACGGTAAGTTTACAACTTTACAAGTTTACAACCTCAGGTTTACAACCTCAGACCTATTTTTTGAAATAAAAAAGCGCCACCGGACCATAAAAATTTTAATCCAGTAACGCCTTGGTAACACTAAGTAACACCACGTAACGCGCATTATATCTACTTTTCTAAACGCCTTAAAAATTTAGTAACACCCATTTTTATATAGCCTGTTACCGTTAACATCAAAATACAACGACAGGTCAAATTTCAAACATTCGACATATTTTTGTCTCACATAAAATGAGAATTTCCAGTTACCAAAATCACATCTAAACCCTTGATACAACTGCATTTCACGTCATTTCCCGCTTAGTCTCACCTAATCTCACTTTTCTCAAATAATTTGATACTTAACAGCTATGGACAGGACTTTCAGAGGAACGATAGCAGGAATTACAGGCGGTATATGTATGAATGTATGGGACATGATTTCTAATCGCTTTTTGCATTTTGGCTCATTCCGTTACCTTGATTGGGCAGCTATGATGATCTACGGCGAACTGCCTGAAAATATGGCTGAAACTATAGTATCTTTAATTACACAAATATTATGGTCCGGTTTTTTAGGAATCATTTTATCTTTTCTGTTTTTAACAATTACTTCGAGAGGTTACCTAATAAAAGGTGCATTTTACGGATTTATTGTTTCTTTTATTCTTTTCTCTATTCCGGTATTGTTCCAAGTCCCTCATTTATACCAGACAGGGCCAAATACACAATTATCTAACGTTATAGGCGCCATCATCTACGGTCTTGTTACAGCCGCAGTCCTTAACTGGCTTGATAGTTCGCCCGGCGTTAATGGTTGATCTTATTCGCGTTGGCAAAGCAAAAATAAAATAGCATGTGTGATCGTTATTGATACACGTGCTATTACTTAATTAATTTAATAATTATTACACAAGTTATCCTTGCAATTTTTGCAGCATCCGTTGCCATCCATTAATGAGATAGTTATCATTTAGAGTGCCTGTTTGAACGTTCTTTTAGTATATAATTTAAAGTTAGATGGAGATAATTCTTATGAAAGGGGAATAATTAACAGAATTTAATTATCCTAAAGGTTGATTTTAGGATATAGTCATTGTAATATCAAAAAAATTAGCACTCATTAAGTTGGAGTGCTAACAAAATTTTTGGCTTACTGTTAATTTTTCTACAATAAGAGGAGGTAGAAAATATGGCGGCTGAAAATGCGGTAAATCAGAACGAAACGCTGGAATTTCAGGCGGAAGTCAAGCAACTGCTGGATATAGTTATTAATTCACTTTATACCGACCGGGAGATCTTTTTGCGTGAACTGATTTCCAACGCTGCTGATGCCCTTGAAAAATTAAGGTACAGAAGTATCACCGATAAGGACATGCTGGACCCCGGTTTGCCTTACGAAATTACTATTGAGCCAAATGATCAGGACAAAACTTTAACCATAAAAGACACCGGAGTTGGGATGACCAGGGACGAGCTGGTAGAAAACCTGGGCACTATTGCTCATTCCGGATCTAAAGCTTTTTTCCAGCACCTCGTAGAGTCGGATAGGAAGGATCTAAATTTAATTGGACAATTTGGGGTAGGTTTTTATTCCGCTTTTATGGTGGCCAAAAAAGTCAGGGTGCTTACCAGGTCTTGTCGCGCCGGGTCCCAGGGGTACGAGTGGGTTTCAGATGGTGTGGGCAGTTTTACCATTACCCCGGTTGATGGTCTTAGCCGTGGTACGTCAATTATGCTTGAGTTGAAGGATGACGCAGCTGAGTTCTCCTCAAAGGATAATATTAAAAGAATAGTCCAGCGGTACTCCAATTTTGTTCCCTTTCCCATTATGCTGGAGGGGGAAAAGGTTAATACGGTGCAGGCAATCTGGACCCGTAATAAAAATGAAATAAAAGAAGAGGAATATGCCGAATTCTACAAGTTTATCGCCAATGCGTTTGACGATGCGCTTTTCAGACTGCATTTTACTGCCGATGCGCCTGTAGCTATTAACGCGCTGCTTTTTGTGCCCGGTGAGAATTTGGAACGATTCGGCTTTGGCAAAATGGAGCCGGGAGTTTCACTGTATTGCAGAAAAGTATTGATCCAGCAAAAAGCCGAAGGGCTATTGCCTGAATGGCTTCGCTTCTTAAAGGGCGTGGTCGACAGTGAAGACATACCTATCAATATCTCCAGGGAAACCATGCAGGACAGCGCACTGGTGGCCAAGCTGCGCAAGGTTATCACGGGGCGGTTCTTAAAATTTTTGGGCGAGCGGGCTAAAGAGAACACAGAAAAGTATAACGAATTCTGGAATAAATTTGGAATTTTCCTGAAGGAAGGAGCGGCTTCGGATTTCACCTACAATAAGGATATAGCTCCGCTTTTAAGATTTGAGTCATCAAAATCTGAGCCGGGGAAATATATATCCTTGGATGATTACGTGGAAAGGGCACCGGAAAACCAGAAAAATATCTACTACATCAACGGTCCCAGCCGCGAACTGATTGAGGCCGGGCCGTACTTGGAAGCATTTAGGATAAGGGATATAGAAGTGATTTATACCCACGAGCCGGTGGATGATTTTGTCCTAACCAACCTTGCTGAATATAAGGGTAAGAAACTGGTTTCAGCCGATCAGGCCGATCTGGAACTGCCTGAGTTGGATCAGGAAGCTGCCAATCAAGAAGAGCAAACCCTTGAAGGCCTGGATTTACGCAACCTGACAGCCTGGTTGAAGCAAACCCTGGGGGACAGGGTGGAGGAAGTCAGGGAGTCCAAGCGCCTGGTCGACAGCCCGGCCATGATCATTAATCTTAATGGCTTTATGACCAGCAGCATGCAGCGGGTTATGCAGGCGGTCAACAAGGATTTCGGCTCCATGGGCGGGAAAGCGCTTGAGATCAACCCGCGGCATAAAATAATTATAGGTTTGGATTTGCTCAGGCAGAAGGATGAGGAATTTGCCAGGCTGGCAGCGGAACAGATTTACGATAACGCCCTGGCGGCGGCAGGCCTGGTTGTAGACCCGCGCGCCATGGTTGACCGGATGTACCGCATACTGGAGCGGGCTATCAATGAGTAAGCGCGGCGCCGGCAGATCAATGAAAAAGTATGGCGGGGGCCACCGGTACTAAAACCACAATTTTTCACGATAGGACAGGTTTAGACAATATTAATTGAAATGGATAGTTTAAGACAAAATGGGCATGTTATTAATTGCATAACTTTAGATTTGGAGGAGCAATATGACATGCCCGAGATTTGGAAGAGTGCCGAAGCATGTAGGGGTAATACCTGACGGGAACCGGAGGTGGGCTGTTCAGAACGGCCTGGCCAAGCAGGACGGGTATCAGAATGGACTGGGCCCGGGCATGATGCTGTACGAAATGTGTTTGGAACTGGGTATACCGGAACTAACCTTTTACGGTTTTACCCAGGACAATACCAAAAGGCCGGCTGTTCAGACTAAGGCATTCCAAAAGGCTTGCGTGGATGCTGTACAAATGCTTGCCAACCGGGATGCGTCCCTGCTGGTTCTTGGTGATTACTCTTCTTCGCTTTTTCCCAAAGAGCTTCTGGAATTCAAGCAAAGGAAAACCTTTGGCAAAGGTTTAATTAAAATTAATTTTCTTGTCAATTACGGGTGGAAGTGGGACCTGAGTCATTTTATTAATGCCGGCGATCATAATGATGCTAAAAAATCACGCAATATCAACCATTATATTGCATCATCGGATATATCAAGAATTGATCTAATTGTCCGCTGGGGAGGCAGGAGAAGGTTAAGCGGGTTTTTACCCGTGCAATCCATTTATTCCGACTTTTATGTTATAGATGATTTATGGCCTGATTTTAAAAAGGACCATTTTTATGAAGCATTGCAGTGGTATGAAACCCAGGATATCACCCTGGGCGGTTAACGAAAAAATACCACCTTTTTAGTTCCCGCCCCGGTTACGGGGTTTCTCTTTTGTGCCGGTGTATCGGATTGGACTCGCGAAAGTTCCGAACGCAGCGGGGAGCCACCGGCATTCTCAACCACAATTTTTAAGGATGGGGATATACCATCAGGCTGATCTCTGTTAAAATGGGTTAAGTGGTTATCCGGAGGTCGTAACTTGAATCCAAAGCTGTTAAATTACCTGGTGATTGCCAGAAACATAGCGCTGGTTGTGCTTCTCTTTTTTGGTTTAAGAATCGAAAACGCAGGCGCGCAAAGATATGGGACGCTGCTGGGCCTTATGGTTGTTTATGTGATATGGATCCGGCTCAGGGAATTTCCTTTTATGCAAAATAAAAAAATCTATTATGCTTCTTTTTTTGGTGATGTTGTATTAATAGCTTTAATCAATTACCATTCTCGGATCTATCCCAATTACTTTTTCCTGTTGCTATATTATTTATCAATATTAATTGCCGGTGCTTACCTGGAAGCAAATAAGGCATTGGCCGTAAATGTTTCTACCCTGGCTGCTTTGGTATTTAAACTGGCGGATTTGGCACAACAAAAAAATACTGTTATTACACCTTTATTATTGGGTTTACCGGCAGTAATATTGGTGGCTGTTACTTATTTAGCCAGGCGGCAAAGAATGGGCTAAACTGCTTAAATTTTTCTGGGTTGAGATTCTATGAAAGGAGATGTTAGAAATTAGAAAAACAAACGGATTTTGGTCAAAAGGGATCGTTGCCCTGCTTGCGGTGCTGCTAATGTTGTCTTTTGCCGCTTGCGGCAAAAAGCCTGCTAATTCTCCGGGCTCACAAAACCCCGGGGTGAATCAGGAAAGTGAACTGGGGAATAATCCTGATACCAGTGCAGTCCCAAAAGTCACTATTTACTTCAGCGACGACCAGTCGATGAATCTCGTTCCCGAGGTGCGGGAAGTATCAAAAGGTAAAGATGAAACAATGGAAAGTGCCGTTATTCGTGAATTAATTAAAGGTCCGGCAAATAAAAACCTGGGGCAGGTGATTCCTGATGGAACTAAACTTCTTTCCTCCAAGGTCGTTGACGGGGTTGCCTATGTTGATTTCTCCAAAGAGTTTCGTGATAATCACTGGGGTGGTTCGGCAGGAGAAACCATGACCATTTATGCTGTGGTTGACTCCCTCTGCAAGCTGCCGGGCATTAAAAAAGTGCAATTCTTGCTGGAAGGTAACAAACAAGAAAGTATTTTAAATGGTAATATGGATACTTCAGTACCGATAGAGCCGGATTACAGTCTGGTAAAACAATAGATCATGTGATAAATAGCAGTCAGGAAAACAATTCCGGCTGCTATTTTTTATAAATTTTTGAGATTTCAAAAAGCCGTGCCCGGGAATAATAATTGTTACGTTTCCTATGATGTTTAACAATTGTCATTACGAGCGCAGCGCGGTAATTTAGAGTTCTCAAATATATATGACGGTTTACTATACTTTGGTTTACTATGCTTAGACGGAAGGGTCAATAATGGATGATTGATCGGGAGCAAATGATTAAAAAATACGTAGATATGCTTCGCTGTGGCAGGGCAGCGCTGTTTTTAGGGGCAGGCCTGTCCAAGCCGGTGGGCTTTTTCGACTGGAAGGAACTTCTAAGGGAGCCGGCCAAAGAAATTGGCCTAAATGTCGAGAAAGAGGATGACCTGATAGGACTGGCCCAAATGTACGTATTGCGAAAGGGAAACCGTGGAGGTTTAACGCAAGAAATATTAAATCATTTCGGCAAGAATGTAACGGGAACAGACAGTCACCTGATTATTACCAGGCTGCCGGTATCAAACATCTGGACTACCAATTATGACCTTGTTATTGAAGAGACTTTTCGCCAGGCAGGCATTAGCTGTAATGTGGTACGGGACGATGATGCCCTGGCTTATTCCAATGTAAATGCTCCGGTAACCATCTACAAGATGCATGGAGACGTATCCCAGTTGAACAGCATAGTGCTGACCAGGGATGATTACGAGTTTTACGATACCAGACGCTCCGCCATGTCCAGCGCTTTTTACTGCGCCCTGGTGGAACATACCTTTTTATTTTTGGGATTTAGTTTTAATGATCCCAATTTGCAGAGGGTTTTCGGCAAGATCAGAGCAATTTTCAGGGAGAATGCAAGGGAACATTACACCATTATGCGTCGCCCGCAGCCTGGTGATGACGATTATCTCTATGAAAAAAATCGATTTGAATTGTTTGTGGATGATCTTAAACGGTATAATATCCAAACCGTGCCGGTTGATGATTACGGCGGCATAGCTGATATATTAAGCAGTATCGAGAAAGAATACTATAAAAAAAATATTTATGTTTCCGGGCATTGTGAAGAAAATGCAGAACCGGGGCGGAGTTTTTATGATTTTTTACGCCGGCTGGGCAAGTATGCCATACTGGAAGGTTACAATATAACCTGCGGCTTTGACTCAACTATAGATGCCCATGTGCTTGCAGGGGCAATGGAGCAGTTATACAGGAGCGGTAAAAGCTCCGAGTATTTTGCCAGGTTTAGCCTGGCACCATTTGCAGGCAGTTCCCCGGATTTGTTACAAAAGTATAGAGAAGATATGATTAAACGAAGCGGGTGTTGTATTTTTGTCGGTGGCGGTGGTATTCAAGTTAACAGGGAAATGCTGCAAAAAGAATATCAAACCGCCAGGAAACTAGGCAAACTTATTATTCCGGTGGGTGCCTGGTGCGAAGGTGCCGTTAAGGATATCTGGTGCCAGGAAAGGGACCGGTATAAAAAATTCAATCAAGGTGCGCAAAAGGCTTATCAAATATTGGCCGGTGCGGAGTTAAGTCCGTATAATTGTGTAAAATAGGTTTCCAAAAAAATACTGGAGCCAGACAAATTCCTCAGTTAGAATTGAATTGCCAAAACAAACCTAACAAAGGAGGAATTTGCATGGCTCAATACCAGATTACCGTAAATCAGGAACTTTTGCACCGTCTATTTTTAAGCAATAACAAAGATTCTGGAGTAGCAGCCCTGTTGGAATCCGTATTGAACCAAATCTTACAGGCGCAAGCCACCGAACAACTTCAAGCTGAGCCATACGAGCGTACCAGCGAAAGGAAAGGGTACCGTAACGGTACATCCCCGCACCAACTAACCACCCGGGTAGGAACCATAACCCTA